>QHTD01000332.1 GCA_003220675.1 Candidatus Rokuibacteriota bacterium | reverse complement strand
AGACAGGTGTGGTCGGTCGGCCGGCCGCGGAGCCGCTCCATGCCGTCGAGCATGCGGGGCAGGTCCAGGGGCAGGTGCAGCTCGTTCCTGAACTCCTGATAGCAGCGCATCACGTTCGGCAGGATGCGCTCGGCGTCGCTCCACGCGGCGTAGACGCCGAGCTCGATGTCGCGCGCGGCCTCCTCGGCGGGCATGCCGGCTTCGAAGCGCTCGCGCGCCTCGCGACGGACTGTCACGAGGTAGTCGCGCATGCGCGTCAGCTCCCTCGTCGTCCCGATCGGGCCGTGGCCGGGCACGATCACGTCGGCGTCGTACTCGAGGAGCCGGTTCGCCGCCTTGATCCAGTTGCCGACGTGGCCCTGAAAGGCGAGCGGCGTCACGTAGTGGAAGGCGATGTCGCCCGCGAACAGGATCCGCTCCTTCGGCAGGTACGCGACCGCGTCCCCGACCGTGTGCGCGGCGAAGCCCGGGTGCCAGAGCTGGATCTCGCGGTCGCCGTCGTGGATGACGAGGTGGTCCTTGAACGTCACGGTCGGGAGCACCACCTTGAGCAGCGGGAACTCGCGCGCGAAGCGCGGCATGAAGCGCTGCAGGAGCGGGACGGGCGGGAAGCCGGGCTCGAGCGCCTCGCGGCACTTCTCGGAGGCGATCATGGTCGCGCCGCGAAAGAATCGGTTGCCGCCGGTGTGATCGAGGTGATGGTGGGTGTTGACGAGGGTCGCGATCGGCTTGCGCGTCGTCTTCTTGATCGCCGCCACGAGGCTCCGCGTCATGGACGGCACCATCAGGGCGTCCACGAGCACGTTCCCCTCGTGGCCGAGGATGAGTCCCGCGTTGGAGACGCCGGTGTCGCCCACCGGGTCGATCCCCGACGCCTGGACGTAAGCGAAGACCCTCGGCCCCACCTCGAGCATCCCGCTCTTCCAGCGTGTCGGCACCTCGTGTCGCGCCATGGGTCGCCTACGTCATCGCCTTCTCGATGAGTGGCAGAGCGAAGTAGACGACGAACGCAGCCGCGACGAGGTAGACCATCCAGTGAACCCGCCGCCCCTTGCCGTTGAGGACCTTGATCGCGACGTAGGTCACGAAGCCCGCGCCGATCCCGTTGGTGATGGACCAGGTGAACGGCATCGTCAGCATCGTCACGAACGCGGGGATCGCCTCCTCGTAGTCCTCCCACGGGATGTCCCGCGCGATCGTCATCATGAAGAAGCCGACGACGATCAGCGCGGGTGCGGTCGCTTGGGCGGGGATCACGCTCGCGAGGGGCGAGAAGAACATGGCCAGGAGAAAGAGGACGCCCACGACGACCGACGCGAAGCCGGTCCTGCCTCCTTCCGCCACACCCGCGGCGGACTCGATGTAGGTCGTGTTGCTGCTCGCGTTGGCGAGGCCGCCCAGGCCGGCGCCGATCGAGTCCACCAGCAGCACGCGGTTGGCGCCGGGGAGCCGGCCCCGCGCGTCGAGGAACCCCCCCTTGCCGCCGACGCCGATGATCGTGCCCATCGTGTCGAAGAAGTCGCTCAGCATGATCGAGAACGTCACGAGGACGGCCGTGACCACGCCGAGCTTCGCGACGAGGCCGAAGTCGAGGCGGCCGAACGTCGAGAGATCCGGCGGCTGCACGATCGCCGTCGGGATCCGCGCCGCGCCCGGCGTCGGGAAGCCCTTCCAGTCGGCGACGGCGCCGTTCAGGATGATCGCCACCAGCGTGGTGAGCACGATCCCGAGCAGGAGCGCCCCGCGCACCCGGCGCGCCATCAGCCACGCCGTCAGGACGAAGCCCACAAGGAACACGAGGATCGGCAGGCCGCGCATGGACCCGAGCGCGACGGGCAAGGGTCCCGACGGGGGCTTCACCACGAAGCCCGCGGTGAAGAAGCCGATGAACGCGATGAACAGGCCGATCCCCACGCCGATCGCCCGCTTGAGCCCAATCGGGACCGCGTCCATCACGGCCTCGCGGAACCGCGTGAGCACGAGCAGCGTAATGACCACGCCCTCGAGGAACACCACCGTCATCGCCTGGGGCCACGTGAGCCCGCGGGCCGCCACCAGCTCGAACGCCACGACCGCGTTGAGCCCCATCCCGGGCGCCAGGACGAGCGGATAGTTGCTCGCGAGCCCCATCGCCATCGAGAGCACGCCCGCGGTGAGACACGTCACCGTCAGCGTCGGCGCAAACGGCAGCCCCTTGCCCTCGAGCCCCGGGACGCCGACGTAGCCGAGGACGATGGGGTTCACGAAGATGATGTAGGCCATGACCATGAACGTGGTCAGGCCCGCGCGGAGCTCGGTGGCGAGATCCGTGGAGCGCTCCGCGAAACGGAAGTAGCGGGCGACGGCGCTCACGTGCGGAACTTCTTGAAGTTGACCGGACGCTTCTCGACGAAGGCATTCCGGCCTTCCATCGCCTCCTCGGTCTCGTAGTAGAGGTTGAGCGCGGTGTGGGCGAGCTGCGCCACGGCGGCGCGCTGCTCGGAGTCGATGTTGAACGATTGCTTGGCGAGCGCCAGCGCGGTCGGGCTCTTCTCGAGCAGCTCGGCGCACCACTTCTCCACCTCGGCGCGAAGCTCCTTGAGGGGAACGACCTTGTTCACGAGCCCCATCGCGAGCGCTTCCTGAGCCGAATACTGGCGGCAGAGGTACCAGATCTCCCGCGCTTTCTTCTCGCCGACGACGCGGGCGAGGAAGCCGGTGCCGTGGCCCGCGTCGACGCTGCCCACGCGCGGCCCCGTCTGCCCGAAGACGGCGTTGTCCGACGCGATGGAGAGGTCGCAGAGCACGTGGAGCACGTGGCCGCCGCCGATGGCGAAGCCGTTGACCATGGCGATGACGGGCTTCGGGATGTGGCGGATGGCGCTGTGCAGGGCTTCCACGTCCATCGGGCGCTGGTCCACCGTGCCTGCGGCGCCTGGCGTGCCTGCGGCGCCTGGCGCGTAGCCGCCCTGCCCCCGCTCCTTCTGGTCGCCGCCGGAGCAGAACGCCTTGTCGCCGCTTCCGGTGAGCACGACGACGCCGACGGCCGGGTCCCAGCGCGCGTCGAGGAACGCGTCGGTCAGCTCCGCCACGGTCTTCGTGCGGAAGGCGTTGCGCACCTCGGGACGGTTGATCGTGATCCAGGCGACGCCGTCCTTCTTCGCGTAGAGGATGTCCGCGTACGTCATGGGGCCTCCGAAACGCGCCGCGAGGTCATACCTTCCGCGGGCGCGGCGGGTAGAAGACCGGCTCCCGCCTCTCCTGCCAGGCCCGGTTGGCCTCGTCGATCTCCCAGGAGCCCATGCACTCGTTCTGCGCCTTCACCACGTCTTCGATCGTGGCCCGCGGATCGCGGTGGAAGGACTCGTGGAGGAGCCGCTTCGTGTGGGCGGCCGCGGTCGGCGAGGCGGCGCGCACCTTGTCGATGACGGACCGGAGCGTGCGGTCGAGGTCGGCGGCAGCGGACACCCAGTTGACGAGGCCGATGGCGCGCGCGGCCTCGGGGCTCACGTCGTCGTTGAGCAGCGCGAGCTCCTTGGCCCGGCCGAGCCCGACGACCCGCGCGAGGCGCAGCACGGCGCCATCCGGGATGAGCCCGTGCCGCGTGGCGCCCAGGCCGATCACGGCCTCGTCGGTGGCGAGGCGCAGGTCGCAGGCGAGCGCCAGCTGGAGCCCGCCGCCGATCGAGTGCCCGTGCAGCACCGCGAGCGAGATCTTCGGCATGTCCTCGAGGCAGTTCAGCGCGCGGATCCAGTGGCGGTAGAACGCCTCGCCGATGGCTCCGGCCGCCAGCGCCGTGCGGTCCATGCCCGAGGAGAACGCCCGGCCGACACCACGTACGACGACGAGAGTGACGGTGGGATCGGCAGCCGCCGCCTCCGCGTGATCGGCGAGCGCAGCGGCGAGGTCGGTGTTGAGCGCGTTGAGCACCGCGGGGCGGTTGAGCGTGATCCAGGCGACGCCCTCCGCGACCGCGCGGGTGACGGGGGCGTCGTTCATCGGTCGGCGGTCACGCGTGCGGGATTGTGGAAGCGGCTCACGACGATGTACGATCGCGGCCAGCGCGTCTGACGCAGGCGGTACCCATGGAAAGCGCGCCTAACGTATGGAAGGCTCGCGCGAAAGTCAAGGAGACCGGCTCATGCCCGCGACCTCGATCTCCCGCCGTCGCTTCCTCGCCACTGCCGCCGCGATCCCCGCAGCTCTCAGGCCGCGGCCCGCTCGCGGAGCGACCGCCGTGAAGATCGGCACGGCCGTCCTCGGCGACTACTCGATGGCGGGACCGGTCATCGTGGCGCGCGAGCGCGGGCTCTTTGCGCGCGAGGGCCTCGCGGCCGAGTTCGTCCCCTTCCGCGGCGGCCCCGACCTCCTCAAGGCGGTCATGGCGGGCGAAATCCTCGTCGGCATCACCGGGAGCACCGACATCCTGGTCTTCCGCGAGGCGGGCTCGCCGATCAAGGCAATCGCGACGCACACCGAGGGCAACCACTTCACGCTCAACGTCGCACCCGACGTCCACACGGTCGCCGAGCTCAAGGGCAAGGCGATCGGCGTCACGCGCGTCGGTGCGACCACGTGGATCTTCGCGCGCATGCTCGCCAAGAGGGAGGGCTGGGATCCAGACACGGACGTGCAGGTCGTCGGCCTCGGCGGTCTCGATGCCCAGCTCGCGGCGCTGGCCCGCAAGGAGACCGCCGCCTACGTGTGGGGCGACGGCGGCGCGGTCACAGAGCTCCAGGGCAAGTCCAAGGTGCTGCTCCGCTTCGACGCGGTCACGGGGAAGTGGATCAGCCAGATCCAGTACGCGTCGGAGGACGCCATCAAGACGCAGGCCGACCTGATCCGCCGCGCCATGCGGGCGATGTTCACGGCGCTCAAGCTGATGCGTGAGAACCCGAGGGAGGCGGCCGAGATCTGCTCGAGGACGCTCGGCTGGCCGCCCGAGGCGGTGCTGGGCGCCCACAAGATCTCGGGTCCGCTCCTCCCGGTCGACGGCCGCATTGACGTCACGGCGCTCGCGGTGATGCAGGGCACGCTCCTGGAGTATGGCGTCATCAAGAAGAAGCTGCCGCTCGAGGAGCACTTCACGCGCGAGTTCACGCCTGTCAAGATCTAAGGCCTGCGTCCTCGCCGGGCTCCTGCTCGCGGCGACCCCGGGCGCGGCGCGGGCCCAGGTCTTCCTCGCGACGCGGCCGAACCCTTCGTTCATGGTCGGGCCGGTGTACATCCGCGCCAACGTCGGCCCCGAGCTCGGTCCCGTCGAGGTCGCCGTCCTCTGGAGTCTCGTCCTGCCCGCCACGATCGCCGGGACCGCGATCGAGCAGGATCTCTACCTCCTCTGGCCGGGCCCGGTGGACGGCGAGACCGTGCCCGGCGCGCCCGACCCCGCGCTCGCCGCGTACCTGACGGAGCGCGGCTTCACCGTCGTCCGGGAAGGGCGCCTGCCGCTCCGCGCGCACCAGCTCTACGGCGGCAAGGAGCGCCCCAGGCCGGATCCCCTCGAGGGCGGCGCGCCCTTCGCCATCTACGTGAGGGAGACGGGCACGCTCGTGCGGTCCGCACCGGCGACGTGGATCCGCATTCCGTGGACGCCGAGGCTGCTCAATCGCACCTGGTTGATCGAGCTCCGGATGAAGCTGCCCAAGCTCATCCAGGAGCGGCGGGCCTCCTGGCTCGAGAACGTCGTCTGGGGACGCCGCCACTCGATCGCGTTGACCTTCAACGACGCGCGGACGCGCGCGGCGTTCCCGATGTACTTCGAGCACCGCGACCGCGCGGTCCGCCTGGCCGCGGACCCGTCCCAGCTCCTGATCAACTTCGCGGACTCGGAGCACCTCAAGATCCAGGAGGTCTCGCCGCTGACGAGCCGGCGCGAGGCGAGCGAGACCAGCGGGAGCACCGAGGTCGTGTTGTTCGACCTCGATCCGGCGGAGGGCTTCCGGTCCCAGGTGCTGACGGTCCAATTCGGCTACTTCACAGGCTGGAAGTCCTGGGCGCCGGTGCTGTTCGCCGCGCTCTTCTTCGTGCTCGGCAACTTCGTCGGCCCGCTGCTCACGACGCTCGTCACGCGCCGCCCGATCGTCGGGTCCTGGTCTACCGAGGGCGCAAGGTCGTGCCCCAGCGGCGGCGCCGGCTCGGCTGGCTCACCACGGTGAGCCGTTGGGACGTCGAGCACCACGAGGTCGAGATCACGCTCGAGCGCAACGTCGTTCAGGACGTGCAGGCGCGCGTGCGCCGCACCCACCTCGCCCGGCCCGGTGCGGCCTGACGCCGCTCACGGGTCGTGGCCGACGGGTACGCACGATCGGGGATCGCCGGGGCCCGTTCCCATCACGTGGCAGCGGAGATCGCGCGCCCAGATGGAGCCCAGCCGCAACGGGGCAGCGAACGCGCGCCGCGTGGCCCCGGCGATCCGCATCGTGCGTGCCCGTCCGCCTCGGCCTCCGCTGTAACGCGATGCTAGTTCAGAGCGCTCAATCGTCCTTTGTCGGCAGCCCCGCCTGCATCCACGCCTGTACGCCGCCGCGAAGCGCCTTAGCGTGAGTGAACCCCCGTCCGATATAGCGTGCTGCCTGCCCGGCAGCAGTCGCTTCGGCGGGTCAGGCACAATAGAAGATGATTTCCTGGCTCTTCGGCAGAGTCGGCGCGAGCGCCTCGAAGCGCGCGAACGGCATGGAGCCTTCGAGCCGGCTCTTTCGGCACTTCGCGTCGTCCTCGTATCCGCAGATGAGAAGTGCTCGTCCTGCGGCGACGTTCTGGCGAGCGGTTGCGACATCGATGCGTTCGACGTTGGTGGCCACACTCACCTCCAACTTGCGACATCTGCTTCTATCTCACAATCGCTCCATGTTCGCAATGAGATCATCTCTAGCGAGAGATCGTCAGCCGCTCGCTGCCGTAGTTCGACTCGTCGATCCAGGGCTTGCCCTCGGCGAAGCGCGTCGAGCGGAACGGCGTGAGATCCGCCGTGCGGGGCCTCCCCTCGACGATCCACTCCGCCAGGCACCGGCCGATCGCCGGCGACGTCTTGAACGACGTGCCTGAGTCGCCGAGCATCACGTAGAGCCCGTCGATCGACGGGATGCGGTCGATGATGGGCCGGCCGTCCGGGCTCATCATGATCATCCCCGCCCAGCCGCCGCGCATCGTGGCGCGAGCGAACGCGGGGAAGCGCGCGGAGAGCTTCGCGCGGCAGAGCGCCACGTACTCGCGGTCGACGGACTCGTTGTAGTGGTCGGGGTCGGCGTGGCCGGCGCCGAGCTCCACGCCGATCAGCGTCGCGGCGCCGCCTTCGGGGCGCATCCAGGACTCGTGGACCGCGTCGATGACGGCGGGATCCCGCCGGACCAGGCCCGCCGGCCAGCGGAAGATCGAGACCTGGATCCGGTAGGGCTCGAGGCCGAAGTCGAGCCCGAGCGGCTCGAGAAGCCGGCCCGCCCAGGCGCCGGGGACCAGGACGACGACGGGCGCGGCGACGCGCCCCTCATGCGTCTCGACGCCGACGACGCGCCCGTGCTCGACGACGACCCGCGTGACGTCGCGCGCGGTCTCGATCCTGGCGCCGCCGCGGATCGCCGCTGCCGCGAACGCGAAGGCGGTCGCGTTCGGGTCGGCGAAGCCCGACTCCGGCTCCCACGCCGCCCCGCCGACGTCGTCCGTGCTGGCGCCGGGGAGCAGGCGCGTCAGATCCTCGGGCGAGACGAGCTCGGTCTTGATCCCGATGCGCTGCTGCATCGCCACGTTGCGGCGAAGGTGGTCCTCGTAGCCGCGCCCTACGAGCTGCACGAAGCCGACCGGCTCGAAGCCGCAGTCGCCACCGACCTCGGCGTCGAAGTTTTGGAAGACCTTCAGGCTCTCGAGCGCCAGCCGCGACTCGTGCTCGTTCGTGTAGTGCATGCGGACGAGAGCGCCCGACTTGCCCGTCGCGCCCGCGCCGAGCCACCTCCGCTCGAGGAGCAGCACGTTCCGCGCGCCGAGCCGGGTCAGGTGGAAGGCCGTGCTCGTGCCGTTGGCGCCTCCCCCGACGATGACGACGTCAGCGCTGGCCATAGCGTCGCTTCGCCTTTCCGTATATAGTGCCGCTTACCCGATTCACCCCGAGGCCCTCACGGAGGCCATTATGGTCCAGGTCACGCGACGCGAGCTACTCACGGGAGCGGCCGCCCTCGGCGCCGCCGCGACGGTGCCCGGAGCGCGCACGCGGCCCGCGAGCGCCCAGACGACGCCGAAGCCGGAGCTGGTCGTCGCCCAGGGCGGCGACGTCTCGAAGTTCGACCCGCACTTCTCGACTTCGTCCAACGACATCCGCGTGTCGTTCAACCTCTTCGACAATCTGGTGTCCCGCTACCCGGACGGCAAGCTCCACCCCGGCCTCGCTACGGACTGGAAGCTCCAGGGCTCGACCCAGTGGACGTTCAAGATCCGGCCAGGCGTCAAGTGGCACACCGGTGACCCGTTCACCGTGGCCGACGCGAAATTCAGCCTGGAGCGGACGTGGGACCCGAAGATCGGAACCCGCGTGAGCACCGTGTTCACCACGATCGACCGCATCGAGGCGCTCGACCCGAGCACGCTCGTCATCCACACCAAGAAGCCCGACCCCCTGCTCCCCGCGCGGCTCGCCTTCTACGGCGGCCAGATCGTCCCGCAGAAGTACATCGAGAAGGTCGGCAACGACGAGTTCAACGCGAAGCCCGTGGGCACGGGCCCGGTGCGCTTCGTCTCCTGGACGAAGGACGACAAGCTCGTCCTCGAGGCGAACCCCGACTATTGGGGCGGCAAGATCGAGGCCGAGCGGGTCGTCTTCCGGTCGATCCCGGAGACGGCGCCCCGCATCGCGGCGCTCCTCAAAGGCGAGGTGGACGTGATCACCCAGCTCCCGCCGGACCAGGGCGAGCGGATCACCGGCAACCCCTCGACCAGGGTGGTGGGCGCGCTCTACGCGGGCCTCTACGTCCTGGCCGTCAACTCGAAGCGTCCGCCGCTCGACAACCCGCTCGTCAAACAGGCGCTGTCGCTCGCCATCGACCGCAACGCGATCGTCAAAGAGCTCTGGCGCGGGCGCGGCATCGTCCCGACCGGGCCGATCGCGAAGGGCGACAACCACTTCGACACGACGCTCGCGATGTCCGAGGCGATCCACGGCGTGTGGCGCGACGTCGGCATCAACGCCAAGGTCGAGGTGGTCGAGTACTCCGTCCGCGCCCAGAAGAACCGGGACAAGAGCTTCAAGGGCCTGTGGTGGTCGGACCCGACCTCGACGCTGGGCGATCCGGACGGCATGATGTGGCGCCTCCTCTCGCCGGGCGGGCCGCAGGACTACTGGCGCCACCCGCGCTTCGACGAGCTGGGCGAGGCCGCGCGCTTCTCCGTGGACGAGAAGTTCCGCGGCCAGGCGTACCGCGAGATGACGAAGGTCTTCCTCGAGCACCTGCCGTGGGTGCCGGTCATCCAGCCCTACGAGGACTACGGCCTCCAGAAGCACGTCGAGTGGACGCCGAACCCGAACCAGCAGTTCGAGATCCGGCGCTTCAACCTCAGATTCCGTCGCGCCTAGCGCACGCGAGGCCCGGGGCCCCGGCGGCGGGGTCCCGGGCCGCCGCACCCTATGCGCGGCGTCCTCACCTTCCTCGCTCCGCGGCTCCTCCGGGCCCTGATCGCCGTCTGGCTCGTCTCGACGGTGGTCTTCGTCGTCATGCGGCTCTCCGGCGACCCCGTGCCGCTCCTGCTACCTCCCGACGCGCCACGGAGCGAGATCTTCCGCGTGCGCCGGGAGCTCGGGCTCGACCAACCCCTGCCCGTGCAGTACGGCGTGTTCCTCGCCAACGTGCTCCGCGGCGATTTCGGCCGCTCGATCCACTTCCGCGAGCCCGCGTTCTCAGTCGTCCGAGGCTACCTCGGCGCCACGGTCGAGCTGGGGCTGACCTCATTTCTCCTCGCGGCGCTCGTCGCGGTGCCCGTCGGGCTCCTCTCGGCGGTCAAGCGCAACTCGCCGATCGACCACGCCGCGATGGGCGTGGCGCTCGTCGGACAGTCGGCGCCGACGTTCTTCCTCGGGATCCTCTTCATCCTCCTGCTGTCGCTCAAGGCCGACCTCTTCCCGACGGGCGGACGCGGCGACTGGAAGCACCTGGTCCTGCCGGCGCTCACGCTGGGCGCCTTCGCGATGGCGTCCATCGCGCGGCTGACGCGCTCGGCGGTGCTC
>QHTD01000331.1 GCA_003220675.1 Candidatus Rokuibacteriota bacterium | reverse complement strand
CGCAGCGCCACGGGATCCCGCTGATCTTCGACGAGGTCGTCACGGGCTTCCGCTTCGCCTACGGCGGCGCCCAGGAATACTACGGCGTCGTTCCCGATCTCGCCGCGTACGGCAAGATCATCGGCGGCGGCTTCCCGCTCGCCGCGGTCTGCGGGCGCCGGGAGATCATGCGCGCGTTCGATCCGCGGCTGGAAGGCACGCCGGATTTCGTCGCGCAGATCGGCACGCTGAACGGGAACCCCATCGCCGCCGTTGCCGGCCTCGCCACGCTCGCTGAGCTCCGAGCGCCCGGCGTCTACCAGCGGCTCCATCGGACCGGACGAGCGCTGCGCGACGGCCTGAGCGAGATCGTCCGGAAGTCCGGGCTGGCGGCGCAGGTGATCGGGGAGACCACGGTCTTCGACGTCGTCTTCACGGACCGGCCGGTCATCGACTACCGCGCGACGCTGACGGCGAACGGCGCGCACCTCGGCACCTTCAACGCGGAGTGTTTGCGGCGGGGCGTCGTCAAAGGCACGTCGAAGATCTACGTCACGCTCGCCCACAGCGACGACGACGTGGCCCGGACGCTCGCGGTGTTCGCGGAGGCCATCGAGGCGGTCTCCCGCTCCGGGGACGCGGCGCGCGCCTGAGCTCCATCGGAGCAGAGCGAAGTCATGAATGAGCTGACGACGATGGCCGCATCGCTCGGCACGCTGCTGAAGGAGCGGAAGGAGACCATCGCCGTCGCGGAGTCGTCGGCCGGTGGATTGATCTCGGCGGCGCTGCTCGCCGTGCCCGGCGCCTCCGCCTACTTCCTGGGCGGCGGGGTGATCTACACGCAGGCGGCGCGGCGCGCGCTCTTAGGCGTGCCGGACGAGTCGGTCAGGGGCATCCGGGCGAGCACCGAGGCGTACGCCCTCCTGAAAGCGCGGACGGTCCGCGAGCTCCTGGGCGCGACGTGGGGGCTGGCCGAGACGGGTGCGAGTGGCCCGACGGGCAACCGCTACGGCGACACGGCGGGCCACGCGTGCATCGCGGTGGCCGGGCCAGTCGAGCGGGCCATGACGCTGGAGACCCGGCACGGCGATCGAGAGAAGAACATGTGGACGTTCGCCCGGGCGGCCCTGGAGCTGCTGGAGACGTCGCTGCGTAAAGAGTAAGCTTCGCGGGCTCGCGCGAGCCGGCTATGCGAATCGTCTTCTGGAACATCCGGGCCGGAGGCGGCACGCGCGTCAAGCGGATCGCCCGCCAGCTCGAGGCCTGGGCTCCGGATACGGTGGTCCTGTGCGAGTTCCGCGCAACGCCGCCCAGCCTCGAGCTTGGTCGCGCCCTCGCCTCCTTCGGCCTCGTTCATCAATGCACGACGGCAGATCCCGCGCGGCCGAACGCCAATCGCCTGCTCATCGCCACTCGCTGGCCGCTGCGCCGCGTCCGCATCCGGGCGGAGCCGAGTGAACCTGGCCGGTGGCTGCTCGCCTCCGTGGGCGCGCGACGCCCTCTAACGTTTGGTGCGATGCACGTCCCGAATCGCATGAGCGGCCGCAAGGATATCTTTTTCGCGGCGGTGCTCACAGTGCTCGGCCGCTGGCGTCGCGGCCCTCTCCTGCTTGTCGGCGATACGAACTCCGGCCGCCCGGGTATCGACGATGAGACTCGCGTGTTCGGACCGAAAGAAGAGGCCTGGCTGGACGCCCTCGAGCGATTGGGTTGGCTTGACGCGTTCCGGCTGCTGCGTGGTCGGGCGCGCGTGTACACCTGGTATTCGCCGAACCAGGGCAATGGCTTTCGGCTCGACCAGGCCTTCGTCAACTCCGAGCTGCGGCCTCGTCTCCGAGACGTCCGCTATGACTGGGGGAGGCGAGCTCGACCAGAGACCAATACCCTGAGCGACCACGCCGCGCTCTTGCTCGATCTCCACGGCTGACTCCTCGCCTCGAGCGCACCTGACGGGCCAGTCCCCTGTGTCTCAATGTCGGCTCGAGCGGACGCCGAGCTGTCACGGCCCTGTCAACGGTGTTGATTTAGCCCGCGGCCCGTCGTATTGATGGAGCCCTCGGTCATCGGCTTTCGGACAGGGCCGCCCGATTATTTCACACGCTCGTAACAACCGGGCCTCCCGGCGCGGGGGCATACTCGGACGCACATGGAGGCGACTTGCGGGTCAGCGTGGTGATCCCGGCGTTGAACGAGGAAGCGGCTATCGGCGGCGTCGTCCGCGAGGTGCCGCGCGCCCTCGTCGACGAGATCATTGTCGTGGACAACGGCAGCACCGACCGCACCGCGGAGATCGCCGCCGCCGCCGGCGCCCGGGTGGTGCGAGAAGCGACACGCGGCTATGGAGCGGCCTGCCTGGCCGGCGCGCTGGCCGCCGGTCACGCGGACATCCTCGTTTTTCTTGACGGCGACCGCAACGAGGATCCGGCCGAGTTGCCGCGGGTGCTGGGCCCGGTGCTGGCGGGCGAGGCCGATCTGGTCCTCGGCTCGCGTGTGCGTGACGGCGCCTCCCGGAGCGCGCTCACGTTCCAGCAGCGGGTGGGCAACCGCGTGGTGACAGCGCTGGTGCGTGCGCTCTACGGCCTCAGGCTCACTGACATCGGCCCGTTCCGGGCGATCCCCGCCCGCGTGCTCCGCGACCTCGGCATGGAGCACAAGACCTACGGCTGGCCCGCCGAGATGGTGGTCAAGGCGGTTCGGCGCGGGTACCGGATCGTCGAGGTGCCGGTGAGCTGTCGCCAGCGCCTGGGCCGCTCGAAGGTCGCGGGGACGCTCAAAGGCAGCCTCCTCGCCGGCTACCATCTGCTCCTCACGACGGTGCGGTACGCCTGGAGGCGCTAGCGCGATGGTCTTTTCGGTCGGCATCGGTCTCACGAACGAATGCAATCTGCGGTGCCCGCACTGCTATCGGCCGGACACGGTGGTGCAGCGGCTGACGCTCCGAGACGTCCAGCAGGTCTGTGAGAGCATCCCGGCGCGCTCGGTGAACCTCGGCGTCGGCGAGAACGGGCTTCACACCGAGTACAGGGCGATCCTCGACTATCTGGGTACGCGGGCGCTCAAGACGAGCATCACCTCCAACGGCCTCAGCATCGAGGCGTTGGACGACGACGCGGTCAAGCGCTTCCACAGTGTCGAGCTGTCGCTGGACTTCCCCACCGAGCGTGACCACGACGCGTTTCGGGGCGCCGGCAACTGGCGGACGGTCATGGGCGCTCTCGAGCGCTGCGTGGCGCTCGGCGTGCCAGTCACGGTGACGTCGGTCATGATGAGCATCAACTACGACCGCCTGGCCGATCTGGCGCGCTTGGCCGCGGGCTTCGGCGCCCACCTCCGCGTCAACATCTATCAGCCGGCGAAGACCGATCGCTTCACGCTGACCTACGAGCAGTTCTGGCGCGGCGTCCGCCTCCTCTCGGGGGCAACGCGTCTCGTCGCCACCACCGAGCCGGTGCTGGCGGCAGTCTTAGGGGCGCCAGACTTCACAGGACCCGGTTGCGGGCGCTCCACCGTCCGTGTGGCGCCCGACGGCCGCGTGCTGCCGTGCACGTACTGGCCGGCGAGCCGTCTCACGCTCACGGATCTGGCCCGCCTCGGCGGGGCCATCGTCGAGACCGCAGAGTTCGTCGAGGCGCGACAGGTGCCGGCGGCCTGCCGGGACTGTCCGTGCCGCGGCGGCTGCGCCGGCCGGCGCGCTCTGGCGGGCCGGCTCGACGCCCCCGACCCGTACTGCCCGTTCGCCCGCGGCGAGCGGATCACGCTCGACTGGGAGCGGACGAAGCGCGAGGATCTCCCGAAGATGGCCAGCGCCTGCACCACGGTCGTCTCGGCACGCTGAGCCGTCGGACATGGCCACCGCCGGACGCCCGCCCGTCGTCGCCACGCTGCCGCGGTCGCTCTATCTCGAGACGACCAATCGCTGCGATTCGAAATGCCAGACGTGCATCCGCACTTTCCAGAGCCTCGAGCCGCCGGCCGACCTCACGCTGGCGCAGGTCAAGGCGATCGCCGAGCAGTTCCCCGTCCTCGAGCGCGTGGTGCTCCACGGGATCGGCGAACCGCTCCTCAACACGGAGATCTTCGAGATCGTCGCGTATCTGAAATCCCGTGCGCCGACCGTGCTCTTCAACTCGGACGCGATCAGCCTCACGGCCGAGCGCGCACGCAGACTGATCGAGAGCGGGCTCGACGAGTACCGGGTCTCGCTGGACGCGGCGACGCGAGAGACCTATCGACGGCTGCGCGGCGTCGATCAGTTCGACCGCGTGGTGGCCAACGTGCGGCGGCTCGTCGAGCTCGAGCGCGAGCGGGGCCGATCGGTGCCGCGCGTCTCGCTGTGGTTCACGGCCTCGCGGGCGAACCTCGACGAGCTCCCGGCGTTCGTGCAACTGGCCGCCGACCTCGGTGTCGACGAAGTCTACGTGCAACGGCTCGTCTTCAACGGCCTCGGACTCGCCACAGCCGAGAATGCGCTGCACGGCCGGCTGCACCGGCAGGAGCAGGAATTACTCGATGCGGCCGAGGGGCTCGCGCATACGCTCGGCCTGGCTCTCCGCGCCTCGGGGCTGACGACGCCGCTCGTGAGCCTCACCGGGGGAGCGCCGAGCCCGCGGCCCTGGGCCGGGTGCCAGCGGCCGTGGACCTTGAGCTACGTGACCGCCAACGGCAACGTGCTCCCTTGCTGCATCTCGCCGTGGGTGGCTCGGAATTATCAGGCGCTGATCTTGGGTAACGCGCTCGCTGAGCCTTTCGCCGACATCTGGAACGGCGAGCGGTATCGTCGGTTCCGAATCAACTTCGAGAGCGCGAGCCCGCCCGACCCGTGTCGGGGCTGCGGGCTCCTGTGGAGCATCTGACCATGTCATCGGACCCTTTCGGTCTTAGAACGTCCCTGCCCGGCTGGCCGCTCGCCCTGTTCCGGATCGCCTACGGTGTGCTCTTCCTCGACATGGCGTTTCAGAAGGCGCCCTGGATCAACTACGGATGGCTCGAGGGCTTCATCCAGAAGGAGATCGCCAACCCGACGTTCGGCTGGTACGCGGCGTTCCTCAAGGACGTCGTCTTGCCTCACTTTACCCTCTTCGGCCTGCAGACCTTCCTCGTCGAGTTCGCGCTGGGCGTGGCTCTGCTCTTCGGCATCCTCACGCGTTTCGCGGGCATCGCCGGCTTCCTCTGGCAGGTGAACATCGCGCTCGGAGCGTTCAACGTGCCCGGCGAGTGGTACTGGATCTGGCCGCTGCAATCGCTGCCGCTCTTCTGCTTCGCATTCGCCGGCGCCGGGCGCGTCCTCGGCGTCGACCGCATCCTCGGGCCGGTGCTGTACCGCCGCGCGGCGGCCGGGCGCACGTGGGCGCGGGTGCTGCTCTGCGCCGTGTGACGCTCGGGGTCGCCGCGACGTGAGCGGGCGAACGAAAGCACGCATCCTCGTCGGTGGCCTCGGAGCGGCGAGCCTGCTTGGCTACGGGCTGGGTCTGCCGCTGCTCGTCTCGGGCAGCCCGCGGACCCACGTCGCCTACATGGGCCTCTTCGGTGGCCTGTTTCTCCTCTACGTGCTCGCTATCTCCGTCGTCCTGCGCGGGCGCACCGATGATCGCCTCCTCCTCGGCCTGGTGCTCGCCTTCGCCTTCCTCTTCCGCCTGAGCCTCCTGGCGAGCCCGGTCGTGCTCTCCTCCGATCTCTACCGCTACCTCTGGGACGGTCGGGTGCAGTGGGCGGGGATCAGCCCCTATCGCTACCCGCCGGCCGCCACCGAACTGGTGCCGCTACGTGACGAGAGGATCTATCCCAACATCAACCGATCCACGAAGCCGACCGTCTACCCGCCCGGCGCTCAGGTTGCCTTCGCGCTGGTGACGCGCGTCGCGCCCGACAGCCTCCTGGCATGGCGAGCGTTCCTGCTTGCGAGTGAGACCGTGACGGTAGGACTCCTGCTCGCGCTGCTTCGGCGGGCGGGGGTGACCCGGGCCGCGGCGATCGTCTACGCCTGGTCACCACTCGTGGTCTTCGAAGGGGTTCAGGCGGGCCACGTCGACCTCGTCGTGATCCCCCTG
>QHTD01000330.1 GCA_003220675.1 Candidatus Rokuibacteriota bacterium | reverse complement strand
TCGAGGAGATCGAGCGGCGCCTGGCCGAGAAGCAGACGGAGGTCGCCCGGCTCGCGGCGCGGATCAGACGGACGCAGTCCGACATCGCCGCGCTGCGGGGCGAGATCGCGCGGCTCGAGGGTCAGCGCACAACCGAGGAGGAAGCGCTCGCGCGGCTCCTCCGGGTCATGTACCGGGTGCACGCGCAGGGCGGCGCCCTGCCCCTGATCCTGAGCGGCGACGACCCGGTGACACGCGCGACCGCGGTGCGCCACCTCGCGAGCCTGGCGGCCCTGGACGCTCGTCTCATTCGAGAGTATCGTGGTACGTGGGAACGGGTCGCCGATCGCAAGGGTCGAGAAGAGGCGCGCCAGCAGGAGCTGGCCGCTCTGCACGCCGACGCGCAGCGCGAGCAGGCGGAGGTCGACCGCGAGGCCGCGAAGCGGCGGACGCTGCTCGCGAAGGTGGGCGACGAGCGCGCCTACCACGAGCGCATGGTGGGCGAGCTCACCGAAGCTTCCCGCCGACTCGAAGCCTTCATTCAGGAGCTGCAGGACAAGCAGCGGAAGCTGGCCAAGGCGCCGCCGCCCAAGGCCAGGGTCGAGCCCCCCGGCGTCGGGTTTGGCAGCCTGCGCGGGCGGCTCCCGTGGCCGACCGCAGGACGGATCGTCGTGCCGTTCGGCGCTCAGGTGCACCCGCGGTTCGGCACGCGGACTTTCCGGAATGGGGTGGATATCGAGGCGGCCGAGGGCACGGACGTCACGGCGGTGTACGGGGGCCACGTGATCTACACGGGCTGGTTCAAGGGGTACGGTAACCTGATCATCGTGGACCACGGCACGGAGTACTACACGCTCTACGCCCACATCGCCGAGATCGAGGTGAAGGAGGGCGAGGACGTACGGCAGGGGCAGCGGATTGGCACGGTGGGAGATACGGCCTCCCTGGCGGGCCCTCGGCTATACTTCGAAGTACGCTACCAGGGGAAGCCACAGAACCCGGTAGAGTGGCTCGGGCATCGGGGCTAGAGAGGGATTTGAGGGGGAATCCATGAAGAGGGCATTTGTGATCGGCGCGCTTCTCGTCGTGCTCACCCTGTCGCTCGGCGGGTCCGTGGCCAGCAAGGGCACCGACAACGGCGCGACCTACGAGCAGCTCCGGCTGTTCACGGAGGTGCTCTCGATCGTCCAGAACCAATACGTCGACGAGGTCCCGCCGAAGGAGCTGATCTACAGCGCCATCAAGGGCACGCTGCGCGGCCTGGACCCGCACAGCTCCTTCCTCGATCCCGAGAACTATCGCGAGATGCAGGTGGAGACGTCGGGGAGCTTCGGGGGGCTCGGCATCGAGATCACGCTGAAGGACGACGTCCTCACGGTCGTCTCGCCCATCGAGGGGACGCCCGCCCACCGCGCGGGACTCCAGACCGGCGACCGGATCATCAAGATCGACGGACTCTCGACCAAAGACATGCAGCTTTCGGACGCCGTCAAGCGGATGCGCGGCAAGCCCGGCACCAAGGTGACGATCACCGTGGTCCGCGAGGGCTGGGCCGAGGCCAAGGACTTCGACATTACGCGCGAGCAGATCAGGGTGCAGTCGGTGCGTTCGCACGACCTCGGCGGCGGTATCGCGTACGTGAAGCTCCGCCAGTTCCAGGAACAGACCCCTGGCGACCTCTCCGGCACGCTCGAGAAGGCCGCCAAGAACGGCATGAAGGCGCTCCTCCTCGACCTCCGCAACAACCCCGGCGGCCTGCTGACGGCCGCGGTCGAGGTGACGGAGGAGTTCATCGACGACGGCAAGCTCGTCGTCTACACCGAGGGGCGGGTGCGGAATCAGAACATGCGCTTCACGGCGCACGCCAAGAAGTCTTACCCGACCCTGCCGATGGTGGTCCTCGTCAACCAGGGGAGCGCGTCGGCGTCGGAGATCGTCGCCGGGGCGCTCCAGGACTGGAAGCGCGCGATCGTCCTCGGCACGCAGACGTTCGGCAAGGGCTCGGTGCAGACGATCATCCCCCTCTCGGACGGCTCGGGGCTCCGGTTGACGACCGCGAAATACTTCACGCCGAACGGCCGCTCGATCCACGGCAAGGGCATCACGCCGGACATCGTGGTCGAGCTGCCCAAGGAGCCGAAGGAGGCTGCGGCGCGGCAGCCGTCGCTCGACCCGCTCGAGGACTTGAAGAAGGACATCCAGGTCCAGCGGGCCATCGACGTGATCAAGACCATGCGCATCATCGAGCAGCAGCGACCGGCGCAGAGCCCGCAAGTCCAGGTCCGGCCGCAGTAACGTTCGGCGCGTTCTCGGGGGCGATGGCGGCCGGGGTTCTCGGCCCCATCGCCCTTGTCATTTGTAGGGGGGTTCGCGAGGCTGTAGGGGGGTCCGCGAGGCCGGTTCAACGGAGGGTGGGCCTGAGACAGGTGCGATGCTAGTGCTCGGAGTCGAGAGCTCGTGCGACGAGACGGCGGCTGCGGTGCTCGCCGACGGCCGCCGGATCCTGTCGAACGTGGTCGCCTCGCAGGACGCGCTCCACGCCCCGTACGGCGGCGTCGTCCCCGAGCTCGCCTCGCGGCGCCACCTCGAGGTGATCGTGCCGGTCGTCGAGACCGCGCTCGCCGACGCGGGCGTCGGGCTCTCGGACCTCGACGGGATCGCGGTGACCCAGGGTCCGGGGCTGGTCGGCTCGCTCCTCGTCGGGTGCTCACTGGCGAAGTCCCTCGCCTACGTGCACGACAAGCCCCTCGTCGGCGTCAACCACCTCGAGGGCCACATCTACGCCGCGTTCCTCACCGACGATCCCCCGGTCCACCCGTTCCTCGCCCTCGTCGTCTCTGGCGGCCACACCGCCCTTTACCACGCGCGCGCGCCGCTCGCGTACGCGCTCGTCGGCCAGACGCGTGACGACGCCGCGGGTGAGGCCTTCGACAAGGTCGCCAAGCTGCTCGGGCTCGGGTTCCCCGGCGGGCCCGCCATCGAGCGGGCGGCGAAGACGGGCGATCCGAAGGCGATCACGTTCCCACTGGCGCAGATGACCGACGGCGCCTCGGACTTCTCGTTCAGCGGCCTCAAGACGTCGGCGTCGCTCTACGTGAAGCGCCACGCGCCCCTCGGCGAGGGCCAGGTCGCCGACATCGCCGCGTCCTTTCAGGCCGCGGTCGTGAAGATGCTCGTGCGCAAGACCGTGAAGGCCGCGCTCCGCACGGGCGTCAAGCGCGTGGTCCTCACGGGCGGCGTGGCGGCGAACGGCCCGCTGCGCGCGGGGCTCGCCGCGGAGGCGGCCGAGCACGGGATCACCCTCCACGTCCCGCCGCCCCGGCTCTGCACGGACAACGCCGCGATGATCACTGCCGCAGGCACGGCGCGGCTCGAGGCGGGCGAGCGCGCGCCGCTCGGCATGAACGCGCTCCCGAATATGGAGCTGGCACCCGCACCTACAGCAGGCCACCCACCGATCGCGCCGGCCTCGCGGGCCCCGCTACAGTGAATTACGAAGCGGTCCTCGTGGGC
The DNA here is from genome assembly GCA_003220675.1 of Candidatus Rokuibacteriota bacterium. GTDB lineage: Bacteria > Methylomirabilota > Methylomirabilia > Rokubacteriales > CSP1-6 > 20CM-2-70-11. The sequence goes on along the minus strand of QHTD01000330.1, from coordinate 3,169 downwards.
CTCCCGGACGCGGTGATCGCCGTCGACACGAGCCTCCGGATCGTCTTCTGGAACTCCGCTGCCGAAGTGCTGACCGAGCGCTCGGCGCGCCGGGCGGAAGGCCGCTACCTCAAGGAGGTCTTCCCGCCAGACGCCTCCGTCGTACGCCGCCTCGGCGAGACGATCTCGACCGGGGAGAGCCGCTCGGAGGCGGAGGGGTTCGTGGACCGCGGCGAGAACCGACGCGTGGCCGTGAGCCTCGTCACGGCGGCGCTCTTCGCGCATGACGGGCGCGTCGAGGGCGCCGTCGCCGTCCTGCGCGACCTCTCGCGGATCCGCCAGCTCGAGGCAGAGGTGCGGCGGGGCGAGACGCTCGCCGCCGCCGGCCGCATGGCGGTCGGCCTCGCCCACGAGGTGCGAAACCCGCTCGGCGCGATCCGCGGCGCCGTCCAGCTTCTCCGGCGGGAGCTCGGGTCCGACGCGCGGCTCGCCGAGTACACGGACGTGCTCCTCACCGAGGTCGACCGCGTGAACCGGATCATCGAGATGCTGCTCGACCTGGCGCGGCCCGTCCAGCTCCGCCCGGTGCCGCTCAACCTCCACCAGCTCCTCGAGCGCATCGCGACGCTCCACGAGGAGACGTGCCGCGAGCAGAAGATCGCCCTGGTGCGGAGCTACGACCCGAGCCTGCCGCCCATCACGGGCGACGAGGACCGGCTCCTGCAGGTGTTCCACAACCTCGTGCGCAACGCGATCGACGCCATGCCGTCCGGCGGGCGTCTGACGCTCACGACCCGTGTGAGCCTGAACCCCCTCTTCGGCAAGATGGATCTCGGCGCGGGCCAGCGCAGCATGGTCGAGGCCAAGGTGGCGGACGAGGGCGCCGGGATCCCCGCGGCGGTTCGGGCGCGGATCTTCGACCCGTTCTTCACCACCAAGGCCAAGGGCCTCGGGCTCGGGCTCGCCATTTGCCACCGGATCCTCGAGGAGCACCGCGGGGCCATCCAGGTGGAGAGCGTCGAGGAGCGCGGCACCGTCGTGACCTGCTTCCTCCCCATCGCCAAATGAGGCAGCGGCGATTCGCCGGACGGAGCCGCGCCGTGCCCACGGCACGCCACCCGCGGAGTGCGCCGGCCTCGCCGCCCTCGCTACAGTAGCGCCGTGAACCCGAGAGTCCTGATCGCCGACGACGAGGACAGCCTGCGCTGGGTCCTCGAGAAGGGGCTCCGGCAGGCGGGGTACGACGTCACGTCGGTCAAGGACGGCCCCGGCGCGATCCAGGCGTTCGAGGCCGAACCGTTCGACATCGTTCTGCTCGACGTGCGGATGCCGGGGGTGGACGGCCTCGCCGTGCTGGCGCGGCTCCGCGAGGTCCGTCCCGACGCGACCGTGGTGGTGATGACGGCCCACGGCACGATGGACACCGCGATCCAGGCGATGCAACGCGGCGCCTACGACTACCTGGCGAAGCCCTTCGACCTCGACGAGGTCGTGCTCCTCGCCGAGCGGGCGCTGGCCGCGCGCCGGCTCACGCAGGAGGTGCGGCAGCTCAAGAGCGGGCTCCAGGAGGTGTGGGAGTTCGGCGCGCTCATCGGCCGGCACCCGCGGATGCAGGAGGTCTACAAGACGATCGGGCGCATCGCGTCGAGCGACGTCACCGTGCTCCTGCGCGGCGAGTCGGGCACCGGCAAGGAGCTGGTCGCGCGCGCGATCCACCACTACAGCCGCCGGGCCGGGCGCCCGTTCGTGGCGGTGTCCTGCGCCGCCATCCCGGCGACGCTCCTCGAGTCGGAGATGTTCGGCCACGAGCGCGGCGCCTTCACGGACGCGAAGGAGCGGAGGCTCGGCAGGCTCGAGCTCGCCCACGGGGGCACGCTCTACCTGGACGAGATCGGCGACATGCCGGTGGAGCTCCAGACGAAGGTGCTGCGCGTGCTCCAGGAGCGCACGCTCGAGCGTGTGGGCGGGACCGACGCGATCCGCATCGACGTGCGCGTGCTCGCCGCGACCAACCGCGACCTCGACGCGCTCATGAAGGAGGGGCGCTTCCGCGAGGACCTCTACTACCGCCTCAACGTCGTGACCGTTCACCTCCCGCCGCTCCGCGAGCGGCGGCGCGACATCCCGCTCCTGGTCGAGCACTTCCTGGCGAAGCACGCGGGCGAGCTGGGCGAGCGCGGTGTCGCCCCCGAAGCCCTCGACCGCCTGGTCGGCCACGACTGGCCGGGCAACGTGCGGGAGCTGGAGAACGTCATCCAGCGCGCGATGGTCATGGCGACGAGCGGCGTGATCCTGCCCGAGCACCTGCCGATCGGGCCCGTCTCCGCTGCGGCGTCGATGGCCGCGGACGCGACGCTCGAGGAGATCATCGAGCAGAAGCTCACCGAGTGCGTCCGCGGCCTCCGCGAGCACGCGAGCGCGACCCTCTACGACCTGATGCTCGGGCTCGTGGAGAAGCCGCTCCTGCGCGCCGTGCTCCGGGAGACGGGCGGCAACCAGGTGCGGGCCGCGCAGATCCTCGGGATCAACCGCAACACGCTGCGGAAGAAGCTGATCGAGCACGGAATCGACCCCGGCGGGCTCGAGGGCTGACCGCCTGAACCAGATCCTCTACGCCTCTACCAGGTAGCGCAGGTAGTCGTCCTCGCGTACGCCTATCTCGCGCGTCACGGTGTAGGCACGAACCGGATCGGCCCTGCCGTCGACGCCCGCGCCCCCGAGGTCGCCGAAGACAAAGGCACCCTCAGTGGCGTAGCGGGTGGCGGCGCTGATCACGATCTGGCCCGGGCGGGCGAAGTTCAGGAGCCGTGCCGCGACGCCGGTCGTGTTCCCACCGGCGGTGTAATCGGTGCGGAGATCTTTACCGATCACACCGACTACGACGGGGCCCGTGTGGATGCCGATCCGAATTCGAAAGTCGACCCCGTGAGCGTGCTGCACCTCGGCCCGGAGCGAGTCGAGGCCCTCCTGGATAGCGAGCGCGGCGCGGACGGCGCGATAGGGGTCGTCGTCGTGCGCCGTGGAGGCACCGAAGAGCGCCATCACGCCATCGCCCAGGAACTGGTTGATGGTGCCCCCGTGGCGGTGCACCGCATCGAGGATGACGTCGAACGCTCCGTCGATGAGCGCGCGGACATCCTCGGGATCGAGGCGCTCAGACATGCCTGTGAAGCCGCACACGTCGGTGAAG
>QHTD01000329.1 GCA_003220675.1 Candidatus Rokuibacteriota bacterium | reverse complement strand
TTCCTCGTAGCGGCCGCTGCGGCCCAAGAGGGCCCCGAGGTTGTTGCGGGCGAGAACGTTGCCCGGCTCGAGCTCGAGGACCTTGCGGTACGCGGCAATCGCCTCGTCGGTCCGTCCCTGCCGCTCATACGCGAAAGCCAAGTTGGCCTGGACGACGACAGACGCCGGAGCCATCTCGACGGCCTGCTGGAATTCCGCGACGGCCTGCTCCAGCTTCCCCTGCTGCAGCAGCGCGGCCCCGCGGTTGTTCCGTTCGACAGCCTCGTCGGACGGCCCTTCCTGCCCGCGAGCGACCCCGATCAGGAGCGACCAGAGCGCCAGCGCGACGAGCGCCGTTCTCACTGCGCTAGCTCACGCCACCAGCGGACCTGCTTCATGACCGCAGGCGCAGGGATCAGGTTGCCCAAGACCTCTTGGTTCGTCGTGCCAACGACGGCCGACGACAGGGGCTTCGACGTCGCCGTCGCGGGCGGGGTGATGACGATGACCGGCATTGAGGCGATCCCGCCGCCGATGGTCTTGGACCGAGTTTTTGTGGCGTCGGTCGAGACGAGGGCGACGCCGGTGGTGAAATCGACGGCCGCGTAGCCGGTTTGAGCCTGAACGCCGTAGAGCTTGGCCGTCCCGAAGCCGGTCTCGCACGTCGCCGTGGAGGTCGGCGTGAAGGTGGAGAAGTAGGCGATCATGTTGAAGACGTTGCCCGCCGCGAGCACCTTCTCGCCGGGGCCCAACCTGAAGAACCACCCCGACGCCGCGGTCGCGTTGGCCCCGGTCACATCCGCGAGGTCAGTCTCCGTCAGCGTGGCGCCGTTGGTCATATTGGTTGTGTCCTTGATCCCGTAGAAACGGTTCGGCGCCGTCGTGCTGTTGGGGTGGTTTCTGTCGCCTGTACCGAAGAAGAGCCACAGCTTGAGGTCCTTGTCGAGGGCGAGAGTCGGGGCACCGTAGATGCCCTGAGCCGGATAATACTCTCCGGCCCCGGGCGGGTTGGTGGTCCCCGATGCCAGGGGCGCGGCGAAGAGGCGCTTGCCCGTCCAGCTCGCCGTCGCCGTCGCCGAGACATCGAACTTCCACATCTGCCCGCCCACATCGCCGATATAGACCCGGTCAATGAATCCGTCGTTGTTCACGTCGACCGCGGCCGGGTTCGCAGGCAAACTGAAGTTCATGTACTGGCGGTCATCCAGCGTGGTGCCGTCGTTATAGTATTCCCAGAGCTTGTTGCCGGTCTCGAGGTCGATGACGAAGAAGGCCTTGCCGGAGGCGTTGTTCGCCGGCGTGTTGTACCCCCCGCCGACGAAGGCGACGAATTTCTCGCTGCTGCCGATCCTCACCTTGCCGATGGCGGGCTCGGACCACGTCTCCGCAATCTTCGAGTCGGTGAAGGTCCACATGTACATGGGGCTGGTGGTATCCGTGATGTCCAGGGCGTAATAGGAGGCGCCGCCTCGTCTCAGACCGAAGACGACGATCGTGTGCCAGGTGCCGTCCGCCGTCTTGATGTCGGCGGCGATCGGACTGCCGTCCACAAAGTACGGGTGAGTTCCAAACGTGACGGTCGCGGTCTGCAGGTCGTCGAGCAGCTCCTCCGGGATGTAGGCCCACAGCTCCGTGCCGTCGCTCTCTTTAAAGGCGTGGAGCATCCCGTCGTTGGAGCCGGCGATCAGCACCTTCGTCCGGTTGACGTTGTTATTTTTGAACGTCGCGTAGCTGGAGTCGTACAGCGCCATGAGCGGCGGCGTGACGAGGACCGGCGTCGAATGGAAGATGTCGCCAAGCTTCCAGGCCCGGTCCTCCGTGACGTTGAGGTTGCCGTTCTCGTCAAAGGCGTCGACCCCTCGAATGTAACTGATGACCTGGTCGGCCGTGGCCTTGCCCGTGACGCCGAGGACTTTGGCTTTGATGGTGTTGTTGGCGTTGGTAAATGGCTCCCAGGTCTTTTTGGTCTGAGTGATCGTCGTCCAGATCGACCGGTTCGCCGACGGCGTGGTGCTCAACAGAGCCCCGGAGTCCCAGATCTTGGCCGAGTCCAAGGGGACCCCGGTGCTGTCCACCGGGACCATGCCGCTGGAATCCCGCTGGTAGGCCTTGAGGAAGCCCTGCCAGAACGAGCGAACCGGATCGGACTTGAAGGCCGCAAGATAGGCCCTGGAGCTCCCCGTCGTGCTGGTCGTGGGAAGCACCGGGGTGGCAAAGGTAAAGGTGGCGGCAGTGATTCGGTGGATCGCGTCTTGAAGAGCTGCCTCCAGGTCGGTCGAGTTGTTCGTGTCGTAGAACTGCCCGCCGCCGTTCGTGGCGGTCTGCAGGAGGGCCTTATTTGCCGCGACCACGTTGCCCGATTCGCTCACCCCGATGCCAAATCCGATGGTGTCGACGATGACGTTCTGCTTTCCCTTCAACGCGGAGTGGTCGTTGTTGTATAGCGCGGTGGCCACGGGCGCGGGATCAATGCCGGTATACAGCCCGTCCGTGATGACGATCAGAAAGTTGGGCTGGCACGCCAGTTGGATAGGACTCGTATAGCCGGTACCGCTATAGTACTGATCGGCTGGCCGTGTCGGTCCCGACGGGCGACATGATCTCGCCGCCGCCGGACTTGAACTTCATCGTCCCGAAACGGACGCCGTCCACACTGCTGATCAGGTTGCTGACGACCCGCTTCGCGATGGTGATCTTCGGCTCCTTGCAGGGCGTGGTCGGGCAGGCTCCGAGCCGGTAGTTGAGGTAGTTGCCTGTCGAGAGGCTCACCTGGGAGCCGTTGACCGGTCCGGCCCAGTACCCGACCGTGTTCAGGGCACTCTGCGCAGTCGAGCTGTTCACGGCGGAGACGGTCGAGGCGAACAAAGTGTATGTCGAACTCGAGCCGCTCTGGTACACGACGTCCTGGTAACAGGTCTGGTCCTTTTTCGTATCGCACTTCTTGACGGGGGCGTAGGTCGTGCCAGGGGCGTAGGGGCCTGAATCCACACTGTCTGACATACTCTGGGAGCTGTCGATCAGGATCATCACGTTGGGCTGGATATTGTATCCGAAGATGTCGCTGTCGTCGGCGAACACCACCGGGTGGAGCTGCAGGAGGAGCGCGACGATCAGGACGAGCGTTGTCAGTCTCTTCATGGCAGTCCTCACTGTGCGACCGGGCCGTACGCGGCCTGGACGTCGATCTGGCGTCTGGTGGATCTCGGGCCGGTTCCACTGCCGACGACGGAATACGTAATGAAGACGAACCCGCCTGGGTTGTACCCCGTCCCGGCGCCCATCGAGTAACCCGGCAGTCGGGCCGTACCCGTGAACCCGATCGTTCCCGTGGCGGTGAAGGGGTTCAGCGCGGGCGGGGCCGGATAGAGCGCCGTCGCTATCATGTTGCTGTTGGTCGGCGTGATCTGGTCGAGGCCGACGTTGATCGCCGCGTCGGCGGCGTAGAAACTTCCTTCCGACCACATCGCGTTGTAAGCGATGTCGCCCTCTGTGCTGGACATCCGCACCAAGAAGACGCCCGTCATGAGCAGAATGGCCATCATGAAGAGAGCGACCACCAGGACCATTCCGCGCTCGTCGGCGCCCTGACGCCACAGTCCGCGCATACGCAGGCCTTCCATCACGGGTTCCGGAGCCTGACGTCGCCCATCGAGCTGATAGGGGGCGGTCGGCGGATTCGGGACCGGATTGTTGTTGGCGTCGTAGTAGGCGAAGCCGAGGCTCGTGACGCTCTCGGCCAGGATATCGCCGCTGTTGCATTGATAGGACGTTGCGACGCCGAGCGCGCCCTTGACCCTCCGCAACCCTGCGGGGCTGAGGCAGAAGAGGAAGGCATTGCTCGCGCCAGACTGGTCGAGGTCCCCGGCGACGGCCATGGTCGCGTCGGTGGCGAGCTGAACCGAGTTGGCCACGTTGTTCGTCGTGTCGGTGTCAAAGTTCTCGGGGAAGTAGCCGGCCATCCGGATCTGCCGCACGATCATGTCCATCGCGATCCGGGCGTTCTGCTGGACGCCAAGCTTCCGCTCGCTGGAAACATACGCGGCGTTGCTCGGCTCGAAGATCTGGAAGACCCCCATGAGGATGAGGAGGAAGACGCTCAAGGCGATCAGCATCTCTATCATCGTGAAGCCGTCCTGGCCGTGGGGCGTGGCGCAGCGCATCAGAACAGCCTGGCGATGATGGTGGTGAGCGCGACGCTCGGGGGCAGGCCGGGCACCGAGACCGTCACCGTGGCCTGACGCAAGTTGCTCGTGCACGGGGTGGGCGTGCAGGGGTCGGTGACCTGGACCGTCGCCCTTCCCGCGAAGGAGGTCACGGTGCCCCACTGGGCCTGCTCCGCGGTCGTGAAGGTGAAGCCGTCGCCCGCTCCCGCCAGCATGTACCGCCAGCGGCGAGCGGTCGCCAGCTCCGACGTCCTCGAGAATCTGTCGGGCGCCGGTCACGGCGAGGGTCAGCCTCCCCGCATCGGCGACCTGGCCGTACCCCACCGGGAACATGCCGGCCACGGCCAGCAGGCCGATCATCAGGACCATCGAAGCGATCATGACCTCGGCGAGCGTGAACCCGCGGCTGTCGTCGTGAGGGATCGCGATCTTCCTTTGCATCATGGGCAGGACCCCGGGGCCATGATCCGGGTGCCACCTGACGGGTTCACGCACACGTCGAGGCTGGATGTTCCCGACGCATTCTGTACTCGGAGCCTGCCGGGGGAGGGCGTCGTCGTTGCCGCGCCCAGCGCGCTAAACGTGATCGCCGTCGGGAACAGGACGATGCGGGCCGAGTTGTCCATCTTCATCCATCCCGAGCCATCGGTTCCTGCACCCGTCCAGACCGTGCCCGCAGGGCACGAGGGCCCGCCCGCACAGACAAACCGCAGCTGGTTCTGCGACTGCAGCTGCACGCTGTACGATGTGTTGCGCGTGATCGCGAGCTGGCGTGCCTGGTTCAGCGCGATCCTGAGCTCTCGCGCCGCGCCGTCGGTTTCCTGGGCTCTGCTGAAGCTCAAGTACAACGGAAAGCCGATCGCGGTGACGATGGCGATCAGGGCGATGGCGATGATGAGCTCGAGGAGCGTGTACCCTCGCATCTCCGACACGTCCTTTCCCTCCCTGTGTTGGTGGGGCGCACCACTCTTCGGACAGCAGATCAAGACAGCCGAACGAGTCGCGCCCACATTTCCGCTTAAGAGCAAAGGGTATGCCGCGTCCCCAATACTCCGATTTATAAGAAGTGTTTGGCCCGCGCCGGAGCCCGCCTGGTAAGCTTCTTGGCGGTGGGCTCTTGCCGCGCGGTCAGATGGTGGTCAGTTTATGTCCACGTGACCAGAGTGTCGCGGGTCGCGAACGGCGAAGACGAGCAGCGCGAGCCCGATCACTCCGGCGGCGGTCGCCGCCGCGAAGACGGCGGTGAAGCCGAACGCGTCCGCCGCGAGGCCCGCCGCGAGCGGTGCGCCGCACGCCACTGGCGCCATCGAGGTCGTCCCAAGCCCGACGTAGGTCGGTTGCTCGCGAGGCGTGGGCGCGAACTCGAGCAGCACGTTGAGGTTGGAGACGCTGATCGCCGCCCCCTGGATGCCCGCCAGGACGAAGACGGCGCCAAACGCCGCGAGCGAGGGCGCGCCGAGCGCGAGCAGGTTCGCGCCGACGGTCGCCGCGAGGCCCACGATGATCACGACACGGTGACCCATGCGGTCGGCGAGCCAGCCGAGGCTGACGTTGCCGGCCACCTGGCCCGCGAGAAGGAGCGTGGTGAACACGCCCGCCTGGGAGGGCGGCGCGTCCCAGGCGGCGAGCGCGTACACGGTGTAGAAGCCACTCGCCATCATCGCCGCGATCGCGAAGGCGCGCGCAAGGAGAAATCGGCGGAGATTCGCGTCACGGCGCAGGAGCGCGGGAACGCGGGCGAGATAGGTCCGGAGCGCGACCGGTGGCGCCGCGGTCGAGGCGGCGGGCTCGCGCACGAGCGCGAGGGCGATGTACGAGAGCGCCATGCACGCCGACGCGTACAGGAAGCAGATGCCGTAGCTCCGCGGCGCCGGGACCGTCTCGAGCACGTGCGACGTCAGGAAACTTCCCGCGAAGCCGACGGCGCTCGCGGCGAGGTTCGCGAGGGCGAAGAAGCGCCCGCGCAGCGTCACAGGGATCGCCCGCCCCACGATGTCCATCCACGCCGGCATCAGCACGCCTCCCACGCCGGTGACCAGGAAGAGCATGGCGAGCAGGACGCCGAGCGCGAGCCCCGGCGCACGCTCGGCCGCGACGAACGCGGCGAGGGCCAGGACGAGGAACGGCGCGCGCTCCCAGACCGTGTGGCGGAGCACGAACGGAAGCTTCCGGCGGAGCGCCTCCGTGTGACCCGCGGCGAAGAGTGACGGGAGGAACCGCGCCGAGGGCGAGGACGTTGCGGCGCAGGGCGCGGCTCAGCCGATGCGGATGTCGAGCCAGCCGTGGGGCGTGATCGTCACGCGCTCGCCCTCGCGCACGAGCACGGTCGTCGTCGCCGACTCGAAGACGGCCGGGCCCTTGACCTCGTGGCCGGCGGGGAGCGCGTCCATCCGGTAGACGGGCACCTCGATCCAGTCACCGAGCCAGACGCGGCGGCGGGCGGGACCCACGGTCGCACGCGCGGAGGCCGCCGCGGTCTGGGCCGGCAGCACCGGCAGCTCGCCTACGACCGCGACGCGCGCGTTGACGATGACGACCTCCTGGCCGGCAGCGCTGTAGGCGTAGAGCGCCTCGTGCTGCGTGTGGAAGCGGTCCGCGATCTCGGTCATCAGGGCGGGCGACCCGAGCTCCACCCCGTCGAGCGGGACCTGGATCTCGAAGATCTGCTCGCCGTAGCGCATGTCGAGCGACCGGTGCACGCGGATCGGCCCGTCGAACCGGCCGAGCCGCTTTCGCCCCTGCCGCTCGAGCTGGGCGAAGAGCCGCCGGAGGCCCGGGGCGGTCAGGCTGCCGACCTCGCTGACATGCGAGCGTACCAGCTCGTGCCTCAGGTCCGTCGCCAGCATTCCCCAGGCCGAAAGCACCGCGGCGACCGACGGCACCACGACGCGCCGGATCTCGAGGAGCCGCGCGACTTCGGTGACGTGCAGCCCCGCGGCGCCGCCGAATGCCACGAGCGCGAAGCGGCGCGGGTCCACCCCGCGGCGCACCGAGACGATCTTGATCCCCTCCGCCATGTTGGTGTTGACGACGCGCGAGACCCCCTCGGCGGCGGTGAGGAGGCTCGTACCGAGCCGCCGCGCGACCTCGGCGACAGCGCGGTTTGCGGCGTCGGCGTCGAGGGCGATCCGACCGCCGAGGAAGTTCCGTGGGTCGAGGTAGCCGAGCACCAGGTTCGCGTCGGTCACCGTCGCCCGCGTGCCGCCCTTGGCGTAGCACGCCGGACCAGGATCGGCCCCGGCGCTCTCCGGGCCCACGTGCAGGATCCGCCCCGGATCCACCCACGCGATGGAACCGCCGCCGGCGCCGAGCGTATGGATGTCGAGCGCGGGCAACGCCACCCTGGCGAGGCCGACCCTCTTCTCACCGGTGAGCTGGGGCTCACCGCGCTGCAGCAGCGCGATGTCGGTGCTCGTACCACCCATGTCGAAGGTGACCAGGTTCCCCTCACCGAGGAGGCGTGCCGCGTAGCGTCCGGCAGCGACGCCACCCGCCGGCCCCGACAGCACCGCGCCCGCGGCGAGGCGCGCCGACTCACGGACGGGCGCCACCCCGCCGTGGGACTGCATGATCAGGACGTCGCCGCGATAACCCCGGGCTCGGAGCTCCGCCGCGAGGCGCGCGAGGTAGCGCGTCAGCGCCGGCCCCACATAAGCGTTCACCACGGTGGTCCAGACGCGCTCGTACTCCTTGATCTGCGGCAGCACCTCTGACGAGAGCGAGACGTAGGCGCGCGGCAGCCGCCGCGCGATGGCGCGCCCGGTCTCGATCTCGTGCCTGGGATTACGGTAAGAGTGCAGGTAGCAGATCGCGACCGAGTCGACGCGGGCCGTCTCGAGGCGGCGGATCGCCGCGTCGAGCGACGCGGCGGCGAGCGGCATCGCCACGGTGCCGTCGAACCGCATTCGTTCGCGCACGCCGAGCCGCCGCGCGCGCGGCACGAGGGGGACGGGCGGCGGCATGCGGAGGTTATAGCGGTCGTCCTTCAATCCCTCGCGCATCTCGATGACGTCGCGGTGCCCCTCGGTTGTCAGAAGTCCGACGCGGGCGCCCTTTTTCTCCAGGAGCGCGTTGGTGGCGACGGTTGTGCCGTGGACGATCGCCTCCGTCCGCGCGAGGAGCGCCGGCAGGTCGAGCCCGAGCTCGGACGCCAGGAGACCGAGCCCCTCCATGAGCCCCTCGGAGGGATCCCGCGGCGTGGAGGCGCATTTGGCGATTACGACGCGCCCTTCGCCGTCCACCGCGGCGAGGTCGGTGAAGGTGCCGCCCACGTCGACGCCGATCCGGATCAGTAGAGGGTCCTCTTGAGTCCTTCCTCGCTCTCGCGCTCGTACTCCTCCACGGTCTTGCCCGCGGGGCGGATCTGCTCGAACAGGACGCGCGCCATCGACGGGAGCGCAGCGCGGTCGAGCCACCGCTCGGGGTTCCAGAGCTCGGAGCGTCGGAAGGCCTTCGGGCAGTGGAAGAAGCACTCCTCCACCTCGAGGCCGATGGCGACCAACGGGCGCTTGCCGTGGGCGGTCAGCGACTCGAGGATCTCCGCGTCGCGAATGATCGAAGCGCGCCCGTTCACCCGGAGCGTCTCCTCGCGGCCCGGGATGAGGAAGATCATGCCGGCGTGCGGGTTCTGGAGCAGGTTCCGCATGCCGTCCAGGCGCTTGTTGCCGGGCCGGTCGGGGATCACGAGGTGGCGGTCGTCGAGGACGCGGACGAACCCGGGCACGTCGCCCTTCGGCGAGACGTCGCACCTCCCCCTCGCACTCGCCGTCGCCAGGAGAAGAAAGGGCGACCGCGCGATGAAGTCGCGGCAGTGCGCGTCCAGGACGGCGACGTCCTTCTTGATCGCGCGCTCGCTCGGCGAGCCGATCAGCTCCCGCAACTCGCTCTCGGTCGTCACCACGTGCTTGAACATGCACCCTCCCCTCTCATCTCATCGCGCCGCCTGCGCGCGTCGTCTGCGGGAGTTCGCCGCCCGGCCGCGTCGAGTGACGAACCCGTTCTCCAGATCGCGCGCGCGGGTCTCCGGCGGGCGCTTCGACGGCGGCCCGAAGCCACCGCCGCCCGACGACTCCACCAGGAACACGTCGCCGGGCCTCACGAGGATCCCGACCTCCTTGGTCTTGAGCACCCGGGGCCGACGGCCGCGCGAGAGGAGCCGGTACCGGTGAGGAAGCCCATCCTGACCCCCGAGGAGGCCATAGGGCGCGTGACGCACGCCATCCCCCGCGGTGTTCGCGACCGCAGGCTCCTCGACGTCCATGCGGAGCCTGAGCACGGCGCCCACCCCGCCCCGATGCATGCCGTCCCCGCCCGAGTCGGCGCGAAACTCGTGGTGCTCGAACGTGAGCGGGAAGCGCGTCTCGGCGACTTCCACGCTCCCGAACTTGATCCCGCCCGCCGCCTGCCCTTCGCCCGCGGTCTCCCAACCGTCGCCCTCGGCGCAGGCACCGCCACCCGGGCGCGCGTGGAACATGTGCCAGATGAACGGGCGCCGGGTGCGCGGGTTCACGCCCTTGATCGCGATGCGGAAGCGCCGGCCCCAGCCCGCGATGGCCCGGGCGGGGCACGCGGGAGCGAGGGCGCGGATGATCGCCTCGGCGATGTCCTGGGCGCAGTGGTTGGTCGCGAGCGTCACCGGCGCCGGCGGATGGGGCCAGACGATCGTGCCCTGGCGGGCGACGACCTTCACCGGACGGAAGGTCCCCGAGTTCTTCGGCGTGCGCGGGTCGATGAGATAGGCGAACGCCATGTGGACCGCCGACATCGTGTTGGGGAAGGACGAGTTGATGAAGCCGTGCACCTGCGCGTGCGAGTCCGAGAGATCCACGGTGAGCGCGTCGCCCCGCTTCGTGACCGTCGCGCGGATCCAGATGTCGGTGACGCCGTGGCCGTCGTCGTCCAGGATGCTCTCGCCCCGATAGACGCCGTCCCGCCAGGTCCTCACGCAGTCCCGCGCCTGCTTCTCGGCGCCGTCGAGGATCTCGTCCACCGCGCCGACGACGGTCTTCGGCCCGTATTCGTCGACGAGCGCCTGGAGCCGCCGCTCGCCGACGCGGGCCGAGCCGATCATGGCGCGCAGGTCGCCCATGAAGTCGTGCGGGTGGCGCACGTTGGTCGCGACCATCTTGAGCACGTCGTCGCGCAGCTCGCCCGCGTCGTAGAGCTTGAGCGGGGTGATGCGCAACCCTTCCTGCCAGATCTCCGTCGCTGCCGGGTTGTAGGCGCCGTGCGTCGAGCCGCCGATGTCCGACTGGTGGGCGCGGTTGACGGACCAGAAGCCCACCTCGCCGTCCACGAAGACCGGGACGAACGCGGTGAGGTCCGGCAGGTGGTTGTTGCCATGGTAGGGATCGTTCAGGAGGTAGACGTCGCCGGGGCGGATGCGTCCCTGGAAGAAGTCGCGCACCGACTCCACCGCCCACGGGATCGCCCCCACGTGGATCGGCACGTGCTCGGCCTGCGCCACCAGCCGCGCCCCCGCGTCGCAGATCGCCGTCGAGAAGTCGCGGCTCGAGTTGAGGATCTGCGAGTACGCCGTGCGCAGCATCGCCTCGCCCATCTCCTGCACGATCGCCTCGAAGCGATGGGTGAGGACGGACACGGTGATCGGGTCGAGCATGGCCGGTCAAGTGTAGCGCGAAAGCAGCTCCTCGCGGGTCATCCAGAGCCGCCGCGCCCCGGCGGAAATCACGCGCCTCGGCCGCAGTGGGCCGGCGGGATGGAGCGAGGCCATCAGCGCGCGCTGGTAGGCGGCCGTGAGCCCGGGCCAGACGATGCCGTCGCGCTCGGGGTGAAAGCCGAGGCGGGCCAGACCGCGGTGGAAGATGGTGATCGCGCAGAAGGCGCGCACGTCCGCGAGCGGGCCGCCGTCGGCGGCGAGCTGCGCCAGCTCACGGAGCGAGACCAGGAACCAGCGGCGGAACTCGAGGCCGATCGCGAGCGGTGGCTGGCCGTTCACGTGGACGGCGATGATGCGGGCGTTGTTGAGGTGGATGACGCCGACCCGGTCACCGGAGGCGATCCGCGTGCCGTCGGGGAGTCGGCAGGCGCGACGGCTACAGCGGACCTCGACGCAGAGCGCCGGCCCGACCTGCGCCGGCGGCCGGTCGAGACCGTGCACCACGCGGTAGGCCCGGTCGTAGAGTATGACGGCCCACCGGTACCAGGGGTGGACGCGCCGTCCCGGGCTCGCGATACGAGGATCGGCCATCCTCCACCCCCCAGCACCGCTGACGTCGGTGTGGCCCAACTGGCTGATAGTCTCCCGGGCGGGATAGTATCGCTGCTGGCACGCCTCTGCACATCGGCGTCACCGGCGAGGGCACGTGCTTGCGCCGCGGCCGCGTCCCCTTCATCATAATCCGGCCTCATGAGCCCACCCGGGACGGCGAGCGCGGTCATCATCGGCGGCGGCGTGGTCGGCTGCTCGATCGCCTACCACCTGGCCCGTCGCGGGCTCCGTGACGTCGTCGTCCTCGAGCGCGAGACCGTCGGCTCGGGGACGACCAGCAAGGCGGCGGGTGGCATCCGCGTCCAGTTCTCGACCGAGACCGAGATCCGCTTCTCGCTCGAGAGCATCAAGGTCTTCGAGCGCTTCCAGGAAGAGTTCGGCGTCAACCCGGGCTACACGACGATCGGCTACCTCTATCTCCTCTCCGAGGAGCGGCACCTCCGCGGGTTCGAGAAGAGGATCGCGCTCCAGCGAACGCTGGGCGCGGACGTCCGCGTCATCACGCCCGCAGACGCGCAGAAGCTCGTCCCCGCCCTCCGCGTGGACGACCTGATCGCGGGGGTCTGGGGGCCCCAGGACGCCATGGCAGGGCCCGCCGAGGTGACGAACGCGTTCGCGCGCCGAGCGCGCGAGCTCGGCGTCAAGATCCTCGAGGGCGTGGAGGTGACGGCGCTCGCGCAATCGAACGGGCGCGTCACGGGTGCCCAGACCTCCCAGCGCGCCATTGCCTCGCCGATCGTCGTCAACGCCGCGGGTCCCGCCGCGGCGCGCGTCGGGAGGCTCGCGGGGCTCGAGCTTCCCGTTCACCCGCGGCGCCGCCACATCTTCTTCACCGAGCCGTTCCCCGAGATCCCGGGTCCGGTGCCGCTCACGAGCGACGTGACGAGCGGCCTCTATTTCAGGAAAGAAATGGAACAGGTCCTGCTGAGCCCGGGCGACGTCGAAGACATCGGCGAGGACTTCAACGTCCCG
>QHTD01000328.1 GCA_003220675.1 Candidatus Rokuibacteriota bacterium | reverse complement strand
TGCGAGGATCGACGGCGCGACCGAGGTGATGACGGTCACGCTGCACGACGTCGCGGGGAAGACGCTGTACCGCGTCGATCTGCAGCCCGCGTAGCGCCTCTGTCTCAGCGGCGCGGCTCTCCGCCTAGCCCGCCTCCTTTCCCTGGCCCGTTTACCCAGGATTTACCGCGGCGTCATCGTCCCGTAACACCGCCGCCCGACACTCTGCTTGATGAGTCTCGCGCGTGGGGTGACGCTGTTGACTCCGGGGCGCGGCCGCGGCGCCGAAGGCGCGGCGATCCCGCAGCGCCTCGGGCGGGTGCTGGTCGTCGAGGACGAGCGCGACGTCGCCGAGCTTATCCGCTACAACCTCGTCAGTGAAGGCTACGAAGTCCTCCTGGCGACGAACGGGACCGACGCGCTCAGGATGGCGCGCGAGTCCCACCCGGACGTGGTCCTGCTCGACATCATGGTGCCCCAACTGAACGGCTGGGAGGTCTGCCTCCGCCTCAAGCAGGACCCGGCCCTCGCGGGAATCGCCGTGATCATGGTCACGGGCCGGGTCGCGGAAGGGGACAAGGTCCTCGGGTTCGAGCTCGGCGCCGACGACTACGTGACGAAGCCGTTCTCGCCGCGGGAGCTGGTCGCGCGGGTCCGGGCGGTCGCGCGCCGGGGCAAGGCGGCGGATGGCAAGGGGAAGAAGGCTCATCTGAAGGCGGGCGACCTCGAGATCGATCGCCACCGCTTCGAGGTCCGGATGAAAGGCACACTCGTCGAGTTGACGCCCAAGGAGTTCGACCGTGGACGTCCACCTGGCGCGGCTCCGCGGCAAATTCGTCGCGGCGAAGCTCGACGAGCCCCGCGTCGAGACCGTCCGCGGCGTGGGATACCGGTTCCGAGACCTGAGATCGTAACCGACTCGTAACACGACGCTAACCCCATCGAAACACACCAGCGCGACGCTGGGACCACCTGGCAAGGAGAAATCGGATGAACCGATGGCTCGCTGGCCTTCTCTGCTCCCTGCTTGCCGTACTCGGCTCGGGCGTCCAGCCGGTCGCCGCGCAGATGCTGATGAACGGCGCCGGCGCGACCTTCCCGTACCCGATCTACTCGAAGTGGTTCGACGAGTACGCGAGGGTCGATCAGGGTGCCCGCTTCAACTATCAGTCCATCGGGAGTGGCGGCGGGATCCGGCAGATCACCGCACGCACCGTGGACTTCGGCGCGTCCGATGGCCCGATGACCGACGACCAGCTCGGAAAGGCGCCCGGCAACCTCCTCCATATCCCGACGGTCCTCGGCGCCGTCGTGACGACGTACAACCTTGCGGGTAATCCGAAGCTCCGCTTCACCCCTGACATCCTGGCCGACATCTTCCTGGGCAGGATCACGAAGTGGAACGACGCGAAGATCGCCGCGGTGAACCCGGGCGTCTCGCTGCCCGACCAGGCGATCCTGGTGGTGCACCGGTCCGATGGCAGCGGCACCACGTACATCTGGGTCGATTACCTCTCGAAGGTCAGCAAGGAGTGGGATGCGAAGGTCGGCCGCGGAACCTCCGTGAACTGGCCCGTGGGGCTCGGCGGCAAGGGGAACGAGGGCGTGGCCGGCCAGATCAAGAACACGCCCGGCGCCCTCGGCTACGTCGAGCTGGCCTACGCCATCAAGAACAACCTTCCCGCGGCGTCGGTTCGTAATGCTGCGGGGAAGTTCGTCGAGCCGAGCATCGAGACGACGACGGCCGCGGCGGCCGCCTCCGCGACGAACATGCCCGCCGATTTCCGCGTCTCGCTCACGAACCCCCCCGGGGATCACGCGTACCCGATCGCGAGCTTCACGTGGCTCCTCGTCTACAAAGACCAGCCCGACGAGACGAAGGGCAAGCTGCTGGTGAAGTTCCTCTGGTGGATGATCCACGACGGCCAGAAGTACACGTCGGATCTCCTCTACGCGCCACTGCCGCCCCAGGTCGTGAAGCAGGTCGAGGCGAGGCTCGGGGAGATCACCTACCAGGGCAAGCCGCTCTTGGCGGCACGCTAGCAGGATGACAACGGCGGCGGCGAGCCGGTCCCTTTCCTCCGCCGTCGTCTCCGCCCGGGCCAGACGCGGCTGGGGCGACCGGCTGTTCCGAGGATTGGCCCGCGGCGCTGCCCTCTCGCTGATCCTCCTCGTCACCGCCATGATCATCGGGATGGCCGGCGCCGCGATGCCGTCGTTCAGGGCGTTCGGCTGGCGCTTCCTCTACACCTCGACATGGGATCCGGTCGCGGAGACCTTCGGGGCACTCCCATTCGTCTACGGCACGCTCGTCTCATCGCTCCTCGCGCTGGTGATCGCCGTTCCCCTGGGCCTCGGCGCGGCGATCTTCCTGGCCGAGCTGGCACCCGTGTGGATCCGGCCGCCGATCACGTTCCTCGTCGAGCTGGTCGCCGCGGTGCCAAGCGTCGTGTTCGGTCTCTGGGGCATTTTTGTCCTGGCGCCGTGGCTCCGGAACTGGGTGCAGCCGGCGCTCGGGGCGTCACTCGGGTTCCTGCCGCTCTTCCAGGGGCCTCCGTACGGCGTCGGCATGCTCGCCGCCGGCATCATCCTCGCGATCATGATCGTGCCGTTCATCACCGCGGTCAGCCGGGAAGTGCTCCTGGCCGTCCCGAACACCCAGCGGGAGGCGGCGCTCGGGCTCGGGGCCACACGCTGGGAGACGACTCGAATCGCGGTCCTCCGCTACGGGAAGTCAGGTCTGATCGGCGCCGTGCTCCTCGGGCTCGGGCGAGCCCTCGGCGAGACGATGGCCGTCACGATGGTCATCGGCAACCGCCCCGAGGTCGCGATCTCGCTGTTCGCCCCCGGCTATACGATGGCGAGCGTCATCGCGAACGAGTTCACAGAGGCGACGTCCGACTTGTACCTGGGTGCGCTCATCGAGATCGGGCTGCTCCTGTTCGCCGTTACGGTGATCGTGAACGCCCTGGCGCGCCTCCTCGTCTGGAGCGTCGGCGGCGCCGTGAAGCAGGTGCGCGAGTGAGCGCTCGGGCGCGGCGATGGATCGATCTGGCGATGTCGGCGCTGACGGCGGGGTCCGCCCTGGCCGTCGTCCTGCCGCTCATCCTCCTCTTCGGTTTCCTGCTCCACCAGGGGGCATCGGCCGTCAACGTGGACTTCTTCACCCGCCTGCCGAAGCCCGTGGGCGAAGCGGGCGGGGGAATGGCGAACGCGATCGTCGGGAGCCTGATCCTGATCGCCCTCGCCGGGGCACTCGGCCTGCCGCTCGGGATCCTCGGCGGCGTGTACCTCACCGAGTCCCGGGACCGGCGGCTGCCGTGGCTGATCCGCTTCGTCGCGGACGTCCTGAACGGCGTCCCCTCGATCGTCATCGGGATCTTCGCGTACACGGTCGTCGTCCTTCCCATGCGGCGCTTCTCGGCGCTGGCCGGCGGCGTCGCGCTGGCGGTGATCATGCTGCCGATCGTGCTCCGCACGACGGAGGAGATGATGCGGCTCGTCCCCGCCTCGCTCCGCGAGGCCGCGCTGGCGCTCGGCCTGCCGGAATGGAAGGTCATCCTCCGCGTCGTGCTCCCGACGGCGCGGGCCGGGATCATCACGGGCGTCATGGTGGCCATCGCTCGGGTGGCGGGGGAGACGGCGCCGCTGCTCTTCACGGCCTTCGGCAACCGTTTCTGGCACCAGCGTCTCGATCAGCCGATCGCCGCGCTGCCGCTCCAGATCTTCGCCTATGCGATCGCCCCATACGACGACTGGCACCGCCAGGCGTGGGCCGGCGCGCTGGTGCTGATCGCCCTGGTCTTCCTGGTCAGTCTCGCGGCGCGGATCGCGACGCGCGGCCGCTACAGCGCGGTGAGGTGAGAGCATGGCGGACGGGATCCTCGTCAAGGACCTCAATGCCTGGTTCGGTACCCTCCACGTCCTGCGCGATATCGGGCTGGCGATCGCGCCCAAGGCAGTCACGGCGATCATCGGGCCCTCGGGCTGCGGCAAGTCCACGTTCATCCGGTGCTTGAACCGCATGCACGAGGTCGTGCCGAGCGCGCGGGTGAGCGGCACCGTGCTCGTCGAAGGCGCGAACCTCTACGCGCCCGGCGTCGACCCGGTCGAGGTCCGGCGGAAGATCGGGATGGTGTTCCAGAGGGCGAACCCGTTCCCGACCATGTCTGCCTTCGACAACGTCGCCGCGGGGCTCCGGCTGGCCGGGATGCGGAACCGCGCCGTGCTGAACGACGCGGTCGAGCGCGCGCTCACGCATGCGGCGCTCTGGGACGAGGTGAAGGACCGGCTCGACAAGCCCGGATCGAGCCTGTCCGGCGGCCAGCAGCAGCGGCTCTGCATCGCGCGGGCGCTGGCTGTGGAGCCCGAAGTGATGCTGATGGACGAGCCGTGCTCGGCCCTCGATCCCATCGCCACTGCGAAAATCGAGGAGCTGATCCTCGAGCTCCGCAAGGACTTGACGATCGTGATCGTGACGCACAATATGCAGCAGGCCGCCCGGGTGTCGGAGGCGACCGGTTTCTTCCTCCTCGGGGAGCTGGTGGAGTTCGGCGTGACACGCGAGCTCTTCACCAACCCGCGCGACAAGCGGACTGAGGACTACATCACCGGGCGGTTCGGGTAGACGGAGGTCGTCGTGCAGCGGCACTTCCACGAAGAGCTGGACGCGCTCAAGCAGACCCTGCTGGCGATGGGCGGGCTGGTCGAGGACCAGATCCGCCGGGTCATGCGCGCCCTGATCGATCGGGACAGCGACCTCGCCCAGGAGGTCATCGACCGCGACCGGCAGGTCAACGCCTACGACGTCGAGATCGACGAGAAGTGTGTCGAGCTGCTGGCGCTTCACCAGCCGACGGCGGGCGATCTCCGCTTCATCACGACGACGCTGAAGATCGTCACGGACATCGAGCGCATCGGCGACCAGGCGGTGAACATCGCCCAGCGAGCCCTCGAGCTCGGCCGCGAGCCCCAGCTCAAGCCGTACGTGGACCTGCCGCGGATGGCCGAGAAGGCCCAGCGGATGGTCAAGGAGAGCCTCGACGCCTTCGTGAGCCGGGACACCGCGCTGGCGCGCGAGGTCTGCGGCGAGGACTCGGAGGTGGACGCGCTGAGGGAGCAGGTCTTCCGGGAGCTCCTGACGTTCATGATGGAGGACCCGCGGACCATCCCGCGCGCGATCCGTCTCATCCTGATCTCGCGCTTCCTCGAGCGCGTCGCCGACCATGCGACGAACATCGCGGAGATGGTCATCTACATGGTCGAGTCCAAGATGGTGAGGCACACGCTCGCGTAACCAGCCCCGCGGTTTCGGCTGCCTGGAGTGTGTTAGCCTCTCTCCATGTCGCTGGCCGACCCCGACCTGGACGCCGACGCGATCGAGGAGCTTTACGCGCGCGGCGTCACCGACGGCCTGCCCGTCGTGCCGCCGACGCGCGCCCGCGTCGATCGCGTGCTCGCCGCGTCGGGCCGCGCGCCCGACGCGCTGATCGCGAGGGTCCCGCCAAACTACGGCCGCGCGACCGTCGAGAAGATCGCGGTCAACGCCGTCATGGCCGGGTGCCGGCCCGAGTACCTCCCGGTCGTGATCGCCGCGGTCGAGGCGGTCTGCGACGAGGCCTTCGACCTCCACGGCGTGTCGGCGACCACGAACGCGCCCGCGCCGCTCGTGGTCGTCAACGGCCCGATCCGCGGCGCGCTCGACATCAACTGCGGCGCCGGCGTCTTCGGCCCGGGCTGGCGCGCCAACGCGACGATCGGGCGCGCGCTCCGACTCGTCTGCGTGAACCTCGGCGGCGCCGCGCCGGGCGTCATCAGCATGTCCACGCTCGCCCACCCGGGCCGCTACACGTACTGCATCGGCGAGCGGGAGGAGGCGAGCCCCTGGGAGTCGCTCTCCGTCGAGCACGGATTCGCCCCGAGCGACTCGACGGTCGCCGTCCTCGCGGCCGACGGGCCCCTGGGGGTCTACGACCACCAGTCGCGGACGCCGGAGGATCTGCTGGCGACGCTCGCGGCGAGCATGGCCGTTGTCTCCCACCACAAGATGACGCACTGGGGGGACACGCTGCTCGTCCTCTCGCCGGAGCACGTGAAGATTCTGGGCGAGGGGGGCTGGAAGAAGGCCGACGTCCGCCGCTGGCTCTTCGCGCGGCTCCAGCGTCCGGTCTGTGAGCTGCTTCCGGGCCGGGACGGTGGCGAGGGGCTCCCCGAGCACGTGCTCAGGAAGTTCACGGACCCCGCGCACGACTCCACGCCGATCCCGAAGTTTCGCTCGCCTGACAACATCAAGATCGTGGTCGCCGGTGGAACGG
>QHTD01000081.1 GCA_003220675.1 Candidatus Rokuibacteriota bacterium | reverse complement strand
CGTCGCCAGGACGGCGACGACCTGGATCCAGACCTGACCCGGGTTGCCGAAGAAGAGTCCGTTGTCGCCGCCTTCGTTGATCGCCTTGGAGGCGAAGAGCCCTGTGGCCAGCGCTCCCCAGGTTCCGCCCACCGCGTGCACGCCGACGACGTCCAGCGAGTCGTCGTAGCCCAACTTTCCCTTGAGGTTGCACGCCGTGTAGCACACCGCGCCCGCGACGGCGCCGATGATCAGTGACGAGATCGGGCCGACGAAGCCCGAGGCGGGCGTGATCGCGACGAGCCCCGCGACGGCGCCCGACGCCGCGCCCAGCACAGTGGGCTTACCCCGGCTCATCCACTCGGTGAACATCCAGCCCAGCGCCGCGGCCGCCGCGCCCGTGTTGGTCGCGGTGAACGCGCTCACCGCGAGCCCATTGGCCTCGAGCGCGCTGCCCGCGTTGAAGCCGAACCAACCGAACCACAGGAGCGACGCGCCCATGACCGTCATCGGCAGGTTGTGGGGCTGCATCGGGTGGTGGCCGTAACCCTTGCGCCTGCCGATCAGCACCGCGCAGACCAGCGCCGACATGCCCGACGAGATGTGGACGACCGTCCCCCCGGCGAAATCGAGCGCGCCGAGCTTCTTGAGCCAGCCGCCGTCGCCCCAGACCCAGTGGGCCAGCGGGTCGTAGACGAACGTCGCCCAGAGCACCGTGAAGAGCAGGAACGCCGAGAACTTCTTCCGCTCGGCGAACGCGCCCGTGATGAGCGCCGGCGTGATGACGGCGAACATCATCTGGAAGAGCATGAACACCTGGTGAGGGATCGTCTTCGAGTACGCGTCGAAGGGCTCGACACCGACGCCGCGCAGCCCGAACCACTCGAGCCCTCCGATGATCCCGCCCTTGTCGGGGCCGAACGCCAGCGTGTAGCCCCAGAGGATCCACTGGATCGAGATGACGGCCAGGATGATGAAGCTCTGCATGAGCGTCGCCAGCGCGTTCTTCTGCCTCACCATTCCCCCGTAGAACAGCGCGAGCCCCGGCGCCGTCATCAGGAGGACCAGCGCGGAGGAGGTCAGCATCCACGCGGTGTCGCCCTTGTCGATCTTCGACACCGCGGGGCCGGCGGGCTGCTGAGCCCATGCCACACTCGCCGTGGCACTCAGAACCAGCACCATTGCCAGTGCGAGACTGAATCGCTTCACATGAGCCTCCTTGTGGGTGGACTAGAGCGCGCTCTCGTCGCGCTCGCCCGTGCGGATGCGCACCGCCGTCTGGACCGGATTGACGAAGATCTTGCCGTCGCCGATGTTGCCGGTCTTGGCCGCGCCGGCGATCACTTCGGCGACCTTGTCCACGAGGTGGTCCGGAACGACGACCTCGATCTTGATCTTGGGAAGGAAGTCGACCGTGTACTCGCCGCCGCGGTAGAGCTCGGTGTGGCCCTTCTGCCGGCCGAAGCCGCGCACCTCCGACACGGTCATCCCGATCACCCCGATGGAGGTGAGCGCCTCCTTGACGTCGTCCAGCTTGAACGGCTTGATAATCGCCTCGATCTTTTTCATCACGGATCCTCCTGGGCGCGTGGCTAGCAACCGCCGTGCCCCAGGGGTGCCCGCGACAAAGGCACGGGAAATCAGGCGATTCGACGACGCCGACGGGTGCGGGACGCCGCCCGCTTGCCTACGAAATGGGCACGAGTCGGGAAAGTGCCCGCGTTTCGGGCGGTGGGGAGCCGGCCTACGGCCGGCGCTGCGGGATGCCGTGCTTGCGCATCTTGGAGTAGAGCGTCGGCCGCCTCAGCCCGAGCGCCGCCGCCGCCGCCTGCTTGTTCCACTTCGTCATCTCGAGGGCACGCAGGATCGACACGCGCTCGATCTCCTCGAGCGAGCCGACGGGTACCTCCGAGGGCGCGACTGCCGCGGCCGCGCCGGGCTCGGCGTCAGCGCGCTGGAGAGGCTCGGGGAGGTCATCGAGCGCGATCTGCGGCCCGCGGGTCACGAGCACCGCGCGCTCGAGCGCATTCTGGAGCTCACGGACGTTGCCCGGCCATGCGTAGGCGAGCAGCCTCCGGTACGCCTCCGGCTCGATCCCCTCGACGTCGCGGCCGTGCTTGGCGCGGTAGCGCTCGAGGAACGCGCGGACGAGGAGCGGGATGTCCTCGCGGCGCTCGCGCAGCGGGGGGACATCGATCGAGACGGTGTTGATCCGGAAGAACAGGTCCTGGCGCAGCCTCCCCTCACGCAGGGCGACCTCGGGGCTCCGGTTGGTCGACGAGATGAGGCGGAAATCCACCGGGACGGCCTTGGCGGCGCCGACCCGGCGCACCGCGCGCTCCTCGAGCACGCGGAGGAGCTTCGCCTGGAGCTCCGGCGGCATCTCCGTGATCTCGTCGAGGAGGAGCGAGCCCCCGTCCGCCTCCTCGAGAAGGCCGGTTTTGTCGTTGGTGGCGCCCGTGAAGGAGCCGCGGGTATGGCCGAACAGCTCCGACTCGATGAGGTCCTTGGGCAGTGCGGCACAGTTGATCTTCACCCACGGCCCGCCGCTCCGCCGGCTCCGCTCGTGGAGCGCGTCGGCGACGAGCTCCTTGCCGGTCCCGCTCTCGCCGATGATCAGCACGTTGGCGTCGGCGTCCGCAACGGCCGCGACCGTCTCCAGGACACGCTGGATCCCGGGGGCCTGTCCGAGGATCTCGCTGTCGACGGCGCGGTCGGCCAGGCGGCGCCGGAGGTCGGTGTTCTCGACGACGAGCTGCCGGTGGTCGAGGGCGCTCCGCATGAGCCCGAGGAGCTCGTCGGGGTCGAACGGCTTTTCGAGGACATGGAACGCCCCGGCACCCTTCGTCGCCTCCATGGCCTTGCGCACCGAGCCGTACGCGGTGATCACGATCACCTGGATCGAGGGGTCGCGTCGTCGGAGCTCCCGCGTCAGGTTGAGGCCGTCGCCGTCCGGGAGCATCAGGTCCACGATCGCGGCGTGGGGCTCGTACTGGCCGAAGGCGGCGAGCGCGTCGCGCACGCCCCCGGCCGTGCGCACCGTATAGCCCTCGCTCTCGAGCGTGAGCCGGAGGCCGTCGGCGATCGTCGTCTCGTCGTCGACGACGAGGACCGCGCTGCTGTTGGTCTTCACGGCGCCACCACCGGCAGCCGCACCTGCACGCGCGTGCCGTGCCCGAGCCAGCTCTGGACGCCGAGCTCGCCGCCGTGGAGGTGCACGACCGAGCGCGCGATCGACATGCCAAGCCCGGTCCCGTCCGGCTTGGTCGTGTAGAAGAGGTCGAACGCCCGCGACATCGTCTCCTCGCTCATGCCCACGCCGGTGTCCTCGATCGTCACCGTGAGCGTTCCGGCATCGGCCGCGTAGGAGGCCGTGAGGGCGAGGCGGCCCGAGCCGCCCAGGGCCTCGAAGGCGTTGACGATGAGGTTGAGAAAGGCCTTCCGGAGCTCCCGCGCGTCCAGCAGGAGCGCCTCGGGGCACGCCGGATCCCACTCGCGGACCACCTTGATCGCGGTCGCGTCGAAGCGCGCGGCGGCGAGCTCGAGGCACTCGTCGAGGAGCGCCTGGACATTCGTCGGCGCGCGGTGGAGCTCGGGCGGGCGCCCGAAGGCGGTGATCTCGGCGACGACGTCGGCGAGATGGTCCACGCCGGCCGCGATCTTCCCGGCGAGCTCCTGGCCCTCCGCGTCCCCCGCGCGGCTGAGCCGCTGCCCGAGGTGGCGGGCATAGAGGCGCAGGCCCGCGAGCGGATTCTTGATCTCGTGGGCGACCTGCGTCGCCATCCGCCCGAGCGCCGCGAGCGCACCACTCCTCAAGCGCTCCAGCTCGTGGGTGTTGCGGACCGCGATCGCCGCTTGCGACGAGAAGAGCGTCAGCAGCTCGAGATCGTCCTCGGTGGGCTCGACGCGCGTCGGCGTCTCGATGACGAGCGCTCCCGTCGGCCCGCGCTGAACGACGAGCGGCGCCGCGACGATCGTGCCCGCCTCGCCGTCGCCGCCCGCCGGGCGGATGATCGGCACCCCCTTGTCCATCGCGTCGGTCGCGGCGGCCTCGAGCGCCTTCCACGACGGCGGCGGTGAGCCGGCGCTCGCCATCGGCACGAGGCGCCCACGCTCGAGCTGGAAGACGACGCAGCGCTCCGCCTCGGTCGCCTCGACCGTGGCCTGGGCGACCGCGTCGAGCACGCGCTCCATGATCCCGGACGAGGCGAGCGTCTGACCCACGGTCAGCAGCCGCTCGCGGTCGCGCGCCCAGCGGCGCGTGGTGAGCGCGCGCTCGATCTTCGTGCGGAGCTCGTCTGACACGAAAGGCTTCGTCAGGTAGTCGAAGGCGCCGCGCCGGACCGCCTGCACGGCCGTGTCGATCGTGCCGTGGGCGGTCATGATGAGCACCGGCAGCCGGCGCTGGTGCGCGTGGAGCGCCTCCATGAGCTGAACGCCATCCATCGGCTCCATGCGCAGGTCGATGAGCGCCAGGTCGAACCGCTGCGCCGCGGCGGCATCGAGCGCGCGGCGCGGCTCGCCCACGGCGGTGACGTCGAAGCCCATCGCCCCGAGCCGCATCGCGAGCACCTCGAGGATCGCCGCATCGTCGTCCACCACGAGGACCTTCCGGGTCACTGGAGCGAGGGCCTCACTGCTTCTTTCCGCCGCGCTCCAGACGAAGGTCGATCTGCTTCAGCCGCTCGAGGTCGGCCTCACGCTTGGCGAGGTCCTCGCGGAGCCGCGCGATCTCCCGCTGGAGGGCGAGGATCGACGCCAGCGTGTCCCGGCTCATCCGGGCGCGCCCCGCCTCGGCGCCGTCGCCGCCCTTCGCGAGATACGTGTCGTACGCCGCCACCGCCGCGGCGTAGTCGCCCTGCTGAGCGAGGCGGTCGGCCTTCGCGAGCTCCGCCGAACGCCACAACGGCCATGGGGGCAAGGACGCGCAGCCGCCGGCGAGGAGGATCACGAGCGTGGCGACCGCGATCGTCCTCAAGAGCGCGGCAGGAGCACGGTGAAGCGGCTCCCCTTCCCTTCCTGCGACTCGGCGGTCACGCGACCTCCGTGGGCGTCCGCGATGCCGCGCACGATCGCCAGGCCCAGGCCCGTGCCGCCTCGGTCGTGGTGCGCCTGGCGGTAGGGGTCGAAGATGTGCGGCAGCGCATCCGCGGGGATGCCCACGCCCGTGTCCTCGACCTGGAGCTCGATCTCCGGACCCGTGTCGATCAGCCGCACGATGACGCGCCCGCGGCGCGGCGTGAAGCGGATCGCGTTGGCGCCGAGGTTGACGATCAGCTGGTGGAGCCGATCCTCGTCGCCGAGGTACGCGAAGTTCGACCCGAAGTGCTCGCGCTCGAGCGCGACGCCTGCCTCCTCGGCCCGGGGGTGAAGCTCCTCGACGGCGCGGTCCACGAGCCACGCGAGGTCGAGCGCCCTCCGGTCGAGCACCACCTGCCCGGCGCGGAGGCGCGACATCTCGAGGATCTCGTTGACGAGCCCGAGCAGGCGCTCGGAGCTCTGCGAGATGATGTCAATGAGGCGGGCCTGCCTCGGGGTGAGCGGGCCGGGGATGCCCTCGTGCACGAGGTCGGCGGCGCCACGGATCGACGTGAGCGGCGACCGGAGCTCGTGCGAGACGGTCGCGAAGAACTCCGTCTTCATCTCCTCCACCTCGCGCAGCTGGCTTGCCATCGAGTTGAACGACCGCGCGAGGGCCGCGATCTCGTCGCGGCTCTCGACCACGATGGGCTCGTGGAACGCGCCCGCGGCCACCTCGGCCGTCGCCGAGGACAGCAAATCGAGGGAACGAGTCATCCGCTGGGCGATGACGGCCGTGCCGAGCAGCGCCAGGCCGACCGCCGCGCCCAGCGCGACCAGGACCGCGGCCCACGTGCGCACCTCGAGGCGCGCGGCCTCGGCCTGCGCCGTGAGGACCCGCGCGTGCGTCGCCGCCATCAGCTCGTCCAGGCTCTCCTGGAGCTGCTCGGCGACGGTCCGGGCGTCGCCATTGCTCAGACGCAGGGCGCGCACGCGGTCGCCACGCCGGATGAGCGCCTGCTCTTCGGCGACGATGCGGCGGTACCCCTCGAACGCGGCGCGCGCCGCGTTGAAGTGCACCGCCTCCGACTGGTTCAGCGGGAACTCGGCCAGGCGCTCGAGATCGTCGGCAACCCGCGCCGCCCGCTCGGTCCACGCCGTCGCGTAGCGCGCGTCGCCCAGCACCACCACCCGCGCCTCGAGCCGCACAAGCGGCGGAATCGCCTCGCGGGCGGACGCGGTGAGGCGCAGTGCGGGGATCGTGCGGGTCGCGATCTCCCGGTTGGCGGACACGAGACGGCCCACCGCGCGGAGGCTCAGGACGCCGACGCCCGCGAGCACGACGATCACGAGCGCCGACGTCAGGAAGATCTTGGTCCCGAGCCGCATGCCCCCCTCTGTCCTACCGACCAGGGCGGCCGGCGGGCGCGGTTGCCGGCGGGGCCGCCGGTGCCAACAGAGTCGTCATGAGCGTTGCGATCAGTCGCTGTGCTCGTCGAGGACCGTCACCTCGACGGCAAGAGTGGTACAACCACGATGCACGATCTCGGCCTCGGCTGTCAACGCCCCACCCTGGTGTTCCGGAAATGGTTGACCGGGCTCCGGGCGGGGCCCCGCCAGGAGGAACCGGGCGCCGTGCGCTTCGACCATCGTCCCGCGGGCCCACTCGTCGATCCTCTGGGCGAACTTCTCCGGCGTCACGCGGCTCACCTCCGCACAGCTCTTGCTCGATGTCAACAGGCTAGACGCGCGCCGCGGAGACCGCCGGCGCGTCGAAGAATTGCACAGGGCTTAGTGATACCATAGGCGCCGTCCCGATCGAGGCGTGCACTTTTCCCGGAGGTTGTCGTGGAGTTTGGCTTCGCACTTCCCGGGCGCGGCCCGCTCGCCAAGCCCGACATCGTGCTCGGGATGGCGACCCAGGCGGACACACTCCGCTACGACTCGGTCTTCGTCACCGACCACGTGGTGCTCCCCGCGTCGATGGCGCGCTCGGTGTACCCGTACTCGACGACGGGGCAGCTCGCCGGCGGCGCCGCGCAGGATTACCTCGAGCCGCTCGCGACGCTCGGCTATCTCGCCCACGCGACGAAGCGGGTCCGCCTCGGGACGAGCGTCCTGGTCGTCCCCTACCGCAACCCGCTGGTCGCGGCCAAGACGCTCGCGACGATCGACCAGCTCTCGGGCGGGCGCGTCATCCTCGGCGCGGGCGTCGGCTGGCTCCGCGAGGAGTTCGAGGCGCTCGCGACCCCGGCCTTCGAGAACCGCGGCGCAGTGACCGACGAGTACCTCAAACTCATGCGCGCGACCTGGACCGCCGATCCCGTCACGTTCGAGGGCAAGCACTACCGGGTCCGCAACGTCCACGCGCTGCCGAAGCCCGCGCAGCGCGGCGGGATCCCGATCTGGATCGGCGGTCACACCGACGCCGCGCTCAAGCGCGCCGGCACCCTTGGCGACGCGTGGCACCCGATCGGCCTCCGGCCGCCCGCGATGCTGCGGCCCGACGAGTACGCGCAGAAGGTGAAGCAGATCCACGCGTGGGCCCAGCGCGCCGGGCGTGACCCGAAATCGGTCGCGCTCACGCTCCGCGCGCCGATGGAGGTGCGGAGCAAACGCGCCAAAGCGGCGGCAGGCGACCGGCCGCTGCTCCAGGGCACAGGGGCCGAGGTCGCCGCCGACCTCAAGCAGTACGTCGCCCTCGGTGTCACACACTTCGTCTTCGACCCGACGGTGCCCGACATCAAGGCAGTGCTGGCCAACATGGAGCGCTTCGCCCACGACGTGCGGCCGGCGCTCAAGAACGCAACTCTGGCAGGCCACCCACGGTCCAAGGCGGCCTCGCGATCCCCGCGACAGTGATCTCACACGCCGAGGCGTGCGCGCTGATCGAGGCTCCCGACGCGGCGCTGGGCGATTTGCTGGCGCGCGCGTCTGAGGTGCGCGACCGCGGCCGGGGACGCGTCGTCACCTTCTCGGCCAAGGTCTTCGTGCCCCTGACGACCCTCTGCCGAGACTACTGCGGCTACTGCACCTTCCGCCGCGATCCCGGCGAGCCCGGCGCCCACACGATGACGCCCGAAGAGGTGGTCGCGCTCGCTCAGGCGGGCGCGCGTCTCGGTGCGAAAGAGGCCCTCTTCTCGCTCGGCGACAAGCCCGAGGCGGCTTTTCCCGTCCACCGCGCGTTCCTGCGCCGCTACGGCCACCGGACCACGCTCGGCTACCTCCGCGCGGTCTGCGAGCTCACGCTCCGAGAGTCGTCGCTCCTGCCCCACGCCAATCCAGGCGTCATGGCCGAGCGCGACCTCGCCGCGCTCCGGGAGGTCACCGTGAGCATGGGCCTGATGCTCGAGACCGTCTCGGAGCGGCTACTCCGCCCTGGCCTGGCGCACGACCGTGCCCCCGACAAGGTGCCGACGCGGCGCCTGCGCACGATCGCGCTCGCGGGCAAGCTCTCGATCCCGTTCACGACAGGCATTCTCATCGGCATCGGTGAGACACCGCGCGAGCGGGTGGACGCGCTCGCGGCGATTCGCGACCTCCAGGAGCGGTACGGTCACCTCCAGGAAGTCATCATCCAGAACTTCCGCGCGAAGCCGCGCATTCCGATGCGGCACCACCCCGAGCCGCCGCTCGGGGACTTGCTCCGCGCGATCGCCGTCGGCCGGCTCCTGCTCGGACCCGACGTGAACATCCAGGCGCCGCCGAACCTCTCGCCGCGGATCTACCCCCGCCTCCTCGCCGCGGGGCTCAACGACTGGGGCGGCATCTCGCCGCTCACGCCCGACCACATCAACCCCGAGAAGCCGTGGCCGCTGATCACGGAGCTGCGCCGCGCCACCGAGGGCATGGGCTTCGTCCTCCGCGAGCGCCTCGCGATCTATCCCGAGTTCGCGATGCGCGCGGAGTTCCTGGACGAGGCGCTGCGCCCGCGCGTGGCGTCGCTCGTCGACGGCGACGGCCGCGTGAAGGAATCCCATGAGCACTGGCGCCGCTGGTAGCCTCTCCGCGACCCTCGACTCGGCGTCGCGTGACATCCGCCGCATCCTCGCCGGCGTCCTCGACGGCCACGAGCTCTCCGTCGACGACGGCATCGCGCTCACCGGCGCGGCTGGCCGCGACCTGCACGCGATCACGCTCGTCGCCGACGAGATGCGCCGCCGGCAGGTGGGCGACGTCGTGACCTACGTCGTCAACCGCAACATCAACTTCACGAACGTCTGCATCAAGCACTGCGGCTTCTGCGCGTTCAGCCGCGACCACCGCGAGGAGGAAGGCTACCTCCTACCCGTCGACGAGGTCGTCCGCCGTGCGCGGGAGGCATGGGAGCTCGGGGCGACCGAGGTCTGTATCCAGGCGGGGCTGCCGCCGAAGCTCGACGGGCGCTACTACATCGACCTCACGCGTGCGATCAAGCGCGCTCTACCCGGGATCCATATGCACGCCTTCTCCCCCGAGGAAGTCCTGTATGGGTCGGTGAGGTCGGGGCTCCCGATCAAGGAGTACCTCGCCGAGCTGAAGGCGGCGGGGCTCGGGACACTTCCCGGGACGTCGGCCGAGATCCTCGACCAGGAGATCCGCGACCGGATCTCACGTGGCCGGATCACCGTCGACCAGTGGGTCGAGGTCGTCACGACCGCCCACACGCTCGGCATCCGCACGACCTCCACGATCATGTACGGCCACGTCGAGACGCCCGCGCACTGGATCCGCCACATGGCGCTGTTGCGCGCGATCCAGAAGGACACCGGGGGCTTCACCGAATTCGTCCCGCTCTCGCTGATCCACTCGGAGGCGCCGATGTACGCCAAAGGCCTCGTCGATGGCGTGCGGCCCGGCGCCACGGGCGTCGAGGTCGTCAAGATGCACGCGCTGGCGCGCCTGATGCTGGGCGCGACGCTGCGGAACATCCAGTCGTCGTGGGTGAAGGAGGGGCCGAAGCTCGCCCAGCTCTTGCTCGATGCCGGCGCCAACGACCTCGGTGGAACGCTGATCAACGAGTCGATCTCGACCGCCGCCGGCGCGCAGTACGGGCAGCTCGTCGGGCCTGCCGAGCTCCGGCGCCTCGTCCGCGACGCGGGGCGGATCCCCGCGCAGCGCGACACGCTCTACGCGATCGTACGGACCTACAGGGACGGCGACGACCCCGAATCGCCGCTCGACCGGATCGCCGACGCGGAGGCGCGCTTCGGCTCGTACCGTCGCTTGATCGCGTCGGGCGAGTTCCGTTACACACGCAGGTAGCCGTGCGCGGCGCGCTGTGGTATTAATGCACTTCGCGTTCACCCACATCCGTTCCAGAGGAGGCTGCCCGTGGCGAAGATGATGACGAAATCCGCGACCCTGGGGTACCTTGGCCAGAAGACGAGCCTGTCGAAGAAGCAGATCGGGGACGTCCTCGACGAACTGCTCGCGCTCGCGTGCAAGGAGGCCAAGAACGGATTCGTGGTGCCGGGGTTCGGCAAGCTCGTCCTCGCCAACCGCAAGGCACGGATCGGACGGAATCCCCAGACGGGCGAGCCCCTCAAGATTCCGGCGAAGCGCGTCTGCAAGTTCCGCATCACCAAGAGCCTGAAGGACGCGGTGCTTGGGAAGAAGTAGGACCCGGGCAAAGTCGCAGCTCGCGGCTTCTTCCCACTCCGGGGGCGGGCGTGCCCCCACTCCCTCGCTCGCTTCGGCGACGGTCCCGCGGGTCTGGCAGGGGATCGGCTATCGCCCCCTGCCGGACGCCGGCGACGCGCGTCCCCTGTTCGAGTTCGCGGCCCTGCCCTGGCCCGAGGCGGGCGCGATCTTTTTGGCCTGGGGAGCGTTCGCGGCGGCGAGCGGCACCGAGCGCCTGATCGGCGCGCTCGTGGCCGGGCGCAACCTGAGCGACGCGATGCTGCACGGACCGGTCGTGATCGCGGAAACCGAGCAGCTCGAGATCGCGGCCCAGCTCGTGGCGGCGGCGCTCGACCACGCGACGGCGTCCGGAATCGCAACCGTGTTCGCCCGCCCGCAGGGCCTCGATCGCGTGTGGGTCCGCTACGGCTTCATCCCGGTGCCGGAGAGCACGCTGCCCGCCGGCCTCGCGCGCCCGGCGGGCGTCGGGCTCTACGCGTGGCGCGGCGGGAGCGCCCTCTGGACGCTGCGCGAAGTGACGCCGGCCTGAGATGCGCGTGACCGCGCTCGCGGGCGGCACGGGCGCTGCGAAGCTCCTGCGTGGCCTCGCCTCGGCGCGCCCCCGGCACGAGCTCACCATCATCGGCAACACCGGCGACGACACCGAGATCTGGGGCCTCCACGTCTCTCCCGACCTCGACACCGTGATGTACGCGCTCGCGGGCCGGCTCGACGCGATGCGCGGCTGGGGCGTCGCGGACGACACGTTCCGGTGCCTCGAGGCGATGGGGGACCTCGGCGCCGAGACGTGGTTCAACCTGGGCGACCGTGACCTCGCAACGCATCTCTATCGGACGCGCGCGCTCGGCGACGGGACGCCGCTCTCCGCGGTGACGGCGGAGCTGTGCCGGCGCCTGGGCGTCGCGGCGCGCATCCTCCCCATGAGCGACGACCCGGTGCGCACGCGCGTCCGGACGCCCGACGGCTGGCTCTCGTTCCAGGAATACTTCGTGCGCGAGAAGGCCCAGGTTCGGGTCCTCGACGTCGAGTACGCCGGCGCCGCCGCGAGCCGTCCGGCTCCCGGCGTGCTCGAGGCGATCCGCGAGGCCGATCTGGTCGTCGTCTGCCCGTCGAACCCTGTGACGTCGGTCGGCCCGGTGCTCGCCGTCCCCGGCATGGCGCAGGCGCTCGCCGCGGTGCGCAGCCGCGTCGTCGCGGTGAGCCCGATCGTGGGCGGCGCCGCCGTGAGCGGCCCGGCCGGCGAGCTCATGCGCGCCCGCGGGCTGCCCGTCTCCCCCGTAGGAGTTGCCGCGGCATACGCGCCATGGCTCGGGACGCTCGTCATCGATCGGAGTGACGCGGCGCGCGTCCCCGAGCTCGAGCGCCTGGGCGTCAGGCCAGTGCTCGCCGACATCCTCATGACCGATCGTGATCGGGAGATCGCCCTGGCGCAGTTGATGCTGGCCGCATGATCGTGTGCGCGGTCCCCGTCAAGGACCTCGTCAACGCCAAGCAGCGCCTCGTCCCCGCGCTCGAGCCCACGGAGCGCCGCGAGCTCGCTCGGGCGATGCTGAGCGACGTCTTGGCCGCCCTCCGCGCCGCGCGCCTCGACGGCGTCTGGGTCGTCACGCGCGACCCCGAGGTTGTCGGACTCGCCGCGGCCTTCGGCGCCGAGCCGCTCGCCTCGCTCGGCCCGGTGGAGAACTCGAGTCACACCTCGGCCGTCGCGTTCGCCCAGGCCGAGGCCGCGCGACGGGGCGCACGCGTCTTCCTTACCGTGCCGGGCGACGTGCCCTGCGTGAGCGCCGACGAGATTCGTGCGCTCGCCGCCGCGGTGGCGGACGGCGCGCCCGCGTTTGCCCCCTCGCGCTCCGGGTTCGGCACGAACGGCGTGGCGCTCACGCCTCCCGACACGATGCCGCTCAAGTTCGGCGAGCCCTCGTTCCAGAACCACCTCGCGGCGGCGCGCGCCCTCGGCCTCGAACCGCGGGTCACGGTCCTCCCCGGCCTCGCCCTCGACGTGGACGCGCCAGAAGATGTCGCGGCGCTCGCGACCGCGGGCGGTACCACCGAGAGCGCCCGCGTCGTCCGCGCGTGGGCGTCCGTCGGCGCGAGGTCCGCGAGGCTGCGGCCACCGTGAGCTCCGTCCCTTCGCCGCCGCGCTACGAGGTGATCGGTATCGAGGGCATCCCCGAGGTGAGGCCGGGTGACGACATCGCGCGCCTCATCGTCGAGGCAACGGCACGCCAGTCCACGCCGTTCGCCGGAGGCGACCTCCTCGTCGTCGGCCAGAAGATCGTCTCCAAGGCGGAGGGCCGCATCGTGCGGCTCGCCGACGTCACGCCCTCGCCGGTCGCCCTCGCCATGGCGGCGGGGCTCGGGCGCGACCCGCGCCTCGTGGAGATCATCCTGCGCGAGTCGCGCCGCGTCGTGCGCATGGACCAGGGCGTCCTCATCACCGAGACGCACCATGGCTGGGTCTGCGCCAACGCCGGCGTCGACCAGTCCAATGTGGATATCGATTGCGTCGCGCTCCTCCCCGAGGATCCGGACGGCGCAGCGCGCGCGCTGCGCGACCGGATCCGCACCCTCACCGGCGCCGATGTCTGCGTGATCGTCGCCGACACCTTCGGGCGCCCGTGGCGCGAGGGGCTCACGAACGTCGCGATCGGGGTCGCCGGCCTGGCGCCCCTCCGGAGCTACCTCGGTGAGCGCGATCCCGCAGGCCGGCCCCTCCAGGCGACGATCCTCGCGGTTGCCGACGAGCTGGCCGCCGCGGCGGAGCCCGTCATGGGCAAGCTCGACCGGATCCCGGCGGCGATCGTGCGGGGCGCGCCGCTGATGCCGAGCGAGGAGGGCTCAAAGCCGCTCTTGCGCGACCCGGCGCGGGATCTCTTTCGGTAGGGAAAGCACGTGAACATCGCGATCCTGGGCGGCACGGGCAGGGAGGGTGCGGGGCTTGCCCGACGCTGGGCGCTCGCGGGTCACTCGATCATCATCGGCTCCCGCGACCGCGAGCGCGCGAAGGCGAAGGCGGCCGAGCTGCGCGAGATCACCCGGAAGATGCCGATCATGGGCGAGTCGAACGCCGAGGCGGCGAAGCTCGGCACCGTCGTCGTGCTGGCGCTGCCGGCCCCGGGGCTCGCGACCACGCTTCCCGAGGTGAGCGCCGCCTGTCGCGACAAGGTCGTGATCAGCACCGTGGTGGCCCTGTCCTTCGGCGGCCCTCGCCTCTACACGCCGCCGCCGGCGGGGTCATCCGCCGAAGAGGCTCAGGCGCTTCTGCCCGGCGCGAAGGTGGTCGCCGCGTTCCATCACATTGCCGCCCACGAGCTTGCCGAGACCGACCAGCCGATCGACTGCGACCTCCTCCTCTGCGGCGATCAGGCGGCGAAGGACACGGTCGCCGAGCTCGGGCGCTCGATGGGGCTCCGGCCCGTCGACGTCGGGCCGCTCTCGAACGCGGCGCTGCTGGAGGGGGTCACGGCGATCCTCGCGACGATCAACCGCCGCTACGGGCTCAAGAACGCCGGCATCAAGATCACCGGCCTCTGAGGAGCCCCGCCCCTCGCCGCCCAGTGCAACATCCTCGCGCGCGACCGCTGGCCTGAGCCCGCGGCTCGCGTTCAGGCGCGCGACACCGCCACGCCCAGGTAGACGATCGCGACCGCGAGCAGCAGCACGAGGCGGTCGAGCCACGCGATCGTCCTGAGGGGAGGCGCCGGGTCCTGGCCCTCGGCCAGCGCGCGGCGCAATCTCGGCACCTGCGAGAAGTCGCGCTGGGCGGCGAGCGCGACGGCCGCGAGCACCAGCATGAACTTCCCGGCCAGGAGGAGCCCGGCGCCGGTCTCCATCACGCGCTCGAGGGGACCGAGACGCGTCACGTTGTAGAACCCCGTCAGGGCAACCACCGCGATCGCGGTCCACGCGACCGGCCGGCCACCCCGCGCGGCCTCTGCGAAGACGCCCACCGCACCGCGCCGAGCCGCCGGGCCAAGGACGTGGGCCTGGTACATCAGCCCGCCGATCCAGGCGACCACGCCGAGCAGGTGGAGCCACACGGAGAGGAGCGCCACGGTCTATTGGCCCGGGACAGGTGCCGCCTGGCTTCCTCGCCCGCCGTCGGTGAGCGCTGCGAGGGCGCGGGCGACGTCGGAGAAGTCGCGGAACAGGAGGTCTGGCGCGCAGGCCGCCAGCTCATCGGCCGGGTACTGCCCCGTGGCCACGACGACGGCGACAGCGCCGCAGGCGCGGGCGCAGTCTACATCGTGGGGCGTGTCGCCGATGATGGTCACACGCTCGAAGTCGAAGTCGTGGCCGACGAGGCGCCCCGCCCGCTCGCGGGCGATGCTCGGCAGGCACCGGCGATCGATGTGGTCCGAGCCGAACGCGCCGACGCGGAAGTGCTCGAGGAGCCCCGTCGGGCGAAGCTTGAGCCGCGCGCCCGCCTCGATGTTGCCGGTCAGGAGGCCCACGACCGCATCGGGGCGCGCGCTCAGCGCGGGGACGAGCTCGCGGATCCCGGGCATGATCTGGATCGCGCTCCCGTCGCCCAGGATCGTCTCGAGCTCGCCGAGGTACGCCTCGAAGCACGCGCCGACCCGCGCCTCGATCTCCTCGCGCGGGACCCCGGCGGCGGTCAGAACGTCCCAGACGACGCGCTGATCGGTCTTGCCGCGGAGGTCGTACGCGTCGAGCCCTTCGGCGGTCCCGAAGGTCCGCTTGAGTGCCTCCTTGAAGGCCGCCCGTCCCGCGCCGCGCGCGGTCAGCAGCGTGCCGTCGACGTCGAACAGGAAGAGCCGCACGTCAGCGCGGCGCGAGCCGGTGCAGGCGCGCGACCACGGCGGGCAGCGTCTCGACGACGACGTCGATCTCGCTCGCGGTCGTCCAGCGTCCGAGCGTGAAGCAGAGGGAGCCTTCGAGCGCGTCGCGGTCGCAGCCGATCGCGCGGAGGACGTGCGACGGCTCGCCCGTGAGCGCGCCGCACGCCGAGCCGGACGAGGCCGCGACGCCTCTGAGATCCAGCTCGAGCAGGATGCCGTCCGCCTTCACGCCGGGCACCACGAAGGACGCGTGGTGCGGCAGCCGGTTCTCGCCGCGCGCGCCCGTGAGGCGCGCCTCCGGGAGCCGCTCGAGCAGCCCGGCGAGCAGCCGGTCGCGTAGCTCGCGGAGCCGGGCGACCTCCGCCGGTCCCTCGAGCCGCGCGAGGTCCGCCGCGACGCCCATGCCGACGATCGCGGGCAGGTTCTCGGTCCCCGCGCGGTAGCCGCCCTCCTGGCCGCCGCCGAGGATCAGGGGCGCCAGCTTGATCTCGGGCCGCATCCACAAGGCGCCGGCGCCCGGCGGCCCATAGAGATCGTTCGACGAGAGGGTGAGCAGGTCGATGTGCGCCTCGTCCACCGCGAGCGGCACGCGCCCCGCCGCGCCCACCGCATCCACGTGGAAGGGCACGCCGCGCGCGCGGGTGACCTTCCCGATCGCGGCGATCGGCTCGAGCGTGCCGATCTCGCCGTTCGCCGCCATGAGCGAGACGAGCGCCGTCTCGGCGCGCACGGCGCGGGCCACGGCGTCGGGGTCCACGCGTCCCTCCGCGTCCACCGGGACGTACGTCACCGCGAAGCCCCGCTTCTCGAGGTCGCGGCACGCGTTGATCACCGAGACGTGCTCGACGGCCGAGGCGACGATGTGGCGCCCCGGGGCCCGCTGCGCGACGCCTTTGATCGCGAGGTTGCTCGCCTCGGTGGCGCTCGCGGTGAAGATCACCCCCGCCGGAGCGCCGCCGATGAGCCGCGCGACCTTCGCGCGCGCGCCGTCGAGCGAGGCGCGCGCCTCGAGGCCAAGGGAGTGGGGCGCGCCGGGGTTGCCGACGCCTCCCTCCAGGAACGGTCGCATGACCGCGACGACGCGGGGGTCGACAGGAGAGAACCCGGCGTAGTCCAGGTAGACGCGTGAGACGGTGGCGTCGGGGCCGCCGCTACCGGGTCTTGCGGACGAAAAAGCGGAAGACCGTGCCATTCTTGTCGATCTCCAGGAGCTCGTGGCCCGTTCGGGCCGTCCAGCTCTTCATGTCCGCCTCGGAGGCCGGGTCGTCGGACGTCGTCTCGAGGATCTGACCCACCGCCAGGTGCTTCATGGCCTCGCGCGTCTTGAGGATCGGCATGGGACAGAAGAGCCCCACGCAGTCAAGCCTCTTGTCCGCTACCAGGGGCATCCCGAAAACCCTTTGAAATTCTGACATTGACAGGGTGTCACAGCAACAAGAATAATGCTTATAATGGTGAGCCACGCCTCGCAGGACGCGACGGTCGTGGGGCGGCGACTGCGGCGGCGGGTGCTTCTGGCGCTCTGCCTCTCCGGGCTGCTCCCCGTGCTCGTGCTCGCCTACGCGGTGCTGCGTTACCTCTTCGCGGACGTCGGCTCGCTGCGGGGCGTCCACCTGATCGGGCTGCAGGGCCTGGTCTTCTTCACGCTGCTCGCGATGGTCGGGGGCGCCTGGATCATCTGGGACATAGGCCGGGCCGTCAGCCGCATGGGGGAGCTGTTGTCGCCGCAGCCGAACGCCACGGCGCCCGGCGCCCGGACCGACGAGGTCGGTGCGCTCATGAAGTCGTTCACCGGCATGCTCACCACGATCGAGGCGCAGGCGGTCGAGATCAACACCTTCGCCGCGCGCCTCGACGCCGCGTACAAGGAGCTCGAGGTCACCAACGCCAAGCTCAAGGAGACCTCGTTCCGCGACGACGTGACCGGGCTCTACAACCGGCGCTTCTTCTCCCTGCGCCTCGAGGAGGAGATCTCCCGCTTCCGGCGCTTCAACCACCCCGTGTCGGTCGTGCTCCTCGATCTCGACGGGTTCAAGAGCATCAACGACGAGTTCGGCCACGCGGTCGGCGACGAGACCCTGCGTGAGATCGCCCAGATCCTCATGAAACAGTCGCGCGGGATCAACGTCGTCTCCCGCTACGGCGGCGACGAGTTCGCGATCCTCCTCGTCGAGACCTCCAAGGCCGGCGCCCGGCTCTACGCGGACCGGATCCGGCAGGTCGTCGCCACGTGCCCGTTCTCGCATGGCAAGCCCGTCACCGCATCCTTCGGCGTCGCGAGCCTCCCGGACGACGAAGCGACCAACTCGGAGGACCTCTTCCGCGCCGCCGACGAGGCGCTCTACGCCGCGAAGCGAGCCGGGAAGAACCAGGTCGCCGCGGCGGGACCGGCGGAGAAAGTCACATCACATGGCGCATCGGGACATCCTGATTGTTGACGATGACCGTCAGGTGCGCGAAGTCCTTCACCAAATCTTCATCTCGGCGGGCTACAACTGCCTGCTCGCCAGCGACGGCCGCGAGGGCATAGAGGTCTTCACGGCGAGCCGGCCCCCGCTCGTGGTGACCGATCTCAAGATGCCGGGCATGACGGGCATGGAGCTCCTCCAGCAGGTACGCGCGGTCGACGGAGACGCTGCCGTGATCGTGCTGACCGGCGCTGCCGATGTGAAGACCGCGATCGCGAGCCTGAAGCTCGGCGCCCACGACTTCATCATGAAGCCCGTCAACATCGACGAGCTTTTGATCGCCACCGAGCGCGCGCTGGAGCGGCGCCAGCTCCTCATCGAGCGCCGCGAGTACCAGGAGCTCCTCGAGCAGCGGGTCGTCGAGGCCACACGCGACCTGGCCTCCGCCTATCGCCAGCTCCAGGACACATACCGCTCGACGCTCGAGGCGCTCGGCTCGGCCCTAGACACGCGCGACGTGGGCACCGAGGCGCACTCGCGGCGCGTCCACGGCTACACGCTCGCGACCGCGCGCGAGCACGGCGTGCCCGAGGCGGATCTGCCCGACCTCGCCCACGGGGTCCTGCTCCACGACATCGGCAAGATCGGGATCCCCGACGCGATCCTGCTCAAGCCCGGGCCGCTCACCAACGCGGAGTGGAAGATCATGCGGCGCCACCCCGAGATCGGCAAGGCGCTGATCGAGCGGATCCCGTTCCTGCGCGGCGCGGTGCCGATCGTCTGGGCGCACCACGAGAAGTGGGACGGCAGCGGCTATCCGCGCCGCCTCAAGGGCGAGGAGATCCCGCTCGGCGCCAGGATCTTCATGGTCGTGGACGCGTTCGACGCGATGACCTTCGACCGCCCGTACTCGCAGGCCAAGCCCTTCGACGTCGCCAAGGCCGAGATCAGGCGGTGCGGCGGCAGCCACTTCGACCCCAGCGTCGTCGAGTCCTTCTTCCGGGTGCCGGAGGCCCTGCTGGAGGAGATCCGGCGCAGGAGCGTCGAGCCCTGAGGGCGGGCGACGCGGAGGCCAGGGATGGCTCGTATCCTGGTCGTTGATGACGAGCCGGAGATCGGCGAGATCCTCGAGATGTTGCTGACGCACGTGGGCCACGAGGTGCGCGTCGCGACGAACGGCGACTCCGCGCTGCAGCTCGCGCGCGCGGCGCCCGTCGACCTCATCATCACGGACATCTTCATGCCCGGTAAGGAAGGGATCGAGACCATCATGGAGATCCGCCGCGACTTGCCCTCGGTGAAGATCATCGCGATGTCGGGCGGCGGACACACGGGCGAGCTCAACTATCTCCGCGACGCGGTTCAGCTCGGCGCGGTGCGCACGCTCCTCAAGCCGTTCGGCAACGCGGAGATCCTGGAGGCCGTCCGGGCCGCGCTCGGCGCCTGATCACCGCACCCGGGCGAGGAAGTCCAGGCGCCCAGCGTCAGCGGCGCCGGGACGCTCGTACGCGCTCCTCCATCCCAAGCTCATCGCACAGGCGCTGGATCCTCGCGAACGCGACCGACAGCTCCTCCGCCGAGAGCCCGAGTTGCTCCATGCAGCTCCGCAGGCGCTCGCGCACCGTCTCGGTCCTCGGCACGGCCTCGTCGCGGTCGTCCGCGTCGGGGAGCTGGCGGATCGGGAGGGGGCGGAGGCCGGCGACGCCTTCGACTGCGCGCACCCTCGTGGCACGCGTCTCCACCTCGCGGTCGGGGCCGATGTCGCCGAGCTTGAGCGCGCGTACGAGCGGGTCGAGGGTGTCCTCGTAGTCGCCCGCCTCGCGGCGGAGCGCGGCGAGCGCCTCGGAGTCGCGCGCCGCCTGCATGCGCTGGATCGCCTGCGCCGTGAGCTGACCGATCTCGCCCCCCAGCGTGCTCAACAGGAGCTCCTCGAACGGTCCCACGCGCGCCGCCGGGATCTCCGGGTCCTCGAGGGCCTCGCGGAGCAGACGCCGCGCCGCGCGGAACTCCCGGCGCTGGAGGAGCTTGCGCACCGACTGCTCGTACGCGGGCCAGATCGCCGCGCGGGCCGTCTCGCGCGTCTCGCGCAGTCGCCCGTCAGAGGGCACCGCGCTCAGGCCGCGCTCGCTCCACGCGAGCGCGCGACGGACCTCCACAACGCGGTCGTCGGTGTCAGAGCCCCCGGCACGCGCCAGCGCGGCCTGGGCGGCGCTGTACGAGAGCGCGGCGATATCCTGCTGGTACATCACGCGCTCTTCCGCGGGGGCCACACCGAGCGCGGATTCGAGCGCCACGCTGGCGCCGACGTCGTCGCCGAGCGCCTGCTTCGCGAGGGCCACGACGGCCCAGAGCGCGGCGGTCTGGCGCGCCTGCGGCGTCGAGAGCGGCGTGTCCCGGAGCCGCGCGAGCGCCTCCTCGCCGACCGACACCACCTCGTCGTAGCGCCGGTCCTCGTAGAGCGAGAAGCACCTCTCGACCAGCAGCAGATCGGCCCGTCCTGTCGCTGTGGGCGCGGGTTCGGGTGAGCTGGCCGGTAGCGGCTCTGGAGGCGGCTCCGGAGGCGCCTCGGCGGCGACGACCGGCTCCGGCAGGCGCTCCGCTTCGAGCTCCATTACGGGCACGGCCAGTACGGGCACCGCCGGGCGCTCCATCGGAAAGGGCGAAACGCACGCGGGGAGGGGCACGCGCTCCCCGACGCGGTCGGTCGATCCCACATGAGGCCGCGCGTGGGGCGAGACCTGGCTACGGCGCTCCCGCACTGGCATCGCTGGCGCGGTCGCGCGGGCGGGCGTAACGGTCTTCGTCGGGGTCGGCGGCGGCGCCCTGGCGGGCTGGGGGCGACGAACGGGGTGACGGGGCGTGGACGGCCAGATCAGCTCGAGAATGCCGAGGATCAGCAGTGCGGATCCTCCCACGACGGCGACGAGGATCAACTCCTCCTCCCTCAGCACTCCACGTCCACCGGGCGGCGCTCGGCGAGCGAGCGGTAGGCGGCAAGCACGACCGCGAGGTCGCGCCGGCCCGCGGCGCCATCCGCCTCGGGCGCCCTGCCCGTCCGCATCGCTTCGTCGAACGCCCGCAGCAGGGCCAGATGGCCTCTGGTGTCCCGGAAGAAGAGCGACAGCCGCGTGCCGCGCTCACCCCGGAGGAGCACCCAGCGGCCCCGGTTGTCTGCCAA
This sequence comes from Candidatus Rokuibacteriota bacterium, assembly GCA_003220675.1. Taxonomy (GTDB): domain Bacteria; phylum Methylomirabilota; class Methylomirabilia; order Rokubacteriales; family CSP1-6; genus 20CM-2-70-11. The sequence goes on along the minus strand of QHTD01000081.1, from coordinate 1,858 downwards.
GGACGTGCCGGCAGTCCCCGTCACTGTGGACCATTGAACCCGAGGGAGGCCGCGCGCGCCAAGCGAATTCGACAGGAATCCGACCACGCCGCCCGGAAGCTCGGCGAGGAGATCCACCGCGTCCTCACCCCCCAGGGCCACGGTGCGGGGCGGGGCGAGCGCAAAAACGCGCCGCGGCTCGCCGCCCCACCAGCGGAGATTGTGCACGTGGTGGATGCCGGCGTCGATGAGGACACCGCCCCCGGACGCCCCGACGTCGAGCCGCCATCCGCCTGGACGCCGATAGCCGCGGGCGACCAGGTGGAGCTCGCGGAGCTCGCCGAGCCGGCCGCTGGCGATGAGTCGGTGGACGTGACGGAAGGCAGGCATGAAGCGGAAGTTCTCCGCGACCATCAGGATCCGGCCCGCGGCGTCGGCCACGCCGACCATCCGGTCGACCTCGGCAAGCCTGGGCGCGATCGGCTTCTCCACGAGGACGTGCAGGCCCGCCTCGAGTGCCGTGAGCGCGTCGCGCAGGTGCCGGTCGTGCGGCGTGCACACGATCGCGCCCGCGGCGCGCGGGTCGCGCACGGCGTCCTCGTACGCGCCGAAGGCGTCCGCGGCGCCGAACTCGCGGGCGAAGGCGCGGGCGCGCGCGAGGTCGCGGCTCGCCGCGAGCAGCGGGATCCCGAGGCGGCGCGCCGCCGCGGCGTGGCGGCGCGCGATCCAGCCGCACCCGAGCAGGACGAGCGCTCGCGCGGCCATCAATTTTGATGCTAGCATGGGCCCAGACGCGGAGGCTCCATGCGACGAGTCGCGGTGATCGGGGTCGGCGTGACGAAGTTCGGCAAGCACGAGCGCACCTCGGCCGAGCTGTTCGCCGAAGCGGCGGCGGACGCGCTGCTCGACGCGGAGCTGCCGGTGAGCGCTGTGCAGGCGCTCTACTACGGGAATGTCGTCGGAAGCGAGACGGAGCACCAGCTCCACACCGGCCCGCAGGCCGCGTCGATCCTCGGCATCCCGGCGATCCCCACGACGCGGTTCGAGGCGGCCTGCGCCAGCTCGCACGCCGCCTTCCGCCACGCCGTGATGGAGATCGCCGCGGGCGTCTCGGACGTCGTGCTCGTCGGCGGCGCCGAGCGCGTGCTCAACGTTCCCACGCCCGAGTCGACGGAGTACTTCGCCTACGCCTCGGACGCCAGCTGGGAGCAGACGCTCGGCCTCACCTTCCCCGGCGTCTTCGCGCTCATCGCGCGCGCCCACATGCAGCGATACGGGACGACGGAAGCGCAGATGGCCGCCGTCGCGGTGAAGAACCACAAGCACGGCGCGCTCAACCCGAAGGCGCAGTTCCAGAAAGAAATCACGGTCGAGCAGGTCCTGCAAAGCCCGTACGTCGCCGACCCGCTCAAACTCCTCGACTGCTGTCCCTTCACCGACGGCGGCGCCGCCGTGGTCCTCGCGTCCGAGGAGGTCGCGCGCAGCCATCGCAGAGGCGTCTGGGTGCTCGCCTCTGCCGCCGCGTCGGACTGGATGCTCCTCGGCGACAAGCGCGACCTCGCGCGCGTGCCCGCCACCGAGCGCGCCGCGGCCGCCGCGTACAAGCAGGCGGGGCTCGGCCCGGCCGACGTGGACGTGGTCGAGCTGCACGACTGCTTCACGATCGCCGAGATCGTCGCGACAGAAGGGCTCGGTCTCTTCGAGCCCGGTGCGGGCGGACGCGCCGCGGCCGAGGGGCTGACGAGCCTCGGCGGCGCCATCCCCGTCAACCCGTCGGGCGGCCTCAAGGCCAAAGGGCACCCGATCGGTGCGACGGGCGCGGCGCAGATCGCGGAGATCGTCACCCAGCTCCGCGGCGAGGCGGGCCCGCGTCAGGTCG
>QHTD01000327.1 GCA_003220675.1 Candidatus Rokuibacteriota bacterium | reverse complement strand
ACGCCCAAGATGAACGGTACCGAGCAGAAGCCGCGCAAAGGGACCGCAAAAACAGTTTGGCCTTTTCTGGCGGTCGCCATGGCCTTGGCTTCTCCTCTCCTTGTTTATCACGGGGTCATTCTGGCCGGAGACGATGTGCTCTACGCAAGATTGGCGTCGGAGATGGCGGACGGGCATCCCATGTTTGGGATTAACACCCATCCCTATCGCCTAGGCTTCCTCGTCCCGTTGGCGGTGCTCTATCATGCCTTCGGCATTCACGATTGGGCCACGATCGCGCTCCCGCTTCTCTCGAGTCTGTCAACCGTGCTCCTCGCCGCGTATGCTGCTGGTCGGTTGTACGGTGACACGGCCGGTGCGTGGGCGGCGCTCTTTTGTGGATTTAACCCGATCGTGTATCGATCTGGATCGATGGGCCTGGTGGATGTCCCGGCTGGCTTTTTCTACGCGGCTTTCGTGGTGGGATGGGTATTGATTGTCGCGAGGCGCGTTCGCCATCGACGTGTCTGGGCCGCCGTCGCGGGCATGGCGGCGGCGTGGGCGGTCGCGACCCGAGAAAGTATTGCCCCAATGATTCTGTTCACGGTGCTGGGGTTCGTGTTAGTGGGCTGGCGTCAGGCCACGTTGCGGGAATTCCCGATCAGGGAATGGTTTCTCGGCGGCTGTTTGATCGGCTTCCCTTACCTCCTTTATCTGTGGTGGCATACCGGCACGCCCTGGTACGTCGCGTACGCGGCGCAGGGCGGCTATAACATCGCTGGCGCGCCGTGGCTGCGGCCGCTCGAAGGACTGCAATTGGGGGCCAGGCTGACAGGGCTCTCGATCCTTCGCGCCGCCATCGAGGGATATTTGTTCGCCGTCTTGCCTGTTGTGGTGGCGGCGGCGATGGCGCGTCAAAGCGCTCCCGGCGACATCGGGGATGGGGTCCGTCACCATCTTCTTGTGGCCATTGTCTCGCCTCTCATGGTTCTGAGTCATTTCTCGACCAGCTTCAGCCAGTGGGTGCCGGTCAATCTCTTCTTGCGTTACGGAAGCCCCGTCGTGATTCCTGCGGGAATACTGGTTGCGGGAGCCTGTGTCCGCCTCCGAGGATCTCCACTCTCCAACGCCGCCCGGAGAGGGGCCGGGCTTGCCTTGGCTGCGGGTGTCGGCTTGTTGTGGCTTGGCTGGGCGCAGGAGAATCGTTGGAGCCTGGTGGGGGCGGCGGCGACCGTTGTCGCGGGCGTATCGGTGCTGCTGGCGCATCGCATGCCTAAACTCTTCTTGCCGACCGTCTTGGTTGTGCTTCTGGTGGCCGCGTGGGGATTGTATCGCTTTCAAGAATACCCTGGGGAGAGGGCGCTCAATGCAGCGACGCGGCGACAGGCTCAGATGGTGCCCTGGGATCCGACGCTGCCCATCCTGACGGATCCCCTCACCGCACAGGTTTTGCCGTATCTGCATAAGTTCGAGAATCCTCCTGAGGTCGCGACGTGGAAGGGCCGGGGAGAAGTCGAGCGTCCCTTCTCCTGGTCGAAGCAGACGGATAGGCCATGGGCCAAGCGTCTCCTCCTGGTGTGGGACCCTGGCGAAGCCAGCTTCCAGGCGGAGCGGTGGGGCACTGTAGTGCCAGCATGGGTGCGGGAAGAGGTGGCGCGCGGGCGGTTGTTACGAGAATTTTCAGGGGCGCCGGGAGCGGGAGTGTACCTGCTCGAAGGAAAGCGTGGCGAATGACTCCCATGCGCCGGCCCCGACGTCGAACCCTGACCTTGGGCGCATCCCGATAACCACAACTTTCAGCTTTGGCCGTTGAAGCTCGCCTCTAGCCGGCGCGCGCCGCTCTTGAGCCGTACGCAGGCGGTCGCGATGATCGGCGCGTTGCTCCTCGGGCTGGGCAGGGCGACGAGGCCTTCGGCCACGTTCGTCGCCGGCAGAGTGCTGGGCCGACGAACGCTTCGGCCACGGGTCGTTTGCTTCTCCGATCGATGGGGGGGGGACCGGTTCGGATTCGACCAGGAGATCACCGCGGAAGCGGCGAAGCTCGGGTGTCGCGTGTACGAAGTGCGCACTTCCTACTACGGCCGGACGTATGCCGAAGGGAAGAAGGTCACCGGGAAAGAGGGCGTCAGAGGCCTCTGGTGCATCTTTCGCTATGCCTGGTTCGCCTGATGTGCGCGCGCCACGGCCAGCGAGGGCGCTACGACCCCGCAATGCGGAGGATTTGGCCTTGGCCCGCCGTGCTTTTGGAAGCGGTAGCGGGATGGATCAACGACCTTCCCGGGGACCTGTGGCTAGATGCGGCGTGTGGTGGCGGCCAGTTAGGAAGGTTGCTGGGGAGGCAGAAACGACTTCTCGGACTGGACCTGGATCGGGAACGTCTTCGAGAGGCGCATGTCCATCCCTACCAGGCCCTGATCCAAGGGTCCATCGATTGCCTGCCGCTGGCCAGCGGGAGTCTCGACGGAATCGTCAGCGTGGAGACCCTAGAGCACGTCGTCGGTATGGATCTGGCCCTGAGAGAGTTCGCCCGTTGTCTCCGGAACAACGGGTACCTGGTGATGACGATCCCCTCCGTCACGGTCCGAAGCTGGTGGCAGATGCGTGTCACGCGCGAGCCCGCGTACTGCGATCCGCAGGAGCACGTTCGGGAGTTCACAGCCGTTCCCGTCCGAGGCTTTCCGCACATGTTCGAGACTTGGCAAAGCCTGGAAGCTCGTGTCGAGAAAACCGGGTTCGCGATCATGCGCGCGGGCGGCGTGGGATTTCTCTTTCCCATGTGGCAGAGGCGTTTGGCGTGGATGGAGCGCGCGATGAATCTGTTGTACCGAGAGACGATCAACCGCTGGCTAGGCAGGCTGCCCGTCCTGCGGAGATTCCCGTATTACCGCATCTATGTGCTGCGATGTGAGGGAAAGGGATGACAGCCCTCTCCCGCGAGACCATCCCGTTTCACCCCACCATCGTTCGCGGCAGCCTGTGGGTGGGCTCCGGTTTCCTCGGTCAACAGGGGATTGCCGTGGTGCGCACCATGGTGTTGGCCCGTCTGTTGACCCCGGAGGACTTTGGACTGGTCGGCCTCGTGACCCTGACGTTGTTCGCGGGTCTCGTGCTGACCGAGTTTAGCTTGGACACCGTCCTTATCCAACGCGGCGCCCTGTCGGCGAGCTTCATTCACACGGCCTGGAGTCTCATGCTCGTGCGCGGCCTCTGTTTGTTTCTGATATTAGAGGCCCTCGCTCCCTGGATCGCGACGAGCTTTGGCCGTCCCGGCGCTGAAGCCTTGTTACGGGTCGGGGCCGTGAGCTTCGTCCTGCTGTGTGCGCCCGGGGTAACGGCGGCATTGTTGGTGCGGGAACTTCGCTACCATCGTCGAGTGTTACTGGATGCGAGCCGCGATGTATCGGGGACAGTGCTTGCGATCCTGTTGGCGCTCTGGCTCGGGAACGCCTGGGCATTGCTCCTTGGCCTGTTGTTCGGCCAAGTGATCGCCGTGATCCTTGTGTGGTTCTTGCACAGTTATCGTCCTCGCCTCGTGATGGACCGCGAAGCATTGGCCGTGTACGTGGGGCTCGGGCGTCATCTCTACCTCAGCGGGTTATTGACGTACGTCGTGACGCGAGGAGATGACATCGCTGTTGGCAAGTTCCGCGGGGTGCAGGAGTTAGGCCAGTATCAAGCGGTGTTCGGGATCTCGGAGATGCTTACTCGCGGCCTTGGCGACATATTGGCCCAGGTGGTGTTTCCGGCGTACGCCAGGATTGCTGCCGAAGGTCGTCGGCTCACGGCGGCCTTCGACGAGGTGTGGTGCGTTCTGTTGCTGTTGCTGCTTCCGATTTGTGCCTTCATGGTTGTTTTCCCTGGTCAGATTGTCAGGCTGCTACTGGGTGACAAATGGACGCCGGCGGCGGCGGCATTCGCCGTATTGGCGGTCGCCGAAACGCTCCGCGCTCTTGCTGCGGCGTGTGGGAGTCTGATCCTGGCGGCGGGGCGGACCGGATACCTGCCTCGGATCAAGCTCGTGGAGGCCGCGTGTTTTGTGGTCTTGATTGTTCCTCTGACAACCAGATGGGGATTGGTGGGGGCCGCGAGTTGCGTGTTGGCGACCTACTGCCTGAGCCTGGCCGGGCACATCTATGGGGCCCATCAGGTGGCCGCCGTGGGAGCGCGGATGTTTCGCCGTTCATGGGAGCCGGTGGCGGTCACGCTGTCGTTAGCGATCATGGCTTGGCGTTTTTGTCCACACGGTGACGTTCCCACCGTCATCTGTGTCGTCCTGTGGGTTTCGATGTGGATGGCGTACGTGCGCGTCCGTCATGCCGCGTCCATCCGCGAGATATGGGTCGCACTCCAGGGGAATCTCACCACCGTGTCACCATGATTGTGGGGCGTGTGATTCGAGCGGCCATCCGAAATGCCATCTTGCTTTCGATGACGCGGTTACCCCGCGGTCCCCATATCACCCGTTATTACATGTATCGCCGCCTCGAGGAAGTCGTAAGGCGCGAGCACGCATCTGGGAGAATCCTGTCTATTAGTGGCTCGTTACGCCTGTGTACGCTCTTCGAGCTTCACGATTCTAAGATCACGGAGGTCAATTATCCTGACACCAGTATCCTGCATCTTCCGTTTCCCGATGACGAGTTTCATCACGTTGTGAGTGACCAGGTCCTGGAGCACGTTGAAGGCGATCCGCAGACGGCCATCGATGAAACCTGGCGCGTGATACAACCTGGGGGACTGGCGGTACATACGACATGTTTTGTGAATCCACTACATCTCGAGCCCGGTGATTTTTGGAGATTCTCGCCCGATGCTCTAAGGTTTCTTTGTCGGCGGTTTTCACGAATCGTCGATGTGGGCGGTTGGGGGAACCCGTATGTGTGGCTGGTTACGTCACTCGGCCTCCGGCACGAGGGGATCCCGGAGGCGCGCTGGCATCCTCTTCACAAGCTGGCGATGCTCAACGACGAACGGTGGCCGATTGTGACATGGATCGTCGCCGAAAAGTAGCGCGGTCGGTGCGATAGCCTTCGGACCTTTGTCCCGATGCGGCTGGCCTACCTCGCCTTGATTGAAATTGACGTGGCGAACGCCTGTCTCGTCCACACCCGTGAGATCGCCGAAGGACTGGCCGGGCTCGGCCATCAGGTGACGCTGATCTTGCCGCGTCCATTACGGGGGCAGGCGTGGGGCGGAGTCGAGCATACCTGGGTGCGCTGGTGGGGATTTGATCGGAAGAGGCAGTGGGCCTTTTTCGTCGAGAGTGCGTGGCGCCTGTGGCGGCTCCATCGCCACCGGCCATTCGATGTGCTCTATGTGCGAGAAATGGCGCGGCATCCGTTTTTGTCGTGGCTGGCGAGTTGGTTGCGTCTGCCCTTGTTCGTGGAAGTCAATGGTTGGGTGCTCGACGATTTGCGCATCCTGGGGGCGCCCGCGGGCGAGTTGCGTGTCGGGACCAACACGGCCCATTTTTCGCAAGGTGACAGACGGCGTGCCCGCGTGGATCTCGGCTTGCCCCCGGATGGAGGGATCATCCTGTTCGCCGGTAGTTTCCATCCGCATCACGATTTGAGCACGCTCGTGAAGGCGTTCGCGCAATTGGCACCCCGGGGCTTTGAAAAAGCGCGGCTCCTCCTGGTCGGTGACGGTCACCAGTGGGATGCGACGCGCGAGGCCATCGCCTCATTTGGGATCGGCGGGCGCGTGACCATGTGCGGATTTCGCCCGTATGAAGAGATCCCCTCGTATTTTCAGGCTGCGGATATCGGGGTCGCACCCCTGACGGCGAGCAACATCATACGGCGGAATGGTGCCGTTACCGCGAAGCTCTGGGATTACATGGCGGCGGGCCTGGCCGTCGTGGTGACGGACTTTCCTCACACTCTCAGTGCTTCGCTGTTGGCCGACAAAGCGTACGTGGTTCCCCCCGAGGACCCGCACGCGATGGCGGAGGCGTTCGAGAAGTTGCTGGGCGACGCGAATGAGCGCAGGCGGTTGGCAGAGGCGGGCCTTCATTATGTACGGCGACATCGCACCTGGCGGCAGGCGGCGGAGGAGACGGTGGACTTCATCGCGAAACGGCTGAGCGAGACGCCCTAGGATGTGCGGCCTGGCCGGCGTCATCTCCCCGGGTCGCGCGGCGACATCCCTTTCTGCCTGCGTGGAGCGCATGTGTGGAGCTCTTGGACATCGCGGCCCTGATGGGATGGGTACCTATGTGGCTGATGGGGTTGCCCTGGGTCACACGCGGTTGGCGATCATCGATTTGAGCGAGAGCGGTCGCCAGCCGATGACCAACGAGGATGGGAGCCTGTACCTCGTCGTCAACGGCGAAATTTACAACTACGTCGACCTTCGTGCCGATCTTCAAGCGCGAGGCCACGCCTTCAAGAGTCACTCGGACTCCGAGGTGATCCTGCATCTCTACGAAGAGTACGGGGAGGATTGCGTGCAACAGCTCGAGGGCATGTTTGCCTTGGCGTTATGGGACGCCCCCCGCCGGAGATTGCTGCTGGCACGCGATCGATTCGGCATCAAGCCCTTGTACGTTGCTCAACAGGGGGAGGCTCTGTATTTCG
>QHTD01000326.1 GCA_003220675.1 Candidatus Rokuibacteriota bacterium | reverse complement strand
TGCTCGTGGTACTCGGAGAGCTTCAACTCCACGGCGCGGCCCAGCGCCGGGTCGCCGGCCAGAGTCAGCGCGGCCTTGCGCCGATCGCCGCCGCTCTCGACAAGGGCGCGAAAGCCCAGGCCCTTGAGCCGCTGCGTCACCGTGCTCCGGTCCCACCCCAGCGCCCGCGCCGTCGCCTGCATGTCGAATCCGTGCTGGCGAAGGCAGGCGAGGACCGCTGCGTCGCCGGCGGCATCGCCCCTCGCGTCGCCCACCGGCGCGAGCCGCAGATCGTCCGGTGCGAGGACCGCGCGATCGGCGAGCGCGACGGCCTGGCGGAGGCAGTGCTGGAGCTCCCGGACGTTGCCGGGCCAGTCGTACCGCTCGAGCGCCAGCAGCGCCGCCTCTGACAGCGTGACGCGCCGGGCCGCTTCGGCTGCTGCTTCCTCCAGGAAGCGCGCCGCCAGCGGTCCCACGTCCTGGCGCCGGTCGCGCAGCGGAGGCAGCCGGAGCACGAGACCCTTCAGGCGGAAGTAGAGGTCCTCCCGGAACCAGCCCTCCGCGATTCCGCGCTCGAGGTCCCGGTTGCTGGCGGCGACGACCCGAACGTCCACCGCGGTGGAACGTGTCGCCCCGACACGGTAAAAGGTCTTGTCTTGAAGCACGCGGAGGAGCTTGCTCTGGTGCTCGGCCCGCAGCTCGCCGACTTCGTCAAGGAAGATCGTCCCGCGATCGGCCTGCTCGAAGTACCCTCTGTGCTCCGCGACGGCGCCCGTGAAGCTTCCCTTCACGTGGCCGAACAGCTCGCTCTCGAACAGCTCGGGCGGAATGGCGGCCATGTTCACCGCGACGAACGGCCCGCCGGCGCGCGGGCTCAGGCGGTGGGCCGCCCGCGCGAACAGCTCTTTGCCCGTCCCCGGCTCGCCGAGGATGAGGATCGGCAGGGACGCACGCGCCGCCTTCTCCAGATCCCGGAACAGCGCGAGCACCCCGGGATCGCGCGTGATGATCCCGACTTCCGCGCACTGTCGCCGCAGTCGTTCCTGGTCCGCGTCGTCGAGCTGCACTTGTCGCGTGTCGGCGGCTCGCAGCTCGCGCTCCAGGTCGCGCAGCTGCCCTCGCGTCTGCTCCTCCTGCGCCCGCGCCTCCCCGAGCTGCCGCCGCAGCGCCTCCGCGGTCTGCAGCAGCTCGCGCTCGGCGCCGCTCGATCGCGCCACCGCGGCGCGCGCCGCCTCGAGGTCTTCTTCCAACGCCTCGACGGTGGACTCCTGGCCCACCAGGGCCTCGCGAATCTTCCCCACCTCGCCTTCGAGGTGCCGGAGGCGATAGGCGGAGCCGAGCTGGTTCCACCCGAGGGCGCCGGCGCACGCCACGACCACCGCGCCGAGCGGCAGGACCAACGGTAGCAGGACGCCGATCCGCGACGGCGACAGCAAGAGAGCGACGACATAGCCCGTGGTCAAGACGGCGACTCCGCCCAGCGCCTTCCACCAGGAGAGCGCCAGGCAGAGCCATGCCGTCAGCCCGGCGACGACGAGCGCGCCGAGCAGCGTCCACCCGAGCGGCGCCTCTCTCAGCCACGATCCTGCCAGCACGGCGTTGAGAAGCTGGGCCTGGACCAGGACGTCGGACATGGGACCCACCGGCGTGCGGTGCTGCTCGCGGGCGGGCTCGGCGAGAACGAGCACGATCTTGCCGTCGACCAGGCGCTGGAGCGTCTCCACCCGCCGCTCGTCGATCGCCGTCCAGATGTCGAGGAACGGCACGAGGTTGAGTCGTTGCGGCGCGGCGTAGCTGACGAGAGCCCGGCCGCGCCCATCGAGCGGGATCCGCACCGGCGCGAGCCCCGAGCCGGGCTGCGGGATCACGACGCCGCCACGCGCCACCACGACCTGATCCGGCCGCACGTCCATGAACGCCATCGCGAGCGCCAGGCCGAACGATGGCACGGCAGCGTCGTCGAGCCGGACGAAGAGCGGAACCCTGCGCACGACGCCGTCGGGATCGACCGCGGCAAGCGTGTGGCCGACGGCTCGGGCGTGCTGCGCGAGCCCGGGCAACGGCCCCGCGAAGGGCAGCGCCGCAGGCAACGCCAGCGGCATCCGCGCACCCGGCAGCCAGGATCGGTGGGCCGCCAAATGCCCATCGAGTGGCGCCGCGCGGGTGAGCTCGAGCGAGATCGGATAGACGACGGCGTTCGTCAGGGCGGTCGCCTGGCTCAGCAGCGCGTCGCTCGACGCGCCACCGCGGCCTGGCGCGCTCGGCTGCCCGAGCGGGACATCGAAACCGATGGCGGCGGCGCCGGCGCGGGAAAGACTCGTGATGAGCCGGGCGAGGACCGCCCGGTCCCAGGAACCCGCGCCGAATCGGGCCTCGCTCGCCGGGTCGCGGGCGACGACCAGCAGCGCGGGGCTGACCGGCGCCGGCGCGCGCGCGCGAACCCCGCGATCATAGACCGACCACTCGAGCGCCGTGGCGCCCGCGCCACCGAGGGCGGCCACACCCAGTGCCAGGAGGGTCGCCGCGAGCCCGATCACCGCGGCCATGAGTGCGTGGCGGGGAATCGCGGGGCTCCTGAAGATCGTTGGGGCTCCTAACGGACGGGCGCGCGCAGACCCTCGGCGGCCGCGCGGTTGAAGTAGCCGAGAATCCGCGCGTCGTGCGCGGGTAGCTGTCCTTCGATGCCCTGCTCGTAGAGGGTCTCGAGCAGGCGCTGCGCCGGCTCGCTCAGCGCGGAGGCCTCGCGGATCAGCACCGGCACCGCTTCGCGTACGCGTCCATGCCGGAGCAGCGCGCCACCCAACGTGTCGTCGCCGTTCGCCCCGAGGTTCGGGAAGTCCCTCCAGAGCGCAATTCGGTAGTCCCGAAACGCTTGCTCGACGGCCTGGCGATCGGCCGACGCGCGCCGGCCCCGCCCCAGCGCGACCTGGCGGAGCTGCGCCAGCGCTTCGTCTGCCTGCGTCACCCCCTGCTCGGCCGCCCGGAACCACCACATGATGGCCACCGCCAGATCGCGCTCGACTCCCAGACCTCCCGCATAGGCCGTGCCCGCGAAATACTGCGCCCGCGCGTGCCCCGCCTGGGCGGCGGCGAGGAACTCCGGCGCCGCCTCGGCATCGCGCTGGACCAGCCTCAGCACGAGCGCGAGGTTGTAGCGCGCATCGTGGTTCTGCGGGTCGCCCGCGAGGACACCACGGTATGCGTCGATCGCCCCGTTGAGGTCGCCCTGCGCGTAGCGCACGACGCCCAGGCTGTAGTGCGCCTGACGCAGGTCGGGGCGCTCGTTCAGGATCTGCTCGAGTTCGATGCGCGCCGCCGCCCAGTCCTGCTTCGCCACGAGCGCCGTCGCCAGGGTGAGCCGAGCCGTGACGGCATCGGGCTGGCGGCGGAGGGCCGCGCGCAGCTCGTCGACCGCCGCGTCGAGATCGCCCATGCCGTAGAGGGCGAGCCCGAGGCTCGCGCGAGCCTGGATCAGATCGGGCTCCCGCCGCAGCGCCTCGCGCAGCGCCGTCGCGGCCGCCGCCATCTCGCCGCGGGCGATGAGGGCCTGGCCCTGTTCGAGATACGCCTGCGCACGGGCCTGGGGCGTCGGGGCCGGGGAAGCGACTCCCACGCACCCAGCCTGAGCGAGAGCGAGCAGAATGAGGAAGCGCGACACTGTCTACGCCATCATAACGCCGACACTCGCCTTGACTGTCAGCCCGAGGCGCGCTAGTTACTTCACGCGGATCGAGGAATTTGGGTCGCAGAGGAACTTTAGGCTACGATAACCTCAAGGCCAAAGACTTCACGACCAACCCTCAAGCTCTGAGGGATTAACCCAGGACCTCGGACTCTCCACCGGCCGTCACTACGGACAGACGCGCCGGGGGCCTTGTTCGTCGGCTCACCGTCCGGCCTTCACGCGCTTCACGCGCCCCGAGGACGGGTTCATGAGGCACTCCTGTGCACCATCGCTACTCGTGCTGCTGCTCACCGTCAACGTCCTGCCGCTCTGTCACGCGATCCAGGCGATCCCGAGGTGGGAAATCGGCTTCGTCCTGATCGATGACGAGCGCAACGAGTTCCGCATCTTCAATCTGGACGGGCTGCCGGTGACCTGGTCGAGTGAGCTCACCGGCCGACGGGTCACGCTGGGGAACCAGGTCGAGCTGGTGGGGACGCTCGCGCACCTCGGTTACACCGGCTGCCGCGAGAAATGGATCGAACGGAAATGAGGTGATCGGGGAAGCGACGCGGATCTTAGGGAGGGCCGCGTAGAGGGAGACCTGATCGTGAACTTCGTCGTTGACGGCGCCTGCCACTGCGGGTAAGACTGTCCGTCGGGCGGAACTCGAGATGAAGCCGCCACCCCGTGAACCCTCCTACCGTCGAACGTAAGCTCGCCGCCATCCTCAGCGCCGATGTCGAGGGCTACAGCCGCCTCATGGGCGAGAACGAGGTGGCGACCGTCCGAACACTCACCGCCTACCGCGAGGTGATGGCGACGCTCATCCGAGAGCGCCGCGGCCGTGTGGTCGATGCCTCCGGGGATAACCTGCTGGCGGAGTTTGCCAGCGTGGTGGATGCGGTGGAGTGCGCGGCAGAGATTCAGCGAGAGCTCAAATCGCGGAACGCGCAGCTGCCGGTTCCCCGCAGGCTGGAGTTTCGCATCGGCATCAACCTCGGGGATGTGATCGTGGAGGGTGAGCGCATCTATGGGGACGGCGTGAACATCGCGGCGCGCGTGGAGGGACTGGCCGAGGCGGGAGGCATCTCAATCTCCGGCACGGTCTATGACCAGGTCAAGAACAAGCTGGCGCGCGCGTACGAGCCTCTGGGCGAGCACGTCGTCAAGAACATCCTGGAGCCGGTCCGAGTCTATCGGGTCCTGCTCGAGCCCAAACCCGCTGGCACGGGTCAGGGACTCGCGAGGATTGTCGGGCGGCGCTCGTGGCGACGGGCGACGTTGTCCCTGGGCCTTGTCCTGTTCGTCGTCGCGGGAAGCGTGGCGGCCTGGAGCCTCTACTTCCGCTCGCGTTCCCCCGGATTCGAGTTGCCCAACAAGCCCTCCATCGCCGTGCTCCCCTTCGAGAACATGAGCGGCGACGCCGGGCAGGAGTACTTCAGCGACGGGATCACCGAGGACCTCATCACCGGCCTCTCCAAGCTCTCGGGGCTGTTCGTGATCGCGCGCAACTCCGTCTTTGCTTACAAGGGCAAGCCGGTCAAGCCCGCTCAAGTGAGCCGTGAGCTGGGCGTGCGCTACGTTCTGGAAGGCAGCGTTCGCAAGGCCGGGAACCGGGTGCGGATCACCGCGCAGCTCGTCGATGCCACCACGGGGTATCACCTGTGGGCGGAGCGTTATGACCGGGACCTGAAGGACGTCTTTGCGCTGCAGGATGAGGTCTCGCAGAAGATCGTCGGGGTCCTCGCGGTGAAGCTGACCATTCCAGAGAAGGACCGTCTCGGGCGAACGCCCACGCGGAACCTCGAGGCTTATGACTATGTCTTGCGCGGCATGGAGTACCAGCGGCGCACCACGGAGGAGGCGAATGCCGACGCGCGAAAGATGTTCGGAAAAGCCGTGGAACTGGACCCGGACTATGCGATGGCGTACGCCGCCCTGGGGTGGTCCCACTTGCAGGCGTGGCAGTTTCAGTGGAGTCGCGACGCCGAGACGTTGCAGCGGGCCTTCGAGCTGGCCCAAAAGGCCGTCGCCCGGGATGACTCGCTGGCCGGCCCCTACAGGCTACTGAGCCAGGTCTCGCTGTGGCAGAAAGAGCACGCGCGGGCGATCGCGCAGGCGGAGCGGGCCGTGGCCCTGGCCCCCAACGATGCTGACACTTATGAGAACCTGGCGGAGGTCCTCGCGTGGTCCGGGATGGCGGAAGAGGCCATCGGGTATATCAAGCAGGCGATGCGCCTCAATCCGCGGTATCCCTTCTTTTACTCGTGGACGCTCGGGCACGCGCTGTACTTGACCGGACGGAGTGATGATGCGATCGCGACCCTGAAAAAGGTGCTCGAGCGGAACCCCAATTTCGTGCCCGCCCACGCCTTCCTGGTTGTCCTCTACAGCGAGCAGGGCCTTGAGCGGGAAGCACGAGCCGAAGCGGCGGCAGCCTCGAGGCTCAGCCCGCAGGCTTCCGTGGAGAGCCTGAGACAGATCGTGCCCTACAAGAATCAGAGAGATCTCGATCGTTTTCTGGCCGCTATGCGCAAGTCGGGGTTGAAATGAAGATCGGCCTCCGGGCGCCTAGTCCTACACGGCCAGGTAGCCACCGTCGACGACCAGCTCGGTCCCGGTGATGTACGAGGCCTCGTCCGAGGCCAGGAAGAGCACGGCGTAGGCGACTTCCTCCACGCGGCCCTCCCGCTTCATCGGCACGGCCCTGAGCGTCTTCTCGCGCCACGCCGGATCCGCCGACGCCTTGGCCGTCCGCATCGGCGGCATGACGCCGGGATGCACCGAGTTGACCCGGATGCCGTCCTTGGCATACTGCACGGCGGCCGACTTGGTCATGACACGCACGGCCCCCTTCGACGCGTTGTAGCCCATGTGGATCCGGTCCTGACCGACGAAGCCCGAGATCGACGAGATGTTGACGATGGCGCCGCCGCCGGCCCGCTGCAGGGCGGGGACGGCGTGCTTCATCCCGAGGAAGACGCCCTTGGCGTTCACGTTCATGAGGGTGTCCCACGCCGCCGTGCTCGTGGTGTCGGGATCGAACGTGCCGCTGATTCCGGCGTTGTTGACCAGGACGTCGAGCTTGCCGAAGCTCGCCACCGTGGTGTTCACGGCCGCCTGCCAGTCCGTCTCGCTGGTCACGTCGAGCCTCACGAACCGCGCCTGACCGCCCGCCGCCGCGATCTTCTCGGCCACCTCATGCCCGTCGGCCTCGAGGACGTCGCCGACGACGACCCGCGCGCCCTCCCTCGCGAAGATCGTCGCTTCGCTCCGGCCCATGCCGCTGGCACCGCCCGTGATGAGCGCCACCTTGCCCGAGAGCCTCATACGGTCGCCTCCCCTGTCGTCTTGCTCACCGCCTGCACCCGGATCGTGATCACCGGGCTCATTCTATTCGGGCGTCGCCCACCAGGCGAGCGAGATCCTCAAGGGTCGGCGGGCGAGGTCGAGCCTCACCGCGCGCGCTCGCCGGCCAGCGCCGCGCCCGTCGTGCGAACGACGTCCACGAGCGCGGCGACGTCGTCTTCCGTCGTCGCATAGTGGAGCACGCACGCCCGCAGCGCGAAGTCGCCGCGCAGGACGGTGCCCGTGAGGAAGGCGTTGCCCCCGCTCTGGATCGCCTCCATGATGCGTTGATTGAGATCGTTCAGGCGCGCATGATCACCCCGCAATCCCGGCGGCACGTAGCGGAAGCACACGATCGACAGCTCGACCGGTGCGAGTCGCTCGAGATCGGGCGCGGCGTCGACACATGCGGCCAGATGCGTCGCGAGGGCAATGTGGCGCGCGACGAGCGACGCGACGCCGCGACGCCCGAGGTGCTGGAGGACCATCCACAGCTTGAGCGCGCGGAAGCCGCGCGTCTGCTCGGGACCATACTCGGAGAACCACGGCAGCCCGCCGAAGCCCTTGCCCTCCCGGGTGCGGAGATACGGGGGCACGAGGCTGAACGCCTCGCGCAGCACGACGCCGTCGCGCACGAGCACCGCGCCGCACTCGATGGGGACGGAGAGCCACTTGTGCGGGTCCAGCGCCAGCGAATCGGCGCGCTCCAGTCCCGTGTAGCGCGACGCTCGCGCGGGATCGAGGACGCCGAAGCCGCCGTAGGCACCGTCGACGTGAAACCACAGGCCGTGCGCGGCGCAGATATCCGCGAGGGCGTCGAGCGGATCGACGGCGCCGGTGCTCACGGTTCCTGCGCTCGCTGCGACGCAGGCCGGCACGCGGCCGGCGGCGCGATCCGCGGTCACCGCATCGCGGAGCGCCGGGACGCTCATCCGGAAGTCCGCGTCGACGGGAATCGTGCGGATGGACGCCGCGCCGAGCCCGAGCAGCTCCGCGGCCTTGCGCAGGCAGCTGTGCCCCTCCTCCGCCACGTAGAGCATGAGCGGCGGATGGCCGGCCTGAAGCCCGTCGTCGCGCACGTTCCAGCCTTGCGCCGCGGCCACTCGGTGGCGGGCCGCCGCGAGTCCGATGAGCGAGGCCATCGAGCCCCCGCTGACGAGCAGGCCCATGCTCTCGGCCGTCGGGAACCCCACCAGCTCCATGAGCCAGCGAATCACGCCCCGCTCGAGGTAGATCGCGGCGTGATCGCCGCCCGCGCAGCTCGGGTTCATCGCCGCGGCCAGGAACTCGGCGAGCACCCCGATTGGAGCGGGCGGTGAATTGACCCAGCCGAAGAACCGTGGATGCCCGTTGCCCATCGGGTGCGGCAGCACGGCACCCCGGAACGCCTCGAGAATGACCTCGGGCGCCGCGCCCGCCTCGCCGAGCGGCTGCTCGAGCAGCGCCCGACGCTCGCGCGGGTCCATCGGACGAAAGACGGGGCGCGCGCGGAGCCCGGCGAGGTACGCGGCGACGAGCTCGACGATCTCGTGGCCGAGTCGACGGAAATCGTCGGGGACGAGCGCCGGGGGTGTCATCGGGAGCGGTGGCGCTTGGCGTTCGACCGATGCGCGTGGCCCGCGACGTCCATCGCAAGATAGTAGACGCAGTCCCTGCCGCCGGGATTGGCGAACGCGTGCACGCAGTCGCCTGCATAATAGATGCTGTCGCCGCGACGGAGCGTGTAGGGGGCGCCGTCGATGGTCAGACGGAGCGTGCCCCGCTCCACGGCCAGATACTCACGCGAGCCCGCTGCGTGCGGAGAGAAGGCGCCGGCATCCACGCCCGCCGGAATTGTGGTGCGCATGAGCTCGAACTCCACGCCGGGCAGGACCGGCGAGAGAACACGCCGCTCCCAGCCCGATGGATCGTGCGCGACGTCCTGCGCTCCGCACCGGAGCACGACGACTCGCGACGCCCGCTCGTCGCCGAGGAGCCGGGCGATGCTCGTGTCGAGCCCCGTGGCGATGCGATCCAGCACCAGGACGGTCGGGGCTTTGCCGCCACGCTCGACGGCGGAGAGCATGCTGCGGCTCACCCCGCTCCGCGCCTCGAGGGCCTCCAGGGAGAGCCGCCGCCGGGCGCGCTCCTCCCGTATGCGCCCGCCGAGCCGCGCCAGATCGAGACCC
>QHTD01000325.1 GCA_003220675.1 Candidatus Rokuibacteriota bacterium | reverse complement strand
CCCCACGCGGCGAGGAAGAGCTTCGCCCCGGCGAGTGCCTCGTCCTGCTTCACGTCCTCGAGGGTTCGGATGCGGTCTTCGACGAACCACAGGCGCGCGGCGTCCCCGTCGGCGACCAGCTCGCGGAGGATCGTCCGTTTGGGACGGCGCGCCTCCTTGCCGTACACCTGAGCCGGGTCGAGGTCCACGCCCTGACGCGCGAGGAGCTTCCGCGCGAATCGTCCCTCCTTGGTGGTCACCACGACGATGCGGACCGGTCCGCCGCCAAGGCCGCGCAGCCGCTCGATGACGCCCCGGTAGAAGCGATGGCTCTCGAGCCAACCGGCCTCGTCCCGCGCGATCCACTCGTCACGCACGCGGTCGAGCTCGGCCCCGACGGCCTCGCGCGAGGCTCCGAGGTCGGCGAGCCACGCGTCGGGGCGCCACTCCCTCGAGAGCTCGGCCTCGGACGCGCGCGCGACCAGCGCGTGCATGAGCACCGGCATCTCCCAGCCGGTCTCCACGAGGGGCCTGAGCCGCGCGAAGCGCTCGAAGAGGCCGGGAGGGGGCTCGGGCGGCACGGCCGGACGCAGGCGCCGATAGGCGCGCCAGGCCGACTCGAAGTACTCACGCATCCCGTCGCAGAGAACGCCGTCGAAGTCGAGCGCGAGGATCGCGGGCGCGGTCACGACCGCGGACTCTAGTGTAAAGTGGCCTCATGCGCAATGCGGTTGCCCTCCTCTTCGCGTGCCTTGCCCTCGTGACGCCGTCCGCCGTCCCGGCGGAGACGCTGGAGGATGTCGTCCGCGACCTCGAGGCCGCGTACAGCCGCATGACGGACCTCCGCGCCGAGTTCACGCAGACGGCGTTCAACAAGAGCCTGAACCAGACGATCCCGGCCCAGGGCACGGTCTATCTCAAGAAGGGGGGCAGGCTTCGCTGGGAGTACACGGAGCCGACGCCCCAGGAGATCGTCTCCGACGGCAGGAAGCTCTGGGTCTACACGCCGGCGCTGAACCAGGTCAACGTCGGCGACGCGCCCGAAGCCCTGGCAGGCCCCGCGGGGAGCTTCCTCGCGGGCCTCGGGCGCCTGCGCGCCGAGTTCGACGTCCGTTTCCTGAACCCGGCCCAGCCGAAGGACGACGGGGGGAACTGGGTGCTCGACCTCACGCCGAAGCAGCCCCTCCCGACGCTCGCCCGGCTCATCCTCGCCGTGGATGCGAAGACGTGGGAGCTGCGGACGGCGGTCGTGTACGATCAGTTCGAGAACACGGTGACGATGCGCTTCGCCAAGGTCGCGATCAACTCGAGCCTGCCCGACCAGCTCTTCACGTTCGTGACCCCGAAAGGCGTCGCCACGGTGCCGCTCCGATAGACGGGGAGACCAGGATGGCCGCCGAGAACTCGTTCGACGTCGCGTGCAAGATCGACCCGCAGGAGGTCACGAACGCCCTCGACCAGGCGCGGCGCGAGATCGAGACGCGCTACGACCTCAAGGGCTCGAAGAACGAGGTGAGGCTCGAGACGAACGAGATCACCGTGCTCGCGGCCGACGACATGAAGCTCAAGGCGGTCGTCGACATCCTCCAGTCGCGCCTGCACAAGCGCGGCGTGCCCCTCAAGGCGCTCACCTACGGCAAGGTCGAGGAGGCCGCGGGCGGCGCGCTCCGGCAGAAGATCTCGCTCCAGCAGGGGATCCCGATCGAGAAAGCACGGGAGATCGTCCGACTCGTCAAGGACACGAAGCTCAAGGTGCAGGCGGCGATCCAGGAGGACCACGTGCGCGTGTCCGGCAAGAACCGCGACGATCTGCAGAAGGTGATCGCGCTCCTGAAGGAGAAGGACCTCGGGATTGCGATCCAGTTCACCAATTACCGCAGCGTCTGACCCCGACCCGGGGGGAGGCTCGGTATGGCGTGTCCCAGGTGCGGGCTCAAGACGCCGTCGGACGCCGCCTTCTGCCCCGGCTGCGGGGCGAAGCTCGTCACCGCCTGCCCGCAGTGCGGCACGGCCAACCGCCCGGACGACAAGTTCTGCAAGCAATGCGGCGGGCCGCTGGTGACGCTGGCCGGCGCGCCCGCCGTCGCGCGCTTCGGCTCACCCGGAGCCTACACGCCGCGCCATCTTGCCGAGAAGATCCTCACCTCGAAGAGCGCGCTCGAGGGCGAGCGCAAGCAGGTCACGGTCCTCTTCGCCGACCTCAAGGGCTCGATGGAGCTGCTCGCCGACCGCGATCCCGAAGAGGCGCGGAAGATCCTGGACCCGGTGCTCGCGCGCATGATGGACGCGGTCCATCACTACGAGGGCACGGTGAACCAGGTGATGGGCGACGGCATCATGGCGCTCTTCGGCGCGCCGCTCGCTCACGAGGACCATGCGGTCCGTGCCTGCTACGCGGCGCTTCGGATGCAGGACGCGATCCGCCGCTACACGGAGGAGGTGCGCCGCGCGCAGGGCGTTGAGGTGCAGATCCGTGTCGGGCTCAACTCCGGGGAGGTCGTCGTGCGCTCGATCGGCAGCGACCTGCACATGGATTACACGGCGGTCGGCCAGACGACGCATCTGGCCGCACGCATGGAACAGCTCGCCACGCCGGGCACGATCCGGCTCACCGCGGAGACGCTGAGCCTGGCCGAAGGCTACGTGCAGGTGAAGCCGCTGGGCCCGATTCCCGTCAAGGGGCTCGGCGAGCCGGTGGAGGTGTACGAGCTCGCCGGTGCCGGCGTCGTGCGCACGCGGCTGCAAGCGGCGGCCGCGCGGGGACTCACCCGCTTCGTCGGGCGCGACGCCGAGATGGAGCAGCTCCGCGGGGCAGCGGAGCAGGCGCGGCGAGGCCGCGGACAAGTCGTGGCGGTGGTCGGTGAGCCCGGCGTCGGCAAGTCGCGGCTGTTCTACGAGTTCATTCACTCCCACCGCACCCACGGCTGGCTCGTGCTCGAGTCGGGCTCGGTCTCCTACGGCAAAGCGACCGCGTACCTGCCGCTCGTCGACCTGCTCAAGCACTACTTCAAGATCGAGGACCGCGACGAGGTGCGGGCCGTCCGGGCCAAGGTCACGGGGACGATGCTGACGCTCGATGAGGCGCTCAAGGACTTCGTGCCGCCGGTGCTCTGGGTGCTCGATGCGCTGGCGGACGACCAGACGCTGCTCGCGCTGGAACCCGCGCAGCGCCGCCAGCGCACGCTCGAAGCAACCAAGCGGCTGCTGCTCCGCGAGAGCCGCGTGCAGCCGCTGCTCCTCGTCTTCGAGGACCTGCACTGGATGGACTCCGAGACGCAAACGTTCCTCGACAGCCTGGTGGAGAGCGTGCCGACGGCGGCCGTCCTGCTCGGAGTCAACTACCGGCCCGAGTACCAGCACGGCTGGGGCAACAAGACCTACTATCGACAGCTCCGCATCGACCCACTCCCGCCCGAGAGCGCGGAGGACTTCCTCCGTGAGTTGCTCGGTCCGGACCCGAGCGTCGAGCCGCTCAAACCGCGCCTGATTGAGCGAACGGAGGGCAACCCGCTGTTCCTCGAAGAGAGTGTCCGCGCGCTCGTCGAGACCGGCCTGCTCACCGGCGCGCGCGGTGCGTACCGGCTGGTGAAAGGCGCCGAGACGGTTACGGTGCCCTCCAGCGTCCAGGCGATTCTCGCCGCGCGCATCGACCGACTTGCGCCCGAGGACAAGCGCTTGCTCCAGGCCGCGTCGGTCGCGGGCAAGGACGTGCCACTGGCCCTTCTCCAGGCGATCGTCGACCTCGACGACGACGCGCTCCGGCACGGACTCGCCCGGCTTCAGGGGGCGGAGTTCGTGTACGAGGCGCGGCTGTTCCCGGAACTGGAATATACGTTCAAGCATGCCCTCACCCACGAGGTGGCGTACGGGAGCATGCTGCAGGAGCGACGGCAGGCGCTGCACCGGAAGGTGCTCGAGGCCATCGAGCGGCTCCACGCCGACCGGCTTGGCGAGCACGTCGAGCTGCTCGCCCACCACGCCCTCCGCGGGCAGGTGCGCGACATGGCGGTGAAGTACCTGCGGCAGGCCGGCGACCGAGCCCTAGCGCGCTCGGCGAACCGCGAGGCCAGCACGCTCTTCGAACAGGCGCTCGGTGTCCTCGCCGAGCTTCCGGAGACGCCGGATACGCTGGCCGAGACCGCCGACGTGCGCATCGCGCTCGGGCCCGCTCTCATCACCACCAAGGGGCCGGGATCTCCCCAGGTCGAGGCGTCCTATCTTCAGGCGCGGGCGCTGGCCGAGCGTCTCGGGGACGCGACGCGCCTCTACCTTGCGCTGTGGGGGCTCTGGTTCACCACCTACGCTCGGGGGCGCTACGCGGCGGCGGGCGACCTGAGCAGCCAGCTGCTCGCGGTCGCCGAGACCGGGAGCGACCCTGGGTGGCTCCTCGAGGCGCATCACGCCCGCTGGGCAACACTCAACGCGATGGGCGAGACGACCGCCGCTCTCCCACACCTCGAGCGGGGACTGGCACTCTACGACCCCGTGCGACACGGCTCGTACGCCTCGCTCTATGCTGGTCACGATCCCGGCGCCTGCTGCCGGTACCACCTGGCGCGGGCGCAGTGGCTTCTTGGCTATCCTGATCGCGCCTCGGCAGCGCTGCGTGACGCTCTCACCCTTGCCGAGACGCTCGCCCACCCGCAGACGACGGTCATCACCCTCTCCTTTGCCGCGTTCCTCTTGTACCACCTGGGCAACCACGAGGCCGCCCGTGAGAGCGCCGAGCGAGCGGTCGCGCTCGGGACCGCACGAGGGCTCCCGGCCTGGGTGGACAGCGGCGCCGTGGTCCTCGCCTGTGTGGGAATCCGAGAGGGGCGCGACCGCGGGCGCCTCACCGAGGCCTATCGGCGGCTCATCGCTCCGTCGGTCGCGCCAACAGCCTGGCGTACGGTGGTCTGCCTCTGCCTCCTGGCCGAGGCCTTTGGCGAGGTCGGTGACCCTGGGAGCGGACTCGAGGCGCTGTCGGCGATCCCCGAGGAGCATCGGGGCACTATCTTTGCGCCCGAGATCGAGCGGGTCCGCGGCGAGTTGCTGCTGAGTCGTCGCCAGCGGGACGAGGCCGAGCGGTGTTTCCGACAGGCGATCGCGATCGCTCGCGACCGGTCCGAGCGGTCGCTCGAATTGCGCGCGGCGACGAGCTTGAGCCGACTGCTCGAGAGGCAAGGGAAGCGCGAGGACGCCCGTCGCACGCTGGTCGAGATTTCCGGCTGGTTCACGGAAGGGTTCGATACGGCGGACCTCAAGGCGGCGAAGGCGTTGCTCGACGAGCTGGCGTGAGCCGGCCTGTTATACTGAAATGCCTGTCATGAAGGTCCATCTCACGACCCTCGGTTGTCCCAAGAACCAGGTCGACTCCGAGCTGATGCTCGGCGCGCTCAGCGAGGCGGGGTTCCCGCTCGCCGACCGGCCCGAGGATGCCGAGTGCCTCATCGTCAACACGTGCGCCTTCATCGACCGCGCCCGCGAGGAGTCGGTCGCGACGATCCTGGAGCTGGCGCGATTGAAGGAGCGGGGGCGCTGCCGAAGCCTCATCGTCACCGGCTGCCTCACGCAGCGCTACGGCGGCGAGATCCTCCGGGAGATGCCCGAAGTGGACGGGATCCTCGGCACCTCGAACCTCTCGCGCATCGTGGACCTCGTCCGTCAGGCGGCGAACCGCCACGACTGGGCGACCTCGGCGCCGCCGGGCTACCTCTACGACGCGACGACACCGCGCCTCCTCGCCGCGAAGGTGCCGTACGCCTACGTGAAGATCGCCGAGGGGTGCGACATGGGCTGCACCTTCTGCGCGATCCCGCAGTTCCGCGGCCGTCACCGGAGCCGTCTGCTCGCGGACATCGTCAGCGAGGTCGAAGCCCTCGCCGCGCGCGGAATCCAGGAAGCGATTCTGGTCTCGCAGGACACGCTGGCCTACGGTCGCGATCTGCCCGGCGGCGGGGACATCGGCGACCTGCTCCTGGCGCTCGGCGAGACGCGTATGCCCTGGATCCGTCCGATGTACCTCCACCCCGCGCACGTCAGCGACCGGCTCATCGCGAAGTGGCGGCGCGCGCGGATCGTCCCCTACCTCGACCTGCCCGTGCAGCACGGGGACGACGGCATCCTGCGCGCCATGCGCCGGGCCGTCACCGCCAGGCGCATGAAGGAGGTCGTCGCGGCGTTTCGCGAGGCGATCCCGGGGCTCGCCGTCCGCACGACGGTGCTGGTCGGCTTCCCGGGCGAATCGGAGGCGGCGCTTCAGAATCTCCTCGAGTTCCTCGACGAGGTGCGCTTCGACCGGCTCGGCGTCTTCACGTACTCGCCCGAGGACGGAACGCC
>QHTD01000324.1 GCA_003220675.1 Candidatus Rokuibacteriota bacterium | reverse complement strand
CCGCTCGCCGCAGCGCTCGCAGTAGTGGACCCACGCCTTGTTGCCGGGCCGGGAGGGGGCGGGCGGCGGGCTCGGTCGCGGCTCCATGCAACTGGTACACTACATCGCGTGAGCGACGAGTGGCAAGATCTGGAGTTCCTCCGTCACGTCTTCGACGAGACGCGGGTCGTGCGGAAGCCGTTGACCGGGATCATCGCCGGCTACCACGTGCTCCCCTACATCCTGGTGGGGCCCGAGCACGAGCAGCCGAGCCGGTCGGTGGAGGTCCGCGGGCGTATCAAGGTCTCGCCGCGCCTCGTGATCAGGGCGGGCGGCGGCGGGCCGACCTACGGCGAGATCTTCCACGAGAGCGAGCTGATGGACCGGAGGCTCCTCGCCCGCGTCTTCAGCTTCCGCTACGCCTCGCGAGTCGCGCTCGAGAGCGAAGAGCTGAGGATCCGGCGTCACGACCGGGACTCGCACGGCCAGCTCGAGCGGGTGCTGGAGGAGCTGGCGCAGCGCGAGGTGATCAACACGGGAGTGATCGTCTCCCCGGACGCGCGCTTCTATCCGGTCTCGGTCGACCGCTTCATCCGCGAGATCCTCGACCAGGAGTTCCGCGACTAGCAATCGGAGGGGGCGGACGTTACGGCCCCCTCCGAGGCCTCCCCCAGGGATCGTCGCGCGGGCAAAGCCCGGTCGTAGCCGAGCTCGCCGAGGATCTCGTCGGTGTGCTGGCCGAGCGTCGGTGCCGGCCGGCGCACCGCCCCGGGCGTCTGCGAGAGCTTGAACGGGATGCCCAGCACGCGTGTCCGGCCCGCCCGCGCGTGGTCCACCTCGACCGCCATCGCGCGCGCCTTGACGTGCGGGTCGGTGAAGACCTGGTCGTAGCTCAAGATCGGCCCCGCGGGAACGCCGGCCGCCTCGAGCTTCTCGAGCCAGACCGAGGTCGGCGCGCTCAGGAAGCGCGGCTGCAGCAACGCCTCGAGCTCCTTCCTGTGCTGGACACGCAGCGCGGGCGTCGCGAAGCGCGGATCGTCGGTGAGTGGCTCGACGCCGAGCACCGCGCAGATGTCCCGCCAGAGCTGCTGTGAGCCACCGCCGAGATTGATCCAGCCGTCGGCGGTGCGGAAGGCCTGATACGGGGCGTTGGTGCGGTGGCCCTGGCCGAGGCGCCTTGGGACCTCGCCGGTCGCGAAGAACGCGGCAGCCTCGTAGACGGACCAGGCGATCGGCGTCTCGAGGAGCGAGGCGTCCACGGCCTGGCCGTCGCCCGTCCGAGCACGGTACGCGAGCGCCGCGAGGATGCCGATGAGCCCGAACATCCCGGTGCCGATGTCAGCGATCGGGATCGGCACGACCAGCGGCGGCCCGTCCTCCTCGCCGTTGATCGACATGAGGCCCGACATGCCCTGGGCGATCCGGTCGAACCCGCCGCGTGACGCGTACGGGCCGGTCTGGCCGAACCCGGAGATCGAGCAATAGATGACGCGCGGGTTGAGGCGCCGCACGTCGTCGTAGCCGAGCCCGAGCCGCGCCGCCGTGCCCGGCCGCCAGTTCTCCAGCACGACGTCGGCGCGCGCGGCGAGGCGACGGACGATCGCGAGGCCGTCGGGCGCCTTGAGGTCCACCGTGATCGAGCGCTTGTTGCGGTTCACGGTCATGAACGGCGCCGACTCGCCGTTGACGTGCGGGGCGCCCTGGCGCGCGTTGTCGCCGCCGACGGGGTGCTCCACCTTGATCACGTCGGCGCCCAGATCGCCGAGCAGCATCGCGCAGTACGGGCCCGAGAGCTGGTTCGACAGGTCGAGGACGCGGAGGCCGTCGAGCGCGCCGGTCGTCATCACGGATCAGTGTACTGAGCGCTGCCTTGACACGTCAAAGGCGCGGATGCTATCGGTGGTGGACTCCACCTCATTCCGCAGGAGGCTCTCGCATGACCACGAAGGCTCTCGGCGCGGTCGTCGCCGCGATGGCCGTGCTCGTCGGCGGTCTTGCCGCCCAGGCGCAAGGACCGATCCGCATCGGCGCCTCGCTCTCGCTCACCGGGACCTACGCCAAGCTCGGCAGGAACCAGCACGAAGGCTACAAGCTCTGCGAGAAGGACCTGAACGCCACGGGCGGCCTGCTCGGGCGCAAAGTCGAGTTCGTCGTCTACGACGACCAGTCCACCCCAGCGACCGCGGTCCGGCTCTACGAGAAGTTGATCACGGAGGACATGGTCGACGGCGTGATGGGACCGTACTCGTCGCCGGTCACGGAGGCGTCGGCGAACGTGACCGAGAAATACAAGAAGGTGATGGTGGCGCCGCTCGCCGCGACGACCTCCATCTTCAAGCGGCCACCGGACAAGAAGCGCTACTACGTCTTCATGGTGATCTCGCCCGCCGAGGCGTACCTGGAGGGGCTGATCGACATGGCGGCCAAGCGCGGCCTCAAGACCGTGGCCGTCGTGAACGAGGACACCCTCTTCTCGAAGGCCGCGGCTGCCGGCGCCGTCGACATCGCCAAGAAGAAGGGCATGCAGGTCGTGTTCCAGGAGGCCTACCCGAAGGGCAACACCGACTTCGCGGCGCTCCTCACCAAGGTCAAGTCGCTCAACCCCGACATCGTCGCCGCCGCCACCTACTTCGACGACGCCGTGGCCCTCACGCGCCAGATGCGCGAGCTGGACGTGAGCCCGAAGGCGTACGGGGTGACGGTGGGCGGTGACCTGCCGGAGTTCTACGACACGCTGAAGGCCAACGCCGAGTACGTCTACGGCGCCACGCAGTGGGAGCACGTCCTGCCCTACCCGGGCAACCACGAGTTCTTCGGCGCGTACAAGAAGGAGTTCGGCCACGAGCCGTCGTATCACTCGGCGGCGGGGTACGCCGGCTGTCTCATCTACGCCGAGGCCGTCAAGCGGGCGGGCACGCTCGACGCCGACCGTGTGCGCGAGCAGTTGCTCAAGCTCGAGATGCGCACCGTCTTCGGCGACTACAAGGTGGACCAGGACGGCTTTCAGGTCGCGCACAGGATGGTGACCTTCCAGTGGCAGGAGGGTAAGAAGGTCGTCGTCTGGCCCGACGAGATGGCTCCGGCGAAGCCGCGGTTCCCGACGCCGCCCTGGAATCAGCGCTGAGTCCATCGCATCGCGCGTCGTGAACGTCTTCGTCACGCCCGCGATGCTGGCGCAGGTGGTCGTCTCCGGCATCCTGTCGGGCGCGCTCTACGCGATGGTGGCGCTGGGTCTGGCGTTGATCTTCGGCGTCATGCGCATCATCAACGTCGCTCACGGGCCCTTGCTGATGCTGGGGGCCTACACCACCTACTTCCTGTACAGCGCGCTCGGACTCAACCCGTATCTGACGGTGCCGGTCAGCATGCTGGCGCTGTTCGCCGTCGGTGTCCTGCTCGAGCGGACGCTCGTCTTCCGGGTGGTGGACGCGCCAGAGCTGTCCTCGCTGCTGCTCACCTTCGGCATCTCGATCGCGCTGGTCAACCTGGCCCAGCTCCTCTTCACCTCCGACCTGCGCTCGGTGGAGTACCTCACCGGCTCCTGGGTGGTGGGGCCGGTCGCGCTCTCGAAGCCGCGGCTCGTCGCCTTCGTCTTCGCCGGTGCCTTGACCGGGCTGGCCTTCCTCTTCCTGCGGCGGACGAAGCTCGGCAAGGCCATCCGGGCCACCTCGCAGAGCCGGGAGGTGGCGATGGTCTGCGGCATCGATGTCCAGCGCATCCATCTCATCACCTTCGGCCTGGCGGCCGCCCTGGCCGCCGCCGGCGGCGCCCTCATCGCGATGATCGTCGCCATCCAGCCCGAGATGGGACAGACCTGGACGTTCAAGTCCTTCCTCGTCATCGTCCTCGGAGGGGCGGGTAACTATCCCGGGGCACTACTCGGCGGGATACTGCTCGGGCTGATCGAGCAGGTGGCGTCTCTGTTTCTGACGACCCAGCTCTCGGAAGTCGTGGCCTACGTGTTGCTCGTGGTCGTCCTTCTCGTGCGGCCGACCGGGCTCCTCGGAGGCCGGGAGACGTGATCCGCCGGGGCGCGGCCCTCGCGGCGCTGGCGGCCGTCGTGGCCGGGCTCGCCGCGTACCCCGGGTACGCGAGCGGCTACGGCGTGCGAGCGACGCTGCAGATCTTCATGTGGATCGTGCTGGCGGGCTCCTGGAATCTCATCTCGGGGCTCACCGGCTACGTCTCGTTCGGCCACGTGGCCTTCTTCGGCGCCGGCGCCTACACCGGCGCCATCCTGGTGGCCAAGGTGGGCTGGCCGTGGCTCCCGGCGGCGCTCGCGGGCGGAGTCGCCGCCGTCCTCCTCGCGCTCGTCATCGGCTACCCGTGCCTGCGCCTGAAAGGGCCATACTTCGCCATCGCTCTGCTGGGGCTCAACGAGGTCCTTCGTGCGCTCGTGTCGTACTTCGAAGGTCTCACCGGCGGCGGCAACGGACTGTCGCTGCCGACGCTGGACGCGACCATCCCCATCTATTACGCCATGGGCGCCAGCGCGGCGAGCGTGACGCTCCTCACGTACGTCATCATCACGTCGCGGTTCGGCCTGCGGCTGATGACGATCCGGGAGGACGAGGTCGCCGCCGAGGCGATGGGCATCGACACCGCCCGGCACAAGCTCTACGCCTTCCTCCTCTCGGCGGCCGGGCCGGGCATCGTTGGCGCGCTCACCGCGCGCGACCAGGGGTACATCGAGCCGATCAGCGTCTTCCCGCTGGCCACCACGATCACGATGATCGTGATGGTGCTCCTCGGCGGCAAGGGCACCGTGTGGGGACCGGTGCTGGGCGCGGTCGTGCTCTTCGTCGCCCAGGAAGTCGTCTGGGCGCGCTATCCCTATGTCCACCCGCTCCTCTTCGGCGCGATCATCGTCGCCGTGGTGCTGCTCATGCCGCGCGGCGTGCTCGGGCTCCTGCAGAGCAGGTACCGGCTCCCGAGAACGATCTGATGCGGCTCCGAGTCACGTCGCCTCGCTTCGTTCTCGGTCGTCGCCGATGCTCACGGTCAACGGCATACGAGACGACCTGATGGCGACGACCGTGCTCGAGATCGAGCGCCTCACGAAGCGCTTCGGCGGCGTCACCGCCGTGGACGGCGTGTCGCTCCGGCTCGAGGCGGGCCGGATCTACGGCCTGATCGGCCCCAACGGCTCGGGCAAGACGACGCTCTTCAACTGCATCACGGGCGTGGAGCGCCGCGACGAGGGTCGGGTGGTCTTTGGCGGCGGGCGCATCGACGGGCTCAAGCCCTGGGAGATCGCGCAGAAGGGGATCGGGCGGACCTTCCAGCTGATCCGCGTCTTCCCCGAGCTCTCCGCGCTGGAGAACCTCCTCGTCGTCACGCGTGACAACCTCGCCGCGGCCCGCGAGCGCGCGCTCGAGCTGCTGCGCTTCGTGAAGCTCGAAGAGCTCCGTGACGAGTACGCGGGCAACCTCTCGTACGGCCAGCAGAAGCTCCTCGAGTTCGTGCGCGTCCTGATGCGGGAGCCGACGCTCATCCTCCTCGACGAGCCCGCCGCGGGGGTGAACCGGACGCTCCTGAACGACCTGCTCGACGCCGTCCGTCACCTCCGCAACCAGGGCAGGACCGTCCTGCTCGTGGAGCACGACATGAAGGTCGTCATGGGGCTCTGCGAGACCGTGTTCGTGCTGGACCACGGCGAGAAAATCGCCGAGGGGGCGCCGGGCGTGATCCAGACCGACGAGCGCGTCATTGAAGCGTACTTCGGTCGCTGAGCCGCTCACGGCGCGGGCGGCTGGATGAGCAAGCAGCTCCTCACCGCCTACGAGCTCGTCGGCGGCTACGGCAAGATCGACATCCTCCACGGCGTCTCCCTGAGCGTCGGGGTCGGGGAGATCGTCAGCGTCATCGGCCCCAACGGCGCCGGGAAGTCCACCGCCTTCAAGACGATCGTCGGCTTCCTGCGTCCGCGGAGCGGCCGCGTCGTCTTCAACGGCGAGGAGATCACCGGGATCCGGCCCGACGTCGTCATCCAGCGCGGCCTCGCCTACGTGCCGCAGGGCCGGCCCGTCTTCCCTCAGATGACCGTGCTCGAGAACCTCGAGATGGGCGCGTACACGGTCGGCGAGCCGGCGCGCGTGGCGAAGGCGCTCGAGCGCGCATACGAGCTCTTCCCGATCCTCTTCGAGCGGCGGCGGCAGAAGGCGGGCACGATGTCGGGCGGCGAGCAGCAGATGCTCGCGATCGGCCGGGCACTGATGACGGCGCCGCGCCTGATCCTGCTGGACGAGCCCTCGCTCGGGCTCGCGCCGAAGTTCGTCACGCTGATCTTCGACAAGCTCATGGAGATGAAGCGCGCCGGGTACACGCTCATGCTGGTCGAGCAGAACGCGGCGCGCGCGCTCGCCATCGCCGACCGCGCCTACGCGCTCGAGCTCGGGCGGAACCGCTTCGAGGGGCCGGGGACCGCGCTCCTGGCAGACCCGGAGGTCAAGCGCCTGTACCTCGGGGGCTAGCCCATCGAAGGGGGCCTCGACGGCCCCCTCCGAGCCACCCCCACAGAGGGTTGCGCGGGCGAAGCCCGCGCTCGAACCGCGTGCCCTGACCCTCCTGGCCCTCGTGGCGCTCGTGCCCGCCGGGCGAGGTCCGCTCCACGCCGAGAGCCCGAAGCAGGTGAAGGTGACGCTCGACTTTCGCCGGGCGTCCACCCAGAGTCGCGACGCGGTGCAGGGCGGCGGGCGCGTGATCGTGACCGAGCGCGGCGCCGCCCGCCCGTCGGGCCGCATCGGCGTCGAGTCCACCGGGCGCAAGGTCACGCAGACCACCGGTATCTTCACGCTGGTCCAGGACGGCGGCGAATCCACGCTGCTCGTCGCGAGCCAGGTGCCGTACTCCCAGGTGACGTACTACCGCGACTACCTCACCGGCGCCGGCTATCTCGCGACGGGCGTCG
>QHTD01000323.1 GCA_003220675.1 Candidatus Rokuibacteriota bacterium | reverse complement strand
GCTTCTCCTGGACGTGGGATGCGGCGGCGGACATCTCCTGGGCGCCGCCCGCGGGCGTGGGTGGCGGGCGGTCGGCACGGACCTCTCGTGGCAGGCGTGCGCGATCACCCACGAGGAGGTGGGCCGCGGCGCGGTCCAGGCCGACGCCGGCCGGCTCCCCTTTCGCGACGGCTCGCTCGGTGTGGTCACGCTCGTCAACGTCGTGGATCAGGCCGGGGAGCCGAAGGCGATCCTTGGCGAGGCCT
>QHTD01000322.1 GCA_003220675.1 Candidatus Rokuibacteriota bacterium | reverse complement strand
CGTCCCGAACGCCAGCTTCCATCGTCCGTGGGTGAAGACGCTCAGCACTCTCGGCCCATTCGCGCGCTGGCGGGAGTGGGACGCCTATCCGATCATCCACCACTTCGCGTTCACCGGGCATGGACTCCGCGCGCTCGTCGAGCGCGCGGGCTTCACGGTGCTCGAGCTGAAAAACTCGGCGCTCATCGCGGGCGGAGCGCGTTCGTGGCGGCGCGCGCTCGCCGCCGTGGCCGCCGCCTCCGTCGCGCGTGCGTCGCGCAACCGCTGGTTGGCGGGTCCGTCGATCGAGCTGTACGCGCGCAAGGGGCCGCGGTGAGCCCGCGCGTCTTGCACGCGCTCCCCCGGCGCACACTACTGTGACAGAGCCATCGCTCACCCGACGCGCCGTCGGCCTCGGCCTGGTCCTGGTCGCCGCCGCGTCGCTCGGGTTCGCGTCGCGCTTCCTGCACGATCCGCTCATGGCCGACGAGGTTTACCTGGTCATCGCCGCCGACCACCTCGCGCGCGAGGGCCGGCCGATGACACGGACCAAGGCCGACGCCGCGCGCTTCGCCGCGATCGCGCGCGCGTCCGGACCCTCGGCCGACGAGCGGGACACGGGCTACGCGCTGTGGCATCCGCCGCTCTACATCCATCTCGTGGCGGTGGTCTTCGGCCTCGCGGGGACCGGCGCCGCCCAGGCGCGGCTGGTCGGGCTCGTCTGCCTGCTCGCCACCATCCTGGCGACGTACGTCCTGTCACAGGCGGTGTTCCGCGACCGCGCCGATCGCCGCGCGATCGGGCTCCTGGCTGTGTTCCTCTTCGCGGTGAATCCCCTCGCGATCCAGGGGGCGCTCGTTGTCGACATCGACACCACGCTCCTGACTCCCGCGCTGCTCCTGGCGCTCGCCGCCATCGCGCGGTCGCTCGACACCACCGGTGCGACGCGCGACCTCGCCCTCGGCGCCCTGGTCGCCGCGCTCCTCTGGATCAAGCTGACCACGCCGCTCGTGATCCTGCCGGCGCTCGCCGTCGTCCTCGCGGCGCGCCGGAGCATCCGGGTCGCGCTCGCGAGGACGGGGGTGATCGCGGTCGTGGGCGTCGCGGGCTTTCTCGTCACGTGGATCGCCTACACCGGTACCTTGGGGCTCCCGGCGGCCGCGCCGTTCGAGCACCTCGGCGCGAGCCTCTTCGGCGTGGGCCCGCACGGCGCGCTCCCGGCGGTCGCGCTGGACACCGGGCTGGCGCTCGCCCGCCTCGCGCTCTGGGCCTCGCCGTTCCTCCTGCTCCTGTGGGGGCTCGCGCTCGCGCAGCGGGCGTCGGAGCTCGCCTCGACCCGCACGCCCCGGTCCGAGGACCTGCTTCACCTGACCGCGGTGACCATCCTCGTGGCCTACCTGTTCGTGGGGAGGACGACCTTCAGCTTTCCGCGCTATCACTATCCCGTCCTGCCGCTGCTGGCGATCCTCGGAGCCTCCCCTGTCCTCGCCGCGTGGCGGGCGGCAGGACCGCGCTACGGGCGCTGGCTCCTGGCCACCCTCGTCGGCGCCGCGTTCGTCTGGCTCGCCGGCGACCCCCTGGTGTCGACCTATGCGGCGGTCAGGGAGCGGCTCGTCGCCGGCCTGGCGCTCGGCGACGTGATCCGCCGCGTCGCGCTGCAGGCGGCGGTGCTCGTGGTGACTCCGCTCGCGATCGCGTCGCTCGGGGGCGGTGGCCCGCGCACGAGCCGCGCGCCGGCAGCGGTCCTTCCGCTCGCGGTCGCGACCCTGAGCTACTCCCTCGCGCTCGACGCGATCCAGACCCGCGCCGACTACCTCGTCCGCTACGGCTACGGCGGCGTCGGCACGCGCGAGGTGCTGGCGCTCCTCGGCCGCGAGGTCCGGCCGGAGTCGCTGGTGCTGGCGCCGGCCGAGCTGGTCTACGGCATCGGCAACCGCGCGAGCCCGTTCCCGGAGAATGGGGTGTGGACCTCCGGGCCCGCGCTGGCCGGCGCGCTGTCCGCGGCGCCGGTGCGCGCGTTCGCCTACGGGCTGCCGACGAACACCATCGAGCAGCTCCTCTTCCTGGAGCACGACCCGCGCGTGGTCGCCGCGCTCCGCGAGAGCTTCCGTCGCTGGACCATCGGCTCCTACACCGTCTGGGTGCGCCGGCCGTGAGCCACGACCACTTCGATCGCGTCGCGGGCGCCTACGACGAGTCGCTCCCCGCCCACGTGCGTGAGCACTACCGCGGGAAGCGCGTCCGCTTCATCGAGCGCCTGCTCCGGCGCGGCTCCGTCCTCGACGTCGGCTGTGGCACAGGCGAGCTGACGGTCGCGGTCGCCGCGCGGGGCTACCGCGTCGTGGGGCTCGATCGCTCACACGGCATGCTCGGGGTGTTCCAGGGCCGAAGCGGACGCCGGGTCGTGCAGGGGTCGTCCGAGGCCCTGCCATTCCGCTCCGGGAGCTTCGACCTCGTCGTCACGATCGCGACGCTTCACCACGTCGGAGGTCCCGACACGGTCCGCGCCATGCTCCGCGACCTCGTGCGGGTGGCCCGGTCCCCCGGGGGCGTGGTGCTCGTGTGGGATCACAATCCCCGGAACCCGTACTGGCCGCGCCTGATGAAGCGCCTCCCCCAGGACCAGGACGGGTACCGGCTCGTGCCGCTCGACGAGATCCTCGACGGGCTGGGCCGCGCCGGCATCCGCCGGACGCGCGTCGTGCGCTCCGGGTGGGTTCCGGACTTCGCGCCACGCCCGCTCCTGGGGTTGTTCCGCTCGCTCGAGTGGCTGCTCGAACGGCTGCCTGTGATTCGGACGTTCGGCGCCCACAACGTCGTCGTCGGCGTGCGCGACAGGGAGACGGATCGCGATGTGGGGCGGTAGCCGCGTCTCCGTGATCCTTCCGGCCTTCAACGAGGAGGCCAACGTCGGCGAGGCGGTCGCCGACTTCGAGCGTTGCGACTACGTCGACGAGATCGTCGTGGTCGACAACAACTCCACGGACGGGACTGCGGCGCGCGTCGCCGCCACGTCCGCCCGGCTGGTTCGCGAGACCCGTCAAGGATTGGGGTGGGCGCTGCGGCGCGGGCTGGAGGAGGCGACGGGGGACTACCTGATCTTGGCCGAGCCCGACGGGACCTTCCTCGCGCGCGACGCGCTCAAGCTCCTCGCCTACGCCGACGACTTCAACGTGGTCCTGGGAACGCGGACGACGCGGGAGCTCCTTTGGAGCGAGGCGAACATGGGGTGGTTCCTGCGCCTCGGGAACATCCTCGTCGCGAAGATGCTCGAGGTCCTGCACGGCGGCCCCTCGCTCTCCGACTGCGGCTGCACGCTCCGGCTCATCGACCGGGCGTCCTACGCGATGATCAAGCCCCACCTCTCGGTCGGGGGGTCGCACTTCCTCGTCGATATGACGCTCTCGGCGCTGGCCCAGCGCCTCAGCGTGATCGAGATCCCGGTGAACTACCGGGGGCGGGTCGGCGTCTCCAAGATCACCGGGACCCTGCGGGGAACGCTCACGACCGGGGGGCGGATGATCGCCCTCATCGTCGGCCACCGACTCCGGCCGCGCCGCGGGAGGCCGCGCTGATCCGCGTTCTCCACCTCATCACGCGCCTCACCGTCGGGGGCTCCTCGGAGAACACCGTCGGGACCGTCGTGGCGCTCGGGCGCGCGGGCTACGACTGCGCCCTGGCCGTCTCCTTCCGCGAGTCCGACCCCGCGATCCTCGCGGACGCCCGCCGGCGTGGGTGCCGGCTCATCGACGTGGCGTCGCTGGGTCGCGAGGTTTCGCTCGTCTCGGACATGGTGGCGCTCTACCGGCTCGTCCGCCTCATCGCTGCCGCGCGGCCGCAGATCGTCCACACGCACACCTCGAAGGCCGGCTTCGTCGGCCGCCTCGCGGCGTGGATCGCCCGCGTGCCCGCCGTCATCCACCAGCCCCACGGCCACGTCTTCTACGGGTACTGGGGCCGGCTGCGCACCGCCGTCTACACGGCGCTCGAGCGGCTGGCGGCCGCGTGGTGCGACCGGATCATCACCCTCACGGAGCGCGGGACGGAGGAGCACCTGGCGCGTCGTATCGGACGCCGTTCGCAGTTCGTGACGGTGCCGAGCGGCGTCCCGACCCAGCAGTTGCGTGCCAGCGCGCCGCCCCGGCAGGTGGCCCGCGCGCGCCTCGGGATCCCGCCACGGGCGTACGTCGTCGTCGGGCTCGGACGTTTCGTGCCGGTCAAGGGGTTCGATCTGCTCGTCGAGGCGCTGCCGCGCCTCCGCGACGGTGTGCCGTCGGCGCGTCTCCTGCTCGTCGGCGAGGGGCCCGAGCGCGCCGCGCTCGAAAGGCGCGCCGTCGAGCTCGGCGTCGCCGACTGCCTGCACGTGACCAGCGTCATCCGGGACGTGCTGGAGTACCTGGCGGCGGCGGACGTCCTCGCCGCCCCGTCGCGGAACGAAGGGATGGGGCGGGCGCTCGTCGAAGCGATGGCGCTCGGGATTCCCGCCGTCGGCGCGGCGGTGGGCGGGATTCCCGCCGTGATTGTGGACGGAGAGTGCGGGCGGCTCGTGCCGCCGGAGGACCCCACGGCCCTCGCCCAGGCGCTCGTGGAGCTCGGGCGCGACGAGCTACTCCGGCGCAAGCTCGGCGAGGTGGCGATCGGTCGGGCCGAGGCGTTCTCGACGGCCGTGGCCGACGCGAAGATGCGCGCCGTGTACGAGACGCTCGCACGGGAGAAGGGGCTATCGTAGCGGGGACTGTCGCAGCGGAGACCACGAGCCCGGCGCCGCCGAGGGTGGGCCTGCGAAAGGTGCGTGTGGCCGCGATCGTGGTGTCGCTCCTCTCCGGTGTTTCCCCCGCGAGCGCCGCGGAGCTCGAGCGGCTGCCCGCGGTGCTCCACGTGCACTCCACGCTCTCGACAGGTGATTTCTCGCTCGACGAGCTGGCCGCCCAAGCCGAGAAGG
This sequence comes from Candidatus Rokuibacteriota bacterium, assembly GCA_003220675.1. GTDB lineage: Bacteria > Methylomirabilota > Methylomirabilia > Rokubacteriales > CSP1-6 > 20CM-2-70-11. Next base: position 320 of record QHTD01000322.1, on the reverse strand, counting down.
CCGGCGTCGGCGCGCTCCTGCTGAGCGAGAACTATCTCCTCCGCATCGAGTACGGGTTGCCGCCGTTCCGCGCGCTCACGCGGGTCGCGCGCGAGGCGCGCTCCATCCTCGACGGTGGCGCCGCGCGCTTCCTCGACCGTGTCGCCGAGGCGCGAGCGCGCAACCCGCGCGTGCTCATCATTCCCGGCGTGGAGGTGATGCCCCACTACTACTGGACGGGCTCGCCGCTGGCGCTCGACATGACGGTGCACAACGAGCAGAAGAACCTGCTCGTCTTCGGCCTCGCGGCTCCGGCGCTCGAGTCGCTCCCGGTGACGGGG
>QHTD01000080.1 GCA_003220675.1 Candidatus Rokuibacteriota bacterium | reverse complement strand
CGACGCTACCCATGTCACCGTGCAGAGCCAGCGCCTCCGCGTCGAGTTTCCGAAGCTCTTCGACCAGCCTGTCGAGCTCGGGCGAAGGGCCGAGGTCGACCGCCGCGATCTTCGCCGCCTGGCCCCGCGCGCGGGCATCGCGCGCCAAGCGGAGACAGGTCGCCCGTCCAATCCCGCTCGCCGCTCCCGTCACCAGCACGTGCATACACACCTCCTCCGGTGCGGCGCAGTGTAACCCGGTTTGAACGGTCGTGACGATCCTTGACCGCTCCGGGGCCGCCGGCTAAGCTCGGCCCATTGAGCAACGGGAGTGACGCCCGCGGTGTCCTTGCTCAGCTCTGGCGCTGGGCCGTCGAGGATCCGGCCGCCCTCGACTCGACGAGGCTGACAGGCGGCGATCCGGTTCTCCCGAGCAACTTCAAGATCGCGACGGCCGCGACGGCGAGCATCGCGGCGGCGGGGTTGGCGGCCGCGGAGCTGTGGCGGCTCCGCGGCGGGCGACGACAGCGGGTCGCGGTCGATGCGCGGGCCGCGGCGGCCGCATTCCGCAGCGAGCGCTATCTCCGGGTGGACGGCCGCCAGCCTCCCGGCGCATGGCATCCCGTCTCTGGCTTCTATCGAGCCGGAGACGGACGCTGGATCCAGCTCCACTGTAACTTCCCCCATCACCGCGACGGCGTGCTCCGTGTGCTCGGATGCGACGGCACGCGCGAGGCCGTCACGGTGGCGGTGGCGGGATGGAAGGCGGCGGAGCTCGAAGACGCGCTCGCGGCGGCGGGCCTATGTGCCGGGATGGTGCGTGCTCCCGACGAGTGGCAGCGGGATCCGCAGGCGCAAGCGGTCGCCGAGCTGCCGCTCTTCGAGATCGTACAGATCGGCGAAGCTCCGGCTGAGGCGCCCGGGAGCGGCGACAGGCCGCTCTCCGGCGTGCGCGTCCTGGATCTGACGCGGGTCATCGCCGGCCCGGTCTGCGGGCGCACACTGGCCGAGCACGGCGCGGACGTGCTGCTGGTCACCGCCGAGCACCTGCCGAGCATCGAGGTGCACGTCATCGACTTCGGCCACGGTAAGCGCTCTGCGCGCCTCGATTTGCGTCGGGCGGATCACGCGGAGCGGCTGCGGTCGCTGATCCGCTCGTGCGACGTCATCTGCCAGTCCTATCGTCCGGGTGCGCTCGCCGCGCACGGCTTATCCGCTGAGGAGCTGGCGCGGCTCCGGCCGGGCATCGTCTACGTCACCTTGAGCGCCTACAGCCACGTCGGACCCTGGCGCGAGCGTCGCGGGTTCGACAGCCTGGTCCAGTCGGTGAGTGGCATCGCTCACGAGGGCGGGGCCGCAGCGGGCCTGGATGGGCCGAAACACCTTCCCGCTCAGGCGCTCGACCACGCGACGGGATACCTCGCGGCCTTCGGGGCGATGGTGGCGCTCGCGCGACGGGCGCGGGCGGGCGGCAGCTACCTCGTGCGGGTCTCGCTCGCCCAGACGGGGCGGTGGATCGACCGACTCGGCCGAGTCGCCGGCCTGGGCGCTCCCGATCCCCGAGTGGAAGACGTCGACGAATTTCTCCAGACGACCGAGACGCCGTTCGGGGTGCTCAGGCACGTGGCTCCGGCGGCGAAGCTATCGGAGACTCCCGCCCACTGGGCGTGTCCGTCGGTGCCGCTGGGAACTCACGCGCCCGAGTGGTGGACGTGATTGGTCCCGGCCGCGTTCAGCGAATGAAACCGTAGAACCTGCCCGCGTTCTCGCAGACGATCTTCCGGCGGACGTCGGCAGCCAGGTGACCGAGCTCACGCTGGATGAACTCGCGCGAGTCGGGCCAGACGCCGTCAGGATGGGGGAAGTCCGAGCCCCACATGACGTTGTCGACGCCGATCTCGTCGAGCAGCTTGATGCCGACGCGATCCGTCTGGTAGGTCGCCTTGCATTGGCGGCGCCAGTACTCACTCGGCGGGAGGCTGAGGCCGAGGTCCTTGAACTGGTCCTCCCATTCCGCGTCCATCCGCTCGAGGACGTACGGAATCCAGCCGATGCCGCTCTCGCCGATGACGACGCGCATCGCCGGGTATCGCTCGAGCACGCCGCCGAAGATCAGCGACGTCAGGATGGTCGCCATGTGCATCTGGAAGCCGGTGATGTGGACGGCGCGCGCCATCAGCCCGAGGAGCGGCGGCAGCTTCGTGAGGTCGGGCATCTGGCCGCCCACGGTGTGGAAGTGGACGGGCAGCCGCGCCTCGTTGACGACGTCCCAGAGCGGAGTCCACTGAGGATCCCAGAGCGGGAGCATGTCGAGCGAGTTGGCGATGTCCACGCCGCGGACGGCGCCGCGCTTGATAACCCGCTTGACCTCCTCGACCGCCGCCTCCACCGGTTGGTTGGGGATCGACGCCAGGCCCGCGTAGCGGTCGGGGTGCGTGTCGCAGAAGTCGCCGAGCCACTCGTTGTAGATGCGCATGACCTCGACGGCGGCCTCGGCGTCGTTCAGGCGCCGGGTGGTACCGAGGATCCCGTAGAGCACCTCGGCCTGGACGCCGTCGCGCTCCTGGTCCCGGAGGCGCAGCTCGGGGTCGGTGAGGCGGCGGATGCCGCGCTTGCCGTCCTCGTAGAGCCCGGTCGAGGCCATCCGATCGGAGCGGTGAATCTGGCCGGGGATGTATTCGCGCCCGGCCGACCCCATGCCGTTCATCAGGCCGAGCGCGGCGCCCTTGCTGGTGACCCACGCCGGCCCCTTCGGCCCGTCGGTGACGTAGGGCATGCGGTCGCGTAGGCCCACCGAGGCGTTGGCGGTGAAGAGGTCCGGCGGCAACCAACACAGATCGATGTGGCAGTCGGCGGAGATCATTTCGTACCACATCGCGCGCGAGCGTAGCAGTCCCGAACTCACAAGGCAAGCTGCTCGCCAGCAGCCCTGTCAGCGAAACCGGGGCATGACCTCGCGAGCGAACAGCTCCATCGAGCGCCGCACGCCCGCCTGGGGCAAGCCCCCGAAGTTCATCCAGCACAGCACCTCGCCGACACCGAGGCCCCGCAGCTCGTCGATCTTCTCCGCGACCGTGTCGGGAGAGCCGAAGGCGACGGTCTCGGCGACGAGCTGGTCCCACGTGACCTTCCCGAGCCGCTCCGCCATGGCGCGGAACCCGGGCTGCAGGAGCGGGTGCACGCGCCCGATCTGCTCGGGGATGAGAAACCTTCGCAGGGCCTCCTGGTACCACAGCTCCGCGTCCTTCGCCTCGGCCAGGGCCTCGGCGTCGGTCGGCGCGACGTAGACATGACGCGAGACTCCCCAGTTCCCGAGTAGCCTGGCGATCTCGGCCTCGGTCCGGCCCCCCTTCCGGCATGCCCTGACGTACGTGTCGCGGCTCTGGGAGAGCTGGTCGACCGGTCCCCGAAGCAGCGAGTTCAGCATGGGCAGGCCGCGAAGCGCGGTGGCCTCGATCGTGTCGGGGCTCACACACACCACGTAGAGCGGGGGGTGGGGCTGCTGGAGCGGCTTCGGGATCACCCGCACCTCGGGGATCGTGTAGTGGCGGCCCTCGTAGGAGAAGCGCTCCATGGTCCACGCGCGGACCAGGATCGCGAGGGCCTCCTCGAAGCGTTCGCGGCTTTCGATCTGGGGGACGCGATAGCCCTCGAACTCGACGGGGCGGTTGCCGCGCCCCACGCCGACATCCAGTCGCCCGCCACTCAGGATATCGACCATCGCGAGCTCTTCGGCGAGCCGCACCGGATCGTGAAAGGGCAGGATGGCGGCGGCCAGGCCGATCCGCACGCGCCGGGTCCGCATGGCGGCGGCGGCTGCCAGGACCGCTGGTGAGACCGAGAGGCCGTACTCGATGAAGTGATGCTCGGTCAGCCAGATGCTGTCGAAGCCGAGCTCTTCGGTCCACGCCATCTGCTCGATCTCGCGCCGAACGACTTCGGGGTGGGCGAGCGCCGGTGGAGCCTGGAGGAAGTAGTAGGTGCCGAAGCGCATCGCGGTCCGGCGAAGACTCTATCGCACCCGCGCAGGGTGCACCACCGCTCGTTGGAGTAGAATCCACCCAACGCCGGGGAGGCCTCATGCGCTGCGGATACTTCGCGATGCCGTTGCACCCGCCCGGGGCCGACCCCGCGCGGACGATGGAGGAGGACCTCGAGCAGCTCGTCACGCTCGATCGCCTCGGGTTCGAGGAGGCGTGGATCGGCGAGCACTTCACGGCGATGTGGGAAAACATCCCGTGTCCCGACCTGTTCATCGCCAAGGCGCTCGCCCTGACGCAGACGATGAAGCTCGGGACCGGCGTCTCCTGCCTGCCGAATCACAGTCCGCTCATGCTCGCGCAGCGCATCGCGCAGCTCGACCAGATGGCGCGGGGCCGCTTCTACTGGGGCGTGGGCTCCGGGGGGTTCCCCGGTGATTTCGAGGTGGTCGGCGTCGATCCGAAGAGCGGCGAGCAGCGCGAGATCACCCGTGCCGTCCTCGATCTGATCCTCGAGCTCTGGAACGACCCCAAGCCCGGCCTCTACGAGTCCAAGTACTGGCGCTTCCGCATCCCCGAGCCCCAGGAGGACATCGGTCTCCGGCTCCACCTGCGCCCGTACCAGCGCCCGCATCCGCCCATCGGCGTGGCCGGCGTGTCGGCGAAGTCGGAGACGCTGGTCCTTGCCGGCGAGCGCGGTTACATCCCGATGAGCATCAACTTCGTCCCACCCCGGATCCTCCGAACGCACTGGGACGCCGTCGCGGCGGGAGCGCAGCGGGTGGGGCGTGTGGCCGACCGGTCCAGCTGGCGGATCGCCCGCGACGTGTACGTCGCGGACACGAACGCGGAGGCGCGGCGCGAGGCGCTCGCGGGGCCGCTCGCGCGGGATTACCGGGACTATTTTTTGCGGCTCTTGGCGAAGATTCGGGGATTGGAGATGATCAAGGTGGACCCGGCGATGCCGGACTCCGACGTCACGCTCCCGTACCTCCTCGACAACATCTGGATCGTCGGCGATCCCGACACCGTCGCAGCCAAGCTGGCGAAGCTCCGCGACGAGGTTGGCGGGTTCGGCGCGCTGCTCGTGATTGCGCACGAATGGCGCCCGCAAGCGGCGTGGGAGCGCTCGATGGTGCTCCTGCGCGAGCAGGTGCTGCCTCGCCTCGCGTCGTAATCGCCCTCGTCGCGCTCGTCGCGATCGCGACGGCGGGCGCCTCCGCCGGGCAGGGGCGACCCGCACCAAGCCTCACCGGTCAGCTGCTGGTCGCCACCGATGCGCTGCGGGATCCGCGGTTCGTCTACACCCTGATCTATATGTTCCAGCACGACGCCAAGGGCGCGACGGGCCTCGTTGTCAATCGTCCCGTTGCCGAGGTCGCGCTCGCGGATTTCCTCGCGCGGTTCGGCGTGGACAGCCAGGGCGTGAGCGGTCGCATCCGGGTGCACTACGGCGGACCGGTGGAGCCATCGCGCGTGTTCGTCCTGCACACCGAGGACTACGCGGGCGCCGCGACGCGCGTCATCAAGGACGGCGTCGCGCTCACGACGGACCCCGAGGTCCTGGAGGCGATGGGCCGGGGCAAGGGCCCCCGGCGCTCGCTCTTCGTCTTCGGATACGCCGGCTGGGCCCCCGGCCAGCTCGAGGGTGAGATGCGGGGTGGGTACTGGGTCAGCGTCCCCGCCGACCAGGGGCTCCTCTTCGACGACGACCATGAGCGCAAGTGGGAACGCGCAATGGCGAAGCGCCGGATCGAGCTTTAGACTCTAGGGGCTGGGCGATCCCGTCGGACAGTCAGCCGTGGGCGCGGCTACTGCTTGAGTGTGTACTGGCCCTCGAACTCATAGGCGACGCCCGCGGGTGTCAGGCCGCCCTTGTACGTTCCGCCGCCAGTGATGCCCTCGAACTTGCCCGTGCCGCCTGTGTACCGCCACGTCCCCTCGAATGTCACCTCGGCCGGCCCGGCGGGCTTCGGCGTCGCTTTCGTCATCCCCTCGTAAGATGAGAAGGTCCTGTCGCCGACAGGATGGGTTATGGCGAAGTAACCGCGGTGCACCCCGCTGCCGGCCGTGTAGTCGGACACGCTGGCGACTATGGCCTGCCCGCTGCTGAACGTCGGATCGGAATAGCTGATGGTGTCCATCCGGCGTGCCATGGTGAGCTCGTGACCCGGCTTGTCTCCAGGCTGCATTTTGGTCTCGGCGAGGAGCGTAACGACCTTGCCGGTGGCCGTGAATCGACCGGTCTGGGCGTCGGAGGGTTGGACTACCGATAGCAAGACTCCGCTCGCGATCAGCAGCAGTCTCGCGCTCCACCAGTTTCGTCCGGTTCTCGTCATCGCCCATCCTCCTTTCGTGCCATGGAGGGCCCGGAGGACGGGATGATGGGTCAGCGCTGGTCGGTTGTCAACCAGGACGAATCGGGTGTCTACCGCGACTCCGCCCAGTAGTTCCACTCGATCCGGCGCACGTGACCGTCGCGGAAGTAGAACTCGACCGTGTCGGGATAGCCGTCCGAGTACAGGTAGAGATAGCGCCCCTCGGTCATCTCTTGCGGCTCGCCGAGGAGCCGCTCGACGTCGCGCCGTGACGCGCCGACGCCGAGCCCTTGCGGCAGGCGGTACGTCGGCGCGGTGATGGCGACGGACGTGAGCGCCGACGCCGGCGAGTACCGGATCACGACGCCCGGGTAAGGCGGCACCCCGAGCACCCGCTCGATCTCGGCACGCGTCCGTCCGAAGAGCGCGCGCGGTGCGTCGATGAACTCGTCCACCTGAGGGATGAGCGTCGGCCCTATGGCCTCGGCGAGCCCTCCGAGCGCCAGGACGCACGCGACCAGCAACGACGGCCAGACACGATGGCCACGGTTCACGCCTCGCATATATCACCGATACGCGCGCCGGTGTACCCTTGGGCGCGTGACGCCCGCCACGCCCCTCCGCGAGGTCATGGCGCTCTTCTTCAAGCTCGGCGTCATCGGCTTCGGGGGACCGGCCGCCCACATTGCGCTCATGCGCGAAGAAGTCGTCAAGCGACGGAAGTGGGTGAGCGACGAGCGCTTCCTCGACCTCCTCGGCATGACGAACCTGATCCCCGGGCCGAACTCCACCGAGATGGCGATCCACCTCGGCTACACGCGCGCGGGCGGGCCTGGTCTCGTCGCCGGCGGCGCGTGCTTCGTCGTCCCGGCGATGGTGATCGTCTGGGCGCTCGCGTGGGCGTACGTGCGGTACGGCGCCCAGCCCCAAGTCGGCTGGCTCCTCTACGGCGTCAAGCCCGTGATCATCGCGGTCGTGGTTCAGGCGATCTGGGCGCTCCTCCGGACCGCGGTGAAGGGGACGCTGCTGGCGGCGGTGGCTCTCGCGGTGCTCGCCCTGTCTTTGATGGGCGTGAACGAGATCGCCCTCCTGGCGGCAGGCGGGCTCGTGGTGCCCCTCGCGCGGGGCGTCCACGGCTGCGGCGTCCGTGAGCCTCATGATGCTGTTCGTCACCTTCCTCAAGATCGGTTCCGTCCTCTACGGCAGCGGCTACGTCCTTCTCGCGTTCCTCCGCAACGACTTCGTCCACCGTCTCGGCTGGCTCACCGATCGCCAGCTCCTCGATGCCATCGCGATCGGTCAGGTCACGCCCGGCCCCGTGCTCACGACCGTCACCTTTGTCGGCTACCTCGTCGGCGGCGGCGCCGGGGCGGTTCTCGCGACGGTCGGCATTTTCCTGCCGTCATTCGTGTTCGTCGCGGCAAGCCGCCCGCTCCTGCCGAAGATCCGCGCGTCGCGCTGGACGGCGGCGTTCCTCGACGGCGTCAACGTCGCCGCCCTCGGCCTGATGGCGGCGGTGACGTGGGAGCTCGCGCGCGCGGCCGTCATCGACTGGCTGACCGCGCTGCTGGCCCTCGTGGCGGCGGCCGTGCTCATCCGATTCGAGGTCAACTCGGTGTGGCTCATCCTCGGGGGCGGCGTCGTCGGCCTCCTCTATCGCCTCGTCGCCGGCTGAGCGCTTCGTGCATTTGCGGCGCGCCCCCGACCACGCTACGATCACGGGCGCCCACATGAAGCGACGTTGCGCGTGGCCAAACGGGGACGCGGGGATGATCCGCTACCACGACCAGGAGTGGGGGGTGCCGGTCCACGACGAACGGCGACTCTTCGAGTTTCTCATTCTGGAGGGCGCGCAGGCGGGGCTGAGCTGGGCGACGATTCTCAGGAAGCGCGCGGCGTACCGGCGGGCCTTCGACGGCTTCGAGCCCGCACGGGTCGCCCGGTTCACCGCGCGCCGGATCCAGAAGCTCCTCGGCGACGAGGGCATCGTGCGCAACCGTGCGAAGATCGAGGCAGCGGTCACAAACGCGCGCGCGTTCCTCGCCGTGCAGCGGGAGCACGGGAGCGTCGACGTCTGGATCTGGCGGTTCGTCGCCGGCTCGCCGCGCCAGAACGCCTGGACGTCGCCGCGCCGGGTGCCTGCCGAGACGGACGCGGCGCGCGCGCTCAGCCGGGAGCTCAAGGCGCGCGGCTTCAAGTTCGTGGGGCCGACGATCTGCTACGCGTTCATGCAGGCGACGGGGATGGTGAACGATCACACGACGGACTGCTTCCGGTGGCGAGAGGTCCGGCGACTCGCGAGGAGAGGACGATGAGGCTGGCGGTCGCCCTGCTCACGCTGCAGCTCACGGCCGCGGTTGCGGCGGCCGGTGGCTCGAACTACGGGATCGCCCCGGGCGCCCGCGCCCAGGTCGAGGGGCGGATCTCGGAGTGGGCGGTGCCGACGCCCCAATTCGCCCGCGATCCGGCGCCGGGCCCCGACGGCAACATTTACATCGCGGTGATGTTCGGCAACCGGATCGCGCGCTTCGATACGCGCGCCAAAACGTTCACCGAGTGGGAGCTGCCACCGGGCGCGCGGCCGCACGGTCTCCTCGTCGATCGCGCGGGCCGGGTCTGGTACACGGGCAATGGGAACGGCACGATCGGCGAGCTCGACCCGAAGACCGGCAAGGTCGTCGAGCACAAGGCGCCCTCGGGCGGCGACCCCCACACGCTCGTCATCGACGAGCAGGGGATCCTCTGGTTCACCGTGCAGTCTGGCAACCGGATCGGCCGGCTCGACACGCGCACGGGCGTCTTCGCCGAGTACAAGGCCCGCGGCCGCCCGTATGGCCTCACGCTCGACCGCGCGGGCAACGTCTGGTTCTGCGAGATGGCCGGTGACCGCCTCGGGCGGCTCGACCCGAAGACGGGCACGATCACCGAGCTTCCGCTCGAGCGCGGCTCGCAGCCTCGCCGCATGGCGACGGCGCCCGACGGCTCGCTCTGGGTGACGCTCTACGGGAGCGGCAAGCTCGTGCGGGTGGACCCCGCGACCCAGAAGGTCCTGAAGGAGTACGCGCTGCCCGCGGGCGAGCGCGGCGGGCCCTACGCCGTGACGATCGACGGCGCGGGTGTGGTGTGGGCGAACGAGATCCAGACGGACACCGTGGTACGCCTCGATCCCGGGACGGGCGCGCTCAGGGTCTTCGCGCTGCCGTCGAAGGACGTCGGGATCCGGAAGATGGTCGTGGACGCCGATGGGCGGCTCTGGTATATGGGCAGTCACAATGGCCGCCTCGGGGTGATCGAGTAAGGGAGCGCTCGATGGTAGAGGCGCGACGGGTGAAGGTCGCCGCCGTCGGCGACCTGGCGACGGGCGAGGGCAAGGTGGTTGAGGTCGAGGGGAAGACGCTGGCCCTGTTCAACGTAGACGGCACCTACTACGCGATCAACAACTCGTGCGCCCACCGGGGCGGGCCGCTGGGTGAGGGCGAGCTCGACGGGCGCGTGGTAACCTGCCCCTGGCACGCCTGGCGCTGGGACGTCACGACCGGCGCCAACATCAACAACCCGGCGGTTGAGGTGGCGTGTTATCCGGTTCGGGTCGAGCGCGGCATGATCTTCGTAGAGCTGCCCACTCACGATTCTGAAAGGAGGTGACTCCATGCGCCGATCCCTTATCACGCTCGTTGTCGTTGCCGTCGCGGTCGTCTTCGCCGCGGGCCAGGCGCTGGCCTTCCAGTGCCCGAAGCTCGTGGCGCAGATCACTGCGGCCACCGCAAACCGCTACGATGCCACCGCCGCCGACGTCAAGGACAAGGTCGCGATGGTGCAGCAGCTGCACAGCGAGGGCAAGCACGCCGAATCCGAGAAGCTGGGCAAGGAGCTTCTCGAGAAACTGAAGTAAATCCCTTCCATGCGGCGGTGCCCGGGTCGTCTCCGGGCGCCGCCGTGCTTGACACCCCGTGACCCCCTGCTAGCATGCTTGTCGTGGAGGCCGTCCTCTCCCCACCGCTGGTGATCGGCGCGGCGCTCGCGGTCGGGCTCGGCCTCTTCTGGGGCTGGCGCAACTATCAACGGTGTCCGCACTGCGGGCGCATCGTGCCTCGCGTCTCCCAGGGTTGGTTCCGGTGCCGCGCGTGCGGGCGCCAGTACCGGAAGGGGTTGCGCGTGCGATGAAATCGCTCCTCCGATTCTTCAGTGCTCGGGCGTCCCTCGTGATCGCGCCCTCGCGGCGTACGCTCCTCGTCCTCGCTGGCGCCGTCCTCGCGGTCCTCGTTCTGGGCGGCGCAGCGTGGTTCTGGTACGCCGCCGAACAGAGCCGGGCCAGGGCGGCATACGCCGACGTCATGGTCCGCGTCGCTGCCGCCGAAGGCCCGCAGGCCACGGCCGAGGCGCGGACCGCGGCAGCACGCGACCTCGAGGCGATCCTGGCGCGTTATCCGTCCGCCGCCGCCGTTCCTCAGATGGCGTACCAACTGGGGAACGTTCGCTACGGCGCCGGCCAGTACGCGGCGGCGCGCGCCGCCTATGAGGTCGTGCTCGCCCGAGGAGCCACGGGAACGCTGCGGACGCTCGCCCAGGTCGGGCGTGGCTACACGTGGGAGGCCGAGCGCGACTGGGCGAAGGCCATGGACGCCTATCGCGCCGCGCTCGCCACGCTCGGCCCGAAGGACTTCTACTACGAGGCGCTCCTGGTGGACCTCGCGCGGACCCAGGAGCTGGCGGGGCGAAAAGATGAAGCCGTGGAGACTTACCGACGGATCCTTAAGGAGCTTCCGCAGGCCCGCCGCGGCGAGGACGTCCGGGCCCGCCTCATGCGCTTGGGTGGCTAGGAGGCCGCCTTAGACTGCGATGAGCACACAGGCGCCTCTCAATCCCGCGGAGATCGAGACGACGCAGACGTTGGCGCCGGGGTACGAAGCGATCGCCAATGGCCCCTGTGGAACGTGTGATCCGAAGGGGCCACGGGGCGCCGTCCTCAAGAGTGGCAGGTCCGTGCGGAGTCGCGGTACGACGGTCAGGCCCTAGAGAGAAAAGGGAGGGCGGCCGACGCAACCCCGCCGCGCAGAGCTTCCGATAAGAGGTATTATGTCAACTTCGAGGGCTCCCAAGCGCGATTCCCTCTCTCGTCCTATTACCCGACATCGCCGGCCGCTATTGGCTCACCGCTTCGCCTTCGCCCGCTGCACCACGAGGTCGTAGCGGCGGCTCAGTCCCGCGCGAGGAAGGCCTTGGCCCGCTGCAGCTCCGGGCGCTCCGTATCGGCCTTCTCGCAGAGCGCGACGAGCTGCGCGTAGCGACCTCTGGCCTTGTCGCGATCGCCTGAGAGTTCGGCCGACCGAGCCACGCCGTAAAGGCTGTTGAAGCGGTTGGGCGAACTGCGCAGTGCCGCCTCGAATTCCATCAGGGCCTGCGCTGGCTGCTGAAGATCAAGGAGCAATTCGCCCAGCAGTTCGCGCGCAGGCACGATTGGCCCGGGCGTCACCGGGTGCTTCTCCGTCGAGTCCTCAAGGTCAGCGGCTGAACGCATGAGCGCAAGCGCTTCCGTGGTCTTTCCGTCTGCTCGGGCGACCCACGCCGCCGCAGCCCGGCGCTGGATCTCCACCTGCTCGGCCCAATAGGTCTGCTTCGCCTGGGTCAGGCCGTCACGCAGGGTTTCCAGTCGCTCGACGTCCTTGCGAGCGCTTGTCGCATCGCCGCCTCGGGCGGCGCCGAGGGCACGCGCGAAATGCGTGATCGCTTCAGTAAAGGTGAAGCGGCTAGGACGTGGCTCGAGTGACGCTGCTTCGGCCCAGCCGCGCGTCTCGATGGCGAATCGGGCCGGAATCGCCGCGAAGCCGTAAGCCGCGGCGATGAGCTCCTGCTCCATCCGACCGATCGCGTTCCGGTCGTCGACGACGCGCTTCGCCTCCCGATCCTGCGCACCCTGGAGGTACGCATACATCAGGTAGTCCAGCGAGTGGAGCTGCTCGAACACGGAGTTTGCGTCCCGCGCGGCGACAGCGGCAGCACGGTCGGACCGGATCGTCTCCTGCCAGAGCCCGAGGCGGATGAAGATGTGCGACGGCATGTGCTGCGCATGGGGGCTCGACGGCGCGACCTGAGAGTAGCGGCGCGCCGCCGTCAGCGCTCGATTCCCAAGCAGGGAATAGTCGTAGCTGTGGATGATGTAGTGGGCGACGCCCGGATGGTCCGGCTGCTCAGCGAACACTTTCTCGAGAATCTCGCCGGCCTTCTTCTGGTTAGCGTACGTCTTGTCAGTAGGGAGCGCCGTTGCGTTGAGCGCGAGGGCGTAGAACACCGCCGCCTCGCGGTCCTGCGGATAGCGGACGTACAGACGCTCCATCGCCTTTTCGTAGGTGAGGCTGCGCGTGCGGTGATCAAGCTTGTCGGAATCTCTATAGAACGCCTCGATCGCGGCGATGTAGTCTCGCTCGCGTTCGGTGCTCGCCCTGAGGGTCTTCGCCTGTTCCACGGCCACCCACCCCTTCTTGAGGGTCGCCGCGTCAGGCGGCTGCCAGAGCGGATACCAGAGGCTCATCGCGATTCCCCAGTGCGCCATGGCGCACGCGGGGTCCGTCGCCGCGACGGCAGTGAAGGCCTTGACCCCTTCCGAGTACCAGAAGGAGTGGAGCAGAGCCACCGCGCGATCGAACTGCGGCTGGGCCGCGGCGCTACAGGAGACGGGGAAATGGACTGTCCCGAGCTTCTCTGTGCTCGTGGTCTTCTCCTGGGCACCCGCCGTGGAGACCCAGAGGAACGATGCGATGGTGACGACGAGAGCGAGTCGGCTATTCGTGTCGCGATCCATGGTCTTTGCCTCCTGCACGTCCACGTCATTCCTCAGTTCGAGGGTTACCCGGAAGGCTGCGCGACCATCGGGCCATAGACCTCGTGCACGGCACCGCCGGGCTCCTCGACAGTGATGACGTAGATGCCCACGTAGTCGCCGCGGGGGAAGAAGACGAAGCCACTGACCGGCAGCCCCGGCTTGGAAGTCTTGGCCCCGAGATACAGATCGCCGAGCTGACTGATGATCTCGCGCTCGGTCTTGGTCTTCGACTCGTAGAAGCCGGCGATCGCGCCGACCGCGATCCCGATTCCCGCGCCGACAGCCGCGCCCTTGCCGGCGCCGGACGCGCCGCCTGAGGCGGCTCCGAGGATCGCACCAGGGATGGCTCCCAAGAGACCGGTGAGCAGCGCAGCGCCCCCGGCTCCCTGCAGACCCGCCACCAGCGCGGTGGCGCCGCCCGCCTGGCGAGCCGCCTCGACCACCGAGAGAGGGGCGACGCGGTTGCCGGCCTTGTCGACCGCCAGCACGCGATCAGCCGTGATGACGTAGTCCTTCGCCGAGCCATTCGACACTCCCACGCCGATGGCCACCATATCCCCGAACTGCTTGGCGGTGGTGGCGGCCGCTCGAAGCTCGGAGGACACGGTCGCGGGCACCACGGCCCGCGGGGCGGTCACGGGTTTGGCGACGCAGCCAGCCAGCAGGAGACACACCACCAACGCCGATGCGATCACCGGTGTGGATTTCACGAGGCGCCTCTAGCCCGGGATGTGGGCTTCTTCGGGGAGCTCGGCCCACTTCGGCTTCCACTCGGGAACGGTCAGGCCGAAGGTGTCGCAGAGACCCCGGATCTCGTGGGCGAAGGCCTGGCGGACCTCGTCGTTGTCACGGAGCTTGAGCTTGTACCTCCGGTAGAGCTGGTTCTTCGGCGACCCCGGGCGCCCGAAGATGTTCATCGTCCGGATGTACCACTTGTTGAAGGTCGCCTGGGCTTCGGCGTGGATCTTCGGGTCCTCGGCTAGCTTCTTCACCCAGTACTCGCCGTGGCGAATGTGGAACTTCTCCTCTTTGAAGATCCCCTCGATCGCGCGCACCCAGGGGCCGTAGGAGCAGCCGCGGACGTCTTCGAGCTGGTGGCCGGCGCCCCGATCCATGCAGAAGTTGAAGAAGATGAAATCGGCCCACGTCTCGATCGGATAGTAGAAGATGTTCACCCGCTTATCGCTCGTGATGCGCGCGGTCCCGATATCCGCGTCCGACTCGATGCGCATCGTGAAGATCTCGTCGTGCCGGCGGACGTGGCTCTCGACGTCGAAGCCGAGGTCGGCGAGCAGGCCGTACATGACTGTGGCGTGGCGCAGCTCGTCCTTCACGATCTGGGCGACGACGTGCTTCTCCTCGACCGTCGGCGCCTTGGTGATCCAGGGCACGTAGCCGTAGCCCCCCGCCAGCTCCGAGTCGGCCTGCATGGTCAGGAGGTGGACGAGGTTCTCGCGATAGTCGTCGGTCATTTCGTGGGCGGACTCGATGCGCACGCCCGCCTCGATCTTCGCCAGCATCTCGCGAGCCAGGTTGCTCATGGATGTCTCCTCCCGAGACTCAGGATACCCTACCGCCGCTCGATCACGCGAACCGCCTTGCCCTCGGAGCGCGGCAGCGTCCGCGGCGCCACGATCGTGAGCTGGACGGAGAGGCCGATCGCCTTCTGGAGGCGCTCGGCGACGCGCCGGCGGAGGCTGGCGATCACGGGGTGCTCGGCGTCGAAGCCACCGCAGCGCTCCACGAGCTCGGGCCCCGGCTCGACGTGCACCTCGAGGGTCGCCAGGGTCGAGCGCCGGTCCACGACGAGCTGGTAGTGGGGCACGAGCTCCTCGATCTCGAGGAGTGTTCCTTCCACCTCGGAGGGATAGAGGTTCACGCCCTTGATGATCAGCATGTCGTCCGAGCGTCCCTTGACCCGGGCCATCCGCACCGAAGTCCGGCCGCAGGGGCACGGCTCGTCGGTGAGCGTCGTGATGTCGCCCGTGCGGTAGCGGACGAGCGGCAGCGCGCGCTTGGTCAGGGTCGTGAGCACGAGCTCCCCTTCCCGCCCCGGTTCCAGAACCTGCTCCGTGGCGGGGTCGATGACCTCCGGCAGGAAGTGGTCGTCCTGGATGTGGAGCCCCGCGCGGACCTCGCACTCGCCGGCGACGCCCGGGCCGATGATCTCCGAGAGCCCGTACACGTCGTAGGCACGGCAGCCGAGCGCACGCTCGAGCGAGGCCCGCATGCCTTCCGTCCACGGCTCGGCGCCGAACAGGCCGTAGCGGAGCCCGAGCGCGCGCGGGTCCCCGCTCTCCGCGGCGAGGCTCTCGGCGATGTGGAGGACGAACGAGGGCGTACCGCAGATGCCGGCGGGTGCCAGGTCCCGCAACAGGAGCCGGTGGCGCGCGGTGTTGCCCGACGAGACCGGCACGACGGTCATGCCGACGCGCTCGGCGCCCTCGTGAAAGCCGAGCCCGCCCGTGAAGAGCCCGTAGCCGAAGGCCACGTGGAGCATGTCGCCGCGGCGCGCCCCGGCCGCCGTCAGCACGCGCGCCATCACCTCGCGCCAGATCTCGAGGTCACCCGCTGTGTAGCCGACGATGGTCGGCTTGCCTTTCGTCCCCGACGAGGCGTGGATGCGGGCGACTTCGGCGAGCTCCACCGCGAAGAGGCCGAACGGGTACGCGTCGCGCAGCTCGCTCTTCCGGACGAACGGCAGCCGTGCCAGGTCCTCGAGGTGTCGGACCTCGACGCCGCCTAGCCGCTCGCGGTGGAACCCCACGCGCTCGACCGCCCAGCGGAGCGTCTGGCTCAGCCGCTCCCGCTGGAGGCGCCGCCGCGCCTCCCGCGGCATCGCCTCGGCGTCGGGATTCCAGATCACGAGCGGCGCGGAGTTTCTTGGGTCCGGTTCATTCCACCGCGATCGACTTGACGAGCCAGTGCTGCCGCTCCAGGAAGCGCGCGACAGCGTCCAGCGTGCGGCTGTCCGCGCTGGCGTCGAGGCTGATGCGATCGGGCACGATGTGACGGACGTCCGGATAGCTCACCAGGACCTTCCGAAGCGTCCGGAGTCGCGGGTCGGCGCCGAGGAGCCCCTTGCTGCCCGGTGCGGTCCACTCGCCCTTGAATACGAGGCGGATGGACCGGGGCGGAGCCGCAGGCGCGGTCATCGGACGGCGCGCCCCACGCTTAGGCCTTGTTGAACTTCTCGAAATCCTCCGGCTTGATGTTCTGCAGCCACTCCCGCAGCTGCTCCGGATCGTCGGGCTTCGCCGGCTCGGCCTCCTTCGACACCTCGAGGCTCTTGGCCTTGCGGACCACGTCCTCGTCGACGTAGATCGGCGCGCTCACGCGCAGCGCCAACGCGATCGCGTCCGAGGGCCGCGAGTCCACCGTGTACTCGGCGTCGCCCATCTGGATGTGCAGGACTGCGAAGAAGGTGTTGTCCTTGAGGTCGGTCACCACCACCTTGAGCACCCGGGCGTCGAGCGCCTCGAGGATGTTCTTGATCAGGTCGTGCGTCATCGGACGCGGCGGGGGCACCTTCTCCAGCTCGAGGGCGATCGCGTTCGCCTCGAAGATCCCCACCCAGATCTGCAACGAGCGCCGGTCCTCGTCGTCGCGCAGGATGATGATCGGCATGTTCGACACGGCGTCGAGCGCCAGCCCGCGAACCTTCATTTCGACAAACATGGAGTCTCCTCCGCGTGCGCAGCGAGCGTCCCTCGCAGGCTGTGCGGGAGCACCTCGGTCACCCGGACGCGCGTCACGTCGCCGCTGGACACGCGTCCCTGCCCGTCGAAGTTGACGACACGGTTGCAGCGGGTCCGGCCCGAGAGCTCGCCGGCGTTCTTCTTCGACGCCCCATCCACGAGCACGTCGAGCGTGCGGCCGACGAGCGCGCGGCTCCGCTCGGCCGCCACCCGCCCGGCCACCTCGAGCAGCCGCGCGTTGCGGCGCGCCTTGACCTCGTCGGCCACCTGGTCAGGCATCGTCGCCGCCGGCGTGCCGGGGCGGCGCGAGTAGCGGAAGACGAAGACGTTGTCGTAGCCGACCTGCTCGACCATGTCGAGCGTCTGCTCGAAATCCGCCTCAGTCTCGCCCGGGAACCCCACGATCAGGTCCGTCGAGAACGCCATCTCCGGCACCGCGTCGCGGATCTCGCGCACGAGCTCGAGGTAGCGCTCGCGCGTGTAGCCGCGGTTCATGCGCTCGAGGACGCGGTCCGAACCCGACTGGAGCGGGAGGTGGAAGTACTCGCACACCTTCGGCACGTCGCGCAGCGCGCGGATGAGCCGGGGCGTCAGGTTGTACGGGTTCGAGGTGGTGAAGCGGATCCGCTCGATCCCCGTGACGTCATTGACCTGCTCGAGCAGCTCGGCCAGGTCGGTCGGCGGCGTGAGATCGCGCCCGTAGGCGTTGACCGTCTGGCCGAGGAGCGTCACCTCGCGGCACCCCTCGGCGACGAGGCTCCGGACCTCGGCCAGGAGCGTCTCGGGCGGGTGGCTGCGCTCGCGCCCCCGCGTGCGCGGGACGACGCAGAACGTGCAGTGCTTCTCACAGCCTTCCATCACGGTGACGAATGCCTTCAGGCGGGAGGCCGACGGTGGGCGGACCGTAATCTTCACGAGCGGGCCCTCGCCGGTCTCGAGCACGGGCCGCCGCTCACGTCTCACCCGTTCCACCAGTTCCCCGACGCGCGCGATCGCCGGCGAGCCGAACACGAGGTCGACGGCCGGGACGCGCCGCTGAATCGCCTCCTGCTGGAGCTGCGCCATGCATCCCATGACGCCGATGATCAGCTCGGGGTTTTTCGTCTTGAGCTTCCGGAGCTCGCCGAGCTTCGAGAAGACCTTCTCCTCCGCCTTCTCGCGGATCGCGCAGGTGTTGACGAGGATCAGGTCGGCCTCCTGCTCGTCTGCAGTGAGCTCATAGCGCTCGGCGCGGAGCAGGCCCGCGACGCGCTCCGAGTCGTACTCGTTCATCTGACAGCCATACGTGATGAGGTGGAGCTTTGCCATCAGTTGTCGGAAAATCCAGTAGTTGCGCTGAACTGACCGTAGCATCCGCGATACGGGAAGTCAATTTGGCTCGATAGCCGATCGAGAGAGGCTCCGACGGCCTGCCCATCCGAGTCAGATGGGAGCGCGCCGGAGTAACCACCGTTCGAGCGCGGGCTTTGCCCGCGCAACCCTTCCTGGGGGAGGCTCGGAGGGGGCCGTCGAGGCCCCCTCCGAGGAACTAGTCGATTTCGCCCGGACGCTTGCCCGTCCGCGCGCTCGCGGGCTTCCCTCCCCGACCGTCGTTCGCGCCGTGGCCGTTGCGGCCGAACGTGAGCGGCGGTTTCACCTCGAACTGGCGCTCGAGGCGGGCGCGCCGCTCCTTCCATCCCTCCTGGTACTCGAGCTCGTCCTCGTGGAGCGTCGCGGGCTGCTTGGTACCGTGCGCCAGGCGGAACTGGATCGCCAGGTCGGACGCGCGCCGTCGCACCTGGTCCCACGGCGTGCCGAGCGCGAACTGGTCGGAGATCGCCCCGATCCGCCCCGTGTGGATGTTGACGGAGAGCGTGATCGCCGACAGGATCGGCCCGGACCAGTAGGACGTCTGCGAGTTGATCGGCATCGGCAGGATATGGAGGTTGTGGCTTCCGCGGCAGTCGCCGGCGACCATCGGGCATGCCGCCCAGGGCGAGGTGATCTCGCCGGGCGCCGGCCAGTCGCCCTGCGCGAAGGCGAGGAGCACGGGGTCGTCCTTGCCGCCGTAGGTGAACCCTTTCTTGGTCTTGATGTTGTGCAGCCGCTCGGCCGAGCAGACGTAACCGAGCTCGTCGCGCTCGCCCTTCTCGTCGCGGCTCCAGATGCGCGCGATGACGAAGCGCGACGCGCGGGTGAGCCCCTCGATGTCGTAGAGGTCCTCGGGCGCCCGCAGCGCCAGCACTTTCTCTTGCAGTCCCTTCGCGAGCTCCTCCATCTTGCCGTCGAGGGCCTTCTGGTCGCGCGGGTGCGCGCCCGCCTCGATCGCCTGCGCCTTGGTGTCGAGGTCGACGATCTCCATGATGTAGCCGTGCTTCATTTTCGAGGCCGCGATCACCAGGCCGGTGTTGAAGCGTGGCAGGAGGTAAGCGCCCGTGGCGTAGTAGTTGAACGCCATCGGCTCCGTCTTGTCGGCGAACGAGACGAGCACCGTCTGCGAGGGGTTGTCCTTGCGGAGGGGCAGCGGCAGCACCACGGTCGCCGGCCCCGCGCCGCGGAGGTTGCCTGTGAAGGCGTCGGCGACCAGGTCCTGGCCGGGCCCGTAGAGGCCCAGCTCGGAGGCCTTGCGCGCGCCCTCCTGCAGGGCGTCCCACATGAGCTGGTCCACCACGGACATGTCCACGGATTCGGCCATGATCCCGGTCACGGCGACGTCGTCGCCCGTATGCGTCACGATGAGCGACGTGAAGATGGGCTCGCCCTTGAAGGCGTTGTTCTCCAGGACGAACTTGGCGATGACCGACTTCACCTCTTCGGCGGCGACCACGTGCCCGCCCACGCCGCCGACGTCGGCCTTCGTCGCCTTGATGTAGCGCTGGACCAGCGCCGGGTTCTTGGCGAAGACGTGGGCCTTGTACGAGAAGATGTTCGGCGTGTTGGTGACCGGGATCTTCTCCGCCGACGTCACCGGCAGCCCGTCGAGCTCCTTCCGGGACTCGTGGTACTCCGTCAGCTTGATCGGGCCGTCCGAAGAGCCGTAGCGCCTGGCGCCCATGCGCGCCTCCTTGGGGTGATCGGGATGCGGTGTGATGACTTGCCCGAGGATAACGAGGTACACTGGTGCCGTCAAGCAAGAACTTCAAGGCGATGAAATTAATTTCTCAGCCTTCGCGGGAGCTCCGGCTGATGGTCCGGTGCCTCGAGCTCTACTACCGTCAGGCGCGGTCGCAGAAGGAGATCGCCCAGGCGCTCGGCGTCTCGGCGGCGACGGTCTCGCGTCTGCTCAAGCGCGCCTACGACGACGGCCTCGTCCGGGTCGAGCTGGACCTGCCGCGCGCCGAGGAGCTGGAGGCGGCCCTCACCGAGCGGTTCGGCCTCCGCGACGCCGTGGTCGTGGCCGCGGGCGGGCGGGGTGACCTGAAGGAAGAGCTCGGCGCCGCCGCGGCCGCCTACTTCGAGAAGATCGCGTCCAACGGGATCCGCGTGGGGCTCTCGTGCGGCGTCACGCTCTACCAGACGATCCGCCAGCTTCGGGAGCGGCGCTTCCGCGACCTCGCCCTCTACCCGCTCTCGGGCGAGAGCACCCTCAAGATGGTGGACCTCTCCCCGAACACGCTGGTGGGGACCATGGCGGCCAAGTACCGACCGCACGTGAGCGCGTACGCGCTCCCCGTGCAGCATCTCCTGTCGCTCCGTGAGATCGAGCGGGAACGACGGCGGCTCCTCCGCGATCCTGAGATCCGGACGATCTTCGAGGCGGCGCAGGCGGTGGAGATCGCGCTCGTCGGTATCGGTGTGATCGCCGAGCAGACCCCGGGCTTCTGCTCGCTCGCCGAGTCCTACGGCGTCAGCGTCAAGCGGCTGCGCCAGCTCGGCGTCGTGGGCGAGATCAACTACCAGCCCTTCGATGCGGAGGGCCGCATCGTCGACCACCCCGAGCTGCGGGTCCTCATGCACCGGGTCCTCTCGGTGGAGGGCAGCCGGCTCCAGGCGCTCTCGCGCCGCCCCGACCGCCACGTCGTGGCGATCGCCGGCGGCCGGCCGAAGCTCGACGCCGTGCGAGGCGCGCTCGCGGGGCGGTTCATGAACGTGCTGGTGACCGACGAGGATCTCGCCGGGACGCTGCTGCGCCGAACGGGGTGAGGGGCGGCGTCAGGGGCCGGCGCGCGGCGTCGACGTCTCCTCGAACGCGCCCAGCTTCCGGAACTTCTCGTGGCGCTCCACGACGAGCGCGTCCGGCGACTTGGGCGCAAGGTCCGCCAGGTGGTCGCGGAGGGCGGCGCGCAGCGACGCCGCCGCTGCCTCCCAGTCCCGGTGGGCCCCCCCGAGGGGTTCGGGGACGATGGCGTCGATGACGCCCAGGCGCAGGAGGTCCGAGGACGTGATCCGCATCGACTCCGCCGCCTCCGGCGCCTTCGCGGCGTCGCCCCACAGGATCGCCGCGCACCCCTCCGGCGAGATCACCGAGTAGATCGCGTACTCGAGCATGAGGACACGGTTGCCCATCCCGATCGCGAGCGCACCGCCGCTGCCCCCCTCGCCCGTGACGACGGCGACGATCGGCGTGCGGAGCGCCGCCATCGCACGCAGGTTCCGCGCGATCGCCTCCGCCTGACCCCGCTCCTCGGCGCCGACGCCCGGGTACGCGCCGGGCGTGTCGATGAGGGCGAGGACCGGCTTGCCGAACTTCTCGGCGAGCTGCATCAGCCGGAGCGCCTTGCGGTACCCCTCGGGGTGGGGCATGCCGAAGTTGCGCGCGATCTTCTCGCGCGTGTCACGCCCCTTCTGGTGGCCGATGACGACGACGCCGAGCCCCTCGAAGCGCGCGAGGCCGCCGACGATCGCCGGGTCGTCGCGGTAGAGCCGGTCGCCGTGGAGCTCGACGAAGTCCTCGAAGAGGAGCTTGATGAAGTCGCGCGTGTGGGGGCGCCTGGGGTGCCGGGCGAGCTGCGTCCGCTGCCAGGCCGTCAGGCTCGCGTAGGTCTTCTGGCGCTGTCGCAGGAGCCGCTCCTCGAGCTTCGCGACCTCGTCGCGGACCCGCGGCGAGTCCTCTTCGGCCTGGAGCGTCGCGATCCGGTTCTCCAGCTCGAGCAGCGGTGCCTCGAAGTCAAGCGCGTCCGGCATACTCCACCGTGATCGTGCCGGCGCCCAGGAGCGACTCGATCTTCGCGCAGAGCTCCTGGCTCGCGTCGACGTCGACGCCGTGGCAGCGGACCACAACCTCCTGCGACGCGAGAAGAAGGTGGAGGAACAGCGAGACGCGCCCCGGGTGCGCGGCGCAGACCCGGCGGAGCGCGGCGAGCGCGTCATCGGGCGCCGTGGCCGCCGCCACGCGGATCCGGCACGCGTTTGCCTCGGCGGCCCCGACGCTGTGGCGGCCGGTGGTCTCGGCGAGCGCCTGCTCGAGCGGGCGGATGTCGTCGGCGAGCACGACCCGCCCCTTCTCGCCGTCGTCCACCCTACCCCGGACCAGGAGTGCCTCGCGCGAGTGCAGGCCCGCGGCGCCCGCCTTGTAGGGCTCCGGGAAGACCGTGACGTCTACCGTCCCGTCCATGTCCTCGAGCGTGAAGAACGCCATGCGGTTGCCGCTCTTGGTGGACGTCTCCTTGAGCCCGGTCGCGTGGCCGAAGAGGAGCACGCGCGCGCCGTGGCCCTTGGTCGCGAGCTCGGCCGTCGTCGTGAGCCCGAGCGACTCGACGACGCCGCGGAAGCGGGCGAGCGGATGGCCCGAGACGTAGAACCCGAGGACCTCCTTTTCGAATGCGAGGCGCTGGTCCGGCTCCCACTCTGGCACCACCTCGACCGCTTGGCCGCCGGGCGCCGCGGTTGGCGCCGGCAGGAGGTCGAAGAACGAGGCCTGGCCCTCCGCGCGATCCCGCTGCTTGCGCTGGCCGCTCTCGAGCGCGGCGTCGGCGGTCGCGAGCAGATGGGCGCGCGGCAGGCCGAGCGAGTCGAAGGCGCCCGCCTTGATCAGGGACTCCAGCACGCGGCGATTCACGAGCCGGAGGTCCACGCGGGCGCAGAAGTCCTCGAGCGACGCGAAGGGCCCCGCCTCCGCACGGGTCCGGAGGATAGACTCCATCGCCGCCTCGCCCACGTTCTTGATCGCGGCCAGGCCGAACCGGACCGTGTCGCCCACGACGCTGAACCGCACCGCCGAGACGTTCACATCGGGCGGCTCGACACGGATCCCCATCGCACGGCACTCCTCGATGTGCTTCACGATCCTGTCGGTGTCGCCCATTTCCGAGGTGAGCAACGCCGCCATGAACTCCACGGGGTAGTTCGCCTTGAAGTACGCCGTCTGGTAGGCGACGAGCGCGTACGCCGCGGCGTGGGACTTGTTGAAGCCGTACCCCGCGAACTTCTCCATCAGCTCCCAGACGCGGTCGGCCTTCGCCTTCGAGATCGTGCGCTCGGCGCACCCGGCTCTGAACTTCTCACGCTGCGTCACCATGAGATCGCGGTCCTTCTTGCCCATGGCGCGGCGGAGCGTATCCGCCTCGCCCATGGTGAAGCCCCCCATCTCCGACGCGATCTGCATGATCTGCTCCTGGTAGACCATGATCCCGTACGTCTCGCGCGTGACCTTCTCCATCGCGGGATGCTCGTACGTGATCTTCGCGCGCCCGTGCCGGCGCTCGATGAAGTCGGGGATCAGCTCCATCGGCCCTGGCCGGTAGAGCGAGACCATCGCGATCACGTCCTCGAGCCGCTCGGGCTTGAGCCCGCGGAGCGCCTCGCGCATGCCCGCGGACTCCAGCTGGAAGACGCCGAACGTCTTCGCCTCGCTCAGGAGCGCGTACGTCTTCGGGTCATCGCGCGGGAGCGCGTCGAGGTCGACCGCGATCCCCCGCGACGCCTTGATAAGGGTGACCGTGTTGGCGAGGACCGTCAGCGTCCGGAGCCCGAGGAAGTCCATCTTGAGGAGCCCGAGCTTCTCGATCGGCCCCATCGCGTAGCCGGTGATCAGCTCCGGTCGCTTGGGGTCCTTGTAGAGCGGCACGTGCTCGTCGAGGGGCTCGTCGGAGATGACGACGGCCGAGGCGTGGACGGAGGCGTGGCGGGTGCAGCCTTCCAGGGTCCGCGCGATCTCCCAGAGCTCCCGGACGTGCGGCTGGCTCTTCACCGTCTCGGCGAGCGGGAGCGACTTCTGGTAGGCGTCGTCGAGCGTGATGTTCAGCGGGAAATTCGGGACGAGCTTGGCGATGCGGTCCACGTCGGCGTACGGCATGCCGAGCACGCGCCCCACGTCACGGATCGCGGCCTTCGCGCCCAGCGTCCCGAAGGTGATGATGTGGGCGACCCGATCGCGCCCGTACTTCTCCGCGACGTAGCGGATGACCTCGTCGCGCCGGTCGTCGGCGAAGTCGATGTCCATATCGGGCATCGAGATCCGCTCGGGGTTCAGGAAGCGCTCGAAGAGGAGGCCGTAACCGATCGGGTCGATGTTCGTGATCCCGAGGCAGTACGCGGTGAGCGACCCGGCCGAGGAGCCGCGGCCGGGCCCGACGGCGATCCCTTGCTGGCGCGCGTAGTGGATGAAGTCCCAGACGACCAGGAAGTAGCCGGCGAATCCCATCTTCTCGATCACCGCGAGCTCGTGGTTGAGGCGCGCCTCGACCGCGTCGCCAGGCGTGGGACCATAGCGGCGCCGGAGCCCCGCGCTCGCCAGCTCGCGCAGGTAGCTATCGAGCGTGTGCCCGGCGGGGACCACGTAGCGCGGCAGGTGGAAGGTCCCGAAGTCGAGCGTGAGGTTGCAGCGCTCGGCGACGGCCAGCGTGTTGCGGCACGCCTCCGGCAGCTCGGCAAAGACGCGCGCCATCTCCTCCGCCGACTTGACGTAGAACTCCTCGGTCGAGAACCGGAAGCGGCTCGGGTCGCTGAGCGTTGTGCCCGTCTGGATGCAGAGGAGCGCCTCGTGGGCGCGCCCGTGGCCGGCCTCGAGATAGTGCGAGTCGTTGGTCCCGACGATCGGCGCGCCGATCGCCTTGGCGATCGCCAGGGTGTCGGCGGTGACCTTCGCCTGCGGCTCGAGGCCGTGGGACTGGACTTCCATGAAGTAGTAGTCGCGGCCGACCACGTCCTGGTACCAACCCGCGATCTTCGTCGCCTTCCCCATCTCCCCCTGGATCAGGAGGCGCGAGACCTCGGAGTTGAGACACCCCGAGAGGACGACGAGCCCGTCGGCGTGCTCGGCGAGGAGCTCACGGTCCACCCGGGGCTTGTAGTAGAAGCCCTCGAGGTAGGCCTTCGAGACCAGCTTGATGAGATTTCTGTAGCCGGCGCGGTTCCGCGCCAGGACCGTCAGGTGGTTCGCGCCCTCGTAGCCGCCGTCCTGGGAGCCGCGCTCCTTCCGGCTCCCGGGGGCGACGTAGAGCTCGCAGCCGAGGATCGGCTTGACGCCAGCCTTCTGCGCCGCGAGATAGAAGTCGATCGCCCCGAAGAGGTTGCCGTGGTCCGTCAACGCGATCGCGGGCAGGCGCAGATCCTTCGCCTTCTGGACGAGCTTCTCGAGTTGCGCGGCGCCGTCGAGGAGGCTGTACTCGGAGTGGACGTGGAGGTGAACGAACTCGCTGTGCTGCACCGCGAGCCCGCTCACTCCCACTCGATGGTGGACGGGGGCTTCGAGGAGATGTCGAAGACCACCCGATTCACGCCCTGGACCTCGTTGCTGAGGCGGTTGCTGATGCGCCCGAGCAGGTCGTAGGGCAGCCGTGCCCAGTCGGCCGTCATCGCGTCCTGGCTCATGACCGCGCGAAGCGCGATCACGTGCGCGTACGTGCGGAAGTCGCCCATCACGCCGACCGTCCGGATCGGCAGGAGCACCGCGAACGCCTGCCACACCTCGCGCTCGAAGCCGGCCGCACGCACCTCGTCCTGGATGATCGCGTCGGCGTCGCGCAGGATTTCGAGGCGCTCGGGCGTGACCTCGCCGAGCACCCGGATCGCGAGTCCAGGCCCCGGGAAGGGCTGGCGCCAGACGACCTCCGGGGGCAGCCCGAGGATCTCGCCGAGCCGCCGGACCTCGTCCTTGAACAGCTCCCGCAGGGGCTCGATCAGCTTGAACTGCATCTTGAGCGGCAGGCCGCCGACGTTGTGGTGGGTCTTGATCGTCGCCGACGGCCCGCGGTAGGCGATCGACTCGATCACGTCGGGATAGAGGGTGCCCTGGGCGAGCCAGAGAATCTCACCGAGCTTCCGCGCCTCCTCCTCGAAGACGGCGATGAACTCGGCCCCGATCCGCTTGCGCTTGATCTCCGGATCAGTAACACCACGAAGAACATCTAGAAATCGCCTGGATGCTGTGACGTTAATGAGGTTCATCTTGAAGGCGCCCCGGAAGGTGTGGTCGACCGACTCCGCCTCGCCCTTCCTGAGCAGCCCATTGTCCACGAAGACGCACGTGAGCTGATCGCCGATGGCGCGGTGCACGAGGACAGAGACCACCGACGAGTCCACCCCGCCCGACAGGGCACACAGGACACGCCCCTGGCCGACCTTCTCCCGGATCTCCTCGACCGTCGTGTCGATGAACCCCGCCATCGACCACGTGCGGCTCACGCCGCAGATGTCGAGGAAGTTGTCGAAGACCTTCTGCCCCTGCGGCGTGTGGACGACCTCGGGATGGAACTGGACCGCATAGAGCTTGCGCCGCTCGTCGGCCATCGCGGCGACCGGGCAGTTCGGGGTCGTGCCGAGGGCGCTGAACCCCTTGGGCGGGCGGAGGACGGTGTCGCCGTGGCTCATCCACACGGTGACGCGGCCGTTCGCGTCGGGCTCGACGCCCCGGAGGAGCCGGCTCGAGCCCTGGAGCTCGACTTCCGCCTTGCCGTACTCGCGGCGCTCGGCGGGCACGACGTGGCCGCCAAGGAGATACCCCATCGCCTGCATGCCGTAGCAGATGCCGAGGATGGGAATGCCCGAGTCGAAGAGCGTCTTCGGCGGCAGCGGCGCGCCGTCCTCGTAAACGCTCGACGGCCCGCCCGAGAGGATGATGCCCTTGTAGCCGCTCGCCAGGATCGACTCGATCGGGTGGGTGCAGGAGAAGATCTCGGAGTAGACGGAGAGCTCGCGGACCCGACGGGCGATCAGCTGGGTGTACTGACCGCCGAAATCCAGAACCGCGATCTTGTCGACCGCGACCATCACGGGGCGGGCTCGGCCCGCGCTACCGCGGGCGCCCCAGCTTCTGAGCCTGCTGGAAGACCTTCCCCTCGGTCTTGATCGTCGGAGCGATGATCAGCTCTGTTTGCTGGAGCTCGCGGATCGTGCGCGCGCCAACCGAGCCCATGCAGGTCCTGATCGCGCCGACCAGATTGAGCGTGCCGTCTTCCGTGAACGCGGGCCCGAAAAGGATCTGCTCGAGGGAGCCTGCCACGCCGACCCGAATCCGCGTCCCGCGCGGCAGGTTCGCGTGCGGCGTCGCCATGCCCCAGTGGTAGCCCCGGCCCGGCGCCTCGACGGCGCGGGCGAACGCCGAGCCGATCATGACCGCGTCGGCGCCGGCGGCGAGTGCCTTGCATACGTCGCCGCCCGTGCTCATGCCACCGTCGGTGATGATCGGGACGTAGCGTCCCCTCTGCTTGTAGTGATAGTCGCGCGCCGCTGCAGCGTCGGCCGTTGCGGTCACCTGCGGCACGCCGAGCCCCAGGACCTCGCGGCTCGTGCACGCGGCGCCCGGGCCCACGCCAATCAGGAGCGCGTCGGCACCGCAGTCCATCAGCTCGAGGCACGCCTCATAGGTGACGACGTTCCCGACGATGAGCGGGATCGCGAGCTGCTTCTTCAGCGTGCGGAAGTCTACCGGGGTGTACTCGGTGGCGACGTGACGGGCGGTCGTGACGGTGGACTGGACGACGAATATATCCGCGCCCGCCTCCTGGGCGATCTGGGCGAAGCGCTCGGCGCGCTGGGGGATCGACGAGACGACGGCGGGCCCCCCGCCCTTCTTGATCGCGCGGATCCGCTGGTGGATCAGCTCTTCCTTGATGGGCTCGCCGTAGATCGACTGGATGATCTTGGTCGCTTCTTCCTGGCTCGCCGACACGATGCGGTCGAGAACATCCTCGGGGTTCGCGTACCGTGAGAAGATGCCCTCCAGGTTGAGGACGGCGAGACCGCCGAGCCGGCCCATCTCGATCGCGAGCCCGGGGCTGACGACGCCGTCCATCGCGGCGGCGATGATCGGCAGCTCGAAGTGATGGCCGCAGAGCTCCCAGGAGATGTCGACTTCGTTCGGGTTGATCGTCACGGTGCCCGGAACGAGCGCGATGTCATCGAACCCGTACGCGACCCTCGCCTTCCGCCCGCGCCCGACCCACATCCCCATCGGCTCTCCTCCCCCTCGGCCAGCCGCCAGGTTCCCTGCCCCCGATCCCCGTATATAGGGATCGGCCCCACGCCCTCACACTATATTTCGTGTGAGTATACCCGGCGGGTCCGGCGTGTGTCAACGCTCGGGCGCCGCGGGGTGCGCTTCCTCGTAGAGGATCCGCAGCCCCACGAGCCTGAGATGGTCGTCCACGCGCTCGACCGAGCGCGCGACGCCCGCGATGAGCGTGGCGAGCCCGCCCGTCCCGATCACCCGCGCGCCACCGCCCATCTCCGACCGCATCCGCTCGACGAGCCCGTCGACGAGTCCGGCGAATCCGTAGATCGCGCCCGACTGGATATTGGTCGCCGTGTCGCGGCCGATCGCCTCCTTGGGCCGGATGAGCTCGACCCGGTAGAGGCGGGCCGCGCGGTTCACGAGCGCGTCGACCGCCGTTCGGAGGCCGGGCGCGATCGCGCCGCCGATGAACTCGCCCCGCGCGTTCACGCAGTTGAACGTCGTGGCGGTGCCGAAGTTGACCACGATCACGGGAGCCCCATAGAGAATGGTCGCCGCGAAGGCGTCAACGTAGCGGTCCGCGCCGACCTCGCGCGGCGCGTCCACGTTGAGCGGCATCCGGGTGTTCACGCCCGGCTCGACGAAGAACGGCGCCCGGCCGAAGTACTTCTCGCACATCCCCTCGAGCGTCTGCTGGACTGGCGGCACGACGTTCGAGATGGCGACACCGTGGATGTCGCCCACCGGGATCCCGCGCGCCCGCAGGAGCGTCTCGATGAACACCCCGTACTCGTCGTCGGTCTGCTCTCGACGGCTCGTCAGGACCCAGGACACGAGGAGTCGATCGCGGTCGAAGACGCCGATCTTCGTGTTCGTGTTGCCGACGTCAGCGACGAGCAGCATGGTCCACCTCCGGCGCGATCTCGCCCGCGACGATCCGCTGCACCCCGCGGCCGTCGTCCACCAGGAGCGCGCCGTCCGCGTCGAGGCCGACGGCGACGCCGCTGACGGTGTCGACCGTGACTCTGCACCCGATCGTCTCGCTCCACGCGAGCCAGCGCTCACGCACCGGGTCGAAGCCTTGAGTCTCGAGCCGCGCGCGCCACGCGTCGAACTCCTCGAGCAACGTCTCGAGCATCGCGTCGTGGTCGGGCACCCGGCCGGTCTCGATCACCACGGACGTTGCGCGGTCGGCGAGCTCCGACGGAAAGGTCCGCTGCGCGAGGTTGAGGCCCACGCCAATGACCATTGTAACGGGGGCCGCGGGGCCGACACACGGCGTGGGTGGCGTGCTGTGGGTGCGGCGTGGCTCCGTACCGCCAATGCGCGTCTCGGCAACGGGAACCACGGGGCCGACACACGGCGTGGGTGGCGTGCTGTGGGTGCGGCGTGGCTCCGAACCGCCAATGCCCGTCGCGTCATCGTCGGCCGCCGCTGGAGCGCCGATTCGCGACTCCACCAGGATTCCCGCCAGCTTCCGACCACGCACGCGGACGTCGTTCGGCCACTTCAGCCGGGCTTCGATTCCCGTTGCGCGGTCGAGGGCTTCGGCGACCGCCACGCCTGTCGCGATCGAGAACGTGGCCAGGAGCACAGGGGCCACCCGGGGCCGGACCAGGATCGAGACCAGGAGGCTCGTCCCGGGGGCGTCGGCCCACGTCCGACCCCGGCGCCCCCGCCCCGCCGACTGGTGGTCTGCGACGACGACCGTGCGGTCCGCGGCGCCCCCGGCGGCGAGCTCGAATGCGGTCGTCTGCGTGGACTCGACGACGGAAAAGCGGACGATCGGCGCCGGCCTAGCGGTCATCGATCCAGCCCAGGCTCGCCGTGAGCTTCTCCAGGAGCGCCTCTTCGGCGGCGAGCCGCTCGCGCTCGCGCGCGACGATCTCGGCCGGGGCGCGCTCGACGAACTCCGGGCGCGCGAGCTTCGCCCTGCGGAACTCGACGCTCTCGGTGAGCCGCCCGATCTCCTTCTGGCGCCGCGCGCGCTCCGCGGCAGGGTCGATGACCCCGGCGAGCTCGACGTAGATCTCCGAGCCCGCCACGACGGCGAGCTCCGAGTTCCGCGGCCGGCTCGCACGCGGATCGATCCGGAGCCTGACGCGTGCCAGGGTCTCGATCAGCGGAGTGGCGGCGATGAAGAGCGCCGCGGCGTCCCGGGCCGGGCGCAGCGTGGCCGTCAGGGTCACGCCGGGACTGATCCCCATCTCCCCGCGGATGTTGCGGACCGCCGTCACGGCGTCCATGACGGCGCCCATCTCGCGCTCCGCGGTCAGGTCGTGCTGCTTCCTCCCAGCCTTCGGATAGGGCGCGACAACGATCGACTCGCCCTTGTGGGGCAGCCGCTGCCAGATCTCCTCCGTGATGAACGGCATGAACGGGTGAAGCAGGCGCACGGTCGCCTCGAGCACCTCGACCAGCGTGTGCTGGGTCCTGAGGCGCTCGG
>QHTD01000321.1 GCA_003220675.1 Candidatus Rokuibacteriota bacterium | reverse complement strand
GTTCGCGCAAATGCTACTGATCCCACGAGGCCGAAAGCTGTCTACGAGGAGCGCGACATAGCCCATGTCCCGAATGGCTCCAGCCCACTGCACAAAGTGTGGCCGGATTCCACCGCAACCGTGGAGCAGAACCACGGCGGGAAACGGCCCCGATCCATCCGGCTTGAACAGCGTGCCAGCGACCGTCGTGGTCCGGTCGGCGCTCTGGAAGCTGACGCTGGTGGCGCAGCCCGACAGGGTGATGAAGGCACTCAAGAACGGGATCAGGCTCTTTCGCCACGATCTCCGATATGGACCCACTGTCCGAGTCCTCCTGGCGCTGAGACCCCATACGGAACGTGATCGTAGAACTCCGGAATAAACGAAGCCCTATCGTAGCCGCTGGCGTCCACGTTCGATGTCCTCGAGTGCGCTCCAGGCTAGATGCCCGGGGCCCCGTCGGCAAGGGTCTTGTCTCGAGCGCGCCCTCAGGAGAGGAGCGCGGCGCAGCCGAGGTCGTCCACGGCGTGTCGGGACAGTACTCCACTCGGAGGGGCACGATCGTCGAAAGGATTGTTGTGCGACGCTCACCGATGTCAACGGTCGTCGCGCGCCCGCACGGGAGCGCGCCGCTTGCGCGCAGGCGCGATGTCAGATCATCAGGGACGAGGTCTCGGGGCTGGTGACGACCACGGCGGAGGAAGTATAGCGTCTCCTCGCGGCGGCGTCCGGCACCTGGGCGTCAGTCAGCCGACGTGGGACCCCCACATCTCGGGCGGCTGATCATCCCAAGGCTCACCGCCGCGAACTCTTGAGCGCAGGGATCGCAGGGGCGGCCAGCGCGCGGACCGGGAAGCTCAGGGCCATCCATGCCGCCACCCCCCCTTCGAGGGGACGGACGCGGGTGATCCCCCGCCGCTTGAGCTGGAGCGCCACCCGGGCGCTCGTGGCTTCGTTGGGTCAGGAGCAATAGAGGACCAGCTCGCGATCCCGGGGGATGTCCGACAGGTGCTCGTCGAGCGCCTCCACCGCGATCCAGCGGCTGTCGGGAATGGCATATGGAGTGGCGGCCACGTCCAGCGCGGTGCGGAGGTCGAGGATCGCGACGTCCTCCCCGGCCTCGAGCTTGCGCTTGAGGTCCTCCGGGGAGATCCGCGCGATCCGGAGACGCCGGAGAAACAGCCGTCGACGCAGATCCTTGAGGAGGACATAGCCGACGAGGGTCCCCACCACCACGAGGCTCGCCATGCGTCCCAGGGCACTGACGCGCAGGGCGACCATCTCGATAGTGTCGCTGAAGACGTAGCCGGTCCCAGTCCACAGGGCCACCCACAAAACGATCCCGGCCACGTCGTAGATAGCGAACCGGAGGCGTGGGACTCCGAAGATCCCCGCCAGGGGCGGCATGACGGTCGTCAGACCCGGAAGGAACTTCGCGACGAGCAGCGCCCGGACGCCGTGGCGAAGGAAGAGGTTCCCGGTCCGGCGCACGCACACATCGGGTTCGAGCGACAGCCGGCACAGACGCGAGAGCAGGCGCGCCCCGCGCCGGCGGCCCAGCTCGTGCCAGACCAGATCGACGGGCAGCGCCACCGCGACGATCGCGCCCGTCACGAGCAGGAGGTTCACGCGTCCCTTCGCCGCGAGGGCGCCGACCGCGAGGAGGGCCGGGACCGCCGGCAGTGGGATCCCGACCTGCTCGGCGATGACCAAGACCGGCAGGATGACTGCACTGTACCGCTCGAGCAGCTGCACGCTGTCAGTCAGGTCCATGCCGCGTGTCTAGAACCTTCGTGAGGAAGTCGACCTCCGGCCGCGTAAGCTTCATGCCCCCTTGCGCCTTGAGGATCTCGAGATACGTGTCGTCGAAGAACCCGCGGAACCACTCGCGCGCTGCGAGCGTGGCTTACCTCACGTATGATCTCGGCTCCGCTTCGAGTTCGAATGACCCGCCACTGGAACGGGATCCCCCGTAGATCCACGAGGTACCCGCCCAGCAGCAGACCAATCGATGCGCCGGCCGTTGCCATGGTACTCCGGAAGGACACGGGTCGTGCCCGACGGAAGAAGTTCAGCACCTTGACAGGCTCGGGCGGTCTGAGGAAACTGTCGCCGCGCAGACTGAGTCCCAGGGGGGCGTGATGCTCCAGGACACCGAACGGCAAGCTCCTGCGGTCCAGGAGCCCGGCCACGGCCTTCGGCCAGGCACAAGCCGCGGCCCACCGTCTACCGGCGCGACCACAAACGTCCTGGGGAGCCGTCGGGTCACCTACACAGAGTCGACCCATCGCGCACGTCGCGATGGCCACAAACGGGGCAGCGGCCGACCGCGGCACTGGTAAAGGAGGTCCGCGATGCGAACGCCAAGAAAGGCGCTGATGATCGCACTCGGGCTCGCGGTTCTCGTTGGTGCGGGCCCGGGCGATGCGGTAAGTCAGGGAGTTACCTTCGAGCGACTGCTGAACGCTGACAAGGACGCGGGCAATTGGCTCACCTATTTCCGCGATTACCGGGGCTGGCGCTACAGCCCGCTGAAGCAGGTGAACACCACGAACGTCAAGCGGTTGGTGCCGAAGTGGGTCCTCAACCCGGAAGGCGCTGGCATGCAGCTGACCCCCATCGTCGTCGATGGGGTCATGTACATCACGAACTCCAACAGTGACGTTCTGGCGCTGAACGCGGCGACCGGAGCTTTGCTCTGGCGCTACCGGCACGAGCTCCCCGACAACATGCCGTCGCGCATCTGGGGGCGGTGGAACCGGGGCGTGTCGGTCATCGGCAACAAGCTCATCGTCGGGACGATGGACGCCCAGCTCATCGCGCTAGAGGCGGGGACAGGCAAGCCACTCTGGAAGGTGAAGGCCGGTGACTACACAATCGGTGAAGGCATCACCTCGCCGCCCATCATCGTCAAGGACAAGGCCATCGTGGGCGTGGCCCCGCTCGAGTTCGGCTCGCGGGGCTTCGTCGTCGCCTACAACATCGAGACAGGCGAGCCAGTGTGGCGCTTCTATACGGTCCCGGGGCCGGGCGAGCCTGGCCACGACACGTGGGGCGGTGATTCGTGGAAGTACGGAGGGGCCGCGCCCTGGATCCCGGGCACCTATGATCCCCGTCTCAACGTCGTCTTCTTCGGGACTGGGAACCCGGTCCCGATGTTCCTCCATAGCGATGTCCGGCCCGGCGACAATCTCTACAGCGATTCGCTGATCGCCCTCGACGCCGACACCGGCAAGCTGCGGTGGCACTTCCAGCACATTCCCCACGACCTGTGGGACCTCGACAGCCAGGCAGAGCCGATGCTCGTCGACCTCGAGCACGGGGGACGAACGGTCAGCGCGGTCATTCAGGCCCACAAGAACGGCTACGTCTACGCCTTCGACCGGGAGAGCGGCCGGCTCCTCTACGCCCGGCCGTACGCGCCTCGCATCACTTGGACACGGGGCCTGGACGATGCAGGGCGCCCGCGGCCCAATATCGCTCCGACGCCCGAGGGCGCGGTCTTCTGTCCTTCGTTCCTCGGAGCCAAGAACTGGAACCACGCCGCCTACAATCCGCTGACCGGCTACGTGTACATCCCGACCAGCGATGTGTGCTCCAGGATCGCGACCGTCCGGGCCGAGCCCAAGCCGGGCGTTCCCTATGTGGGTGGCGAGCTGGCACTTGTGCCGGATGGGGCCTACGGCATGGTACAGGCGGTGGACATCAAGACGGGTACGACCAAATGGCAGCACCGGCTGAAGTACCCCTTGTACTCGTCGGTCCTCACCACCGCCGGCGGGCTGGTCTTCACCGGCGATCCGTCCGGTGCCTTCTACGCTTTCGACGCTCAGTCCGGTGAGCTGCTGTGGCAGTTCTCGACCGGCCCCGGCCACCGGGCCTCCTCCATCACGTACGCGGTCGGCGGGAAGCAGTACGTCGCCGTGCCCAGTGGCTGGGCCGGACCCGCGGCTGACCTGCTCCCCGGGGTCTTCGCCGAAGCCGCGAACTTCCCCCGGGGGAGCACCCTGGTCGTGTTCGGGCTGTTCGAGGAGTGACCTGCCGCTCGTTCCACCGGGCGGTGCCCCTTGAGGCCCCGGGCCAGCCTCGAGGGGCGCCGCTGGCGCCCGACAGCGCCGGTGAGCGAAGCGCAATGATGTGGCTCGCCGTGCTCGTCGGCGCCGCTGCTCTCGTGTGGGTCGGCCCCGCGGGTGGGCAGGGCGCGGTCGGGGCAGAGGTGCTCACCGAGGGTAAGCGTCTATACGTGGAGAACGGCTGCTACACCTGCCATGGCCTCGACGGCCCGATCGCTCGCACGGCCGTGAGGCCCGAGGGGCGCAGGGGCTCCATAGCGCCTCCGCGCCCACGGCCGTCGCTTCGATCTCGGGCTCGCTGCCCTCGACCGCGGCCCAGCAGTTGCGCCGGACGTATTCCCTCGGGATTCTCACCCACGCCCGACGAACGGCATCTTCGTCGCCATGACCGTCAGGAACTGCACGTTGGCGTCCAGCGGGAGGCTCGCCATGTACACCACGGCGCGCGCGACGTGCTGGACGTCCATCGTCGGTTCGACCTGGATGGTCCCGTTCGGCTGCGGCACGCCCTTCTTCATTCGTTCCGTCATCGGGGTCGCGGCGTTGCCGATGTCGATCTGGCCGCACGCGATATCGTACTTCCGGCCGTCGAGGGACGTCGATTTGGTGAGGCCCGTGATGGCGTGCTTGGTGGAGGTATAGGGAGCCGAGTTCGGCCTCGGGGCGTGCGCCGAGATGGACCCGTTGTTGATGATCCGTCCGCCGCGCGGCTCCTGGCTCTTCATGATCTTGAAGGCTTCCTGGGTGCAGAGGAATACGCCGGTCAGGTTGGTATCGACGACCGTCTTCCATTGCTCGTACGTCAACTCTTCCAGGGGCACGGCAGGCGCGCCGGTCCCCGCGTTGTTGAACAAGAGGTCGAGCCGGCCGAACGCCTCCTTCGTCCTGGCGAACAGGGCTCTGATGGACGCGGGATCGCTCACGTCGGTCGGCACGACCAACGTTCGCGAACCGGATGACTTGCCCTCCAGGGCCCCCGCCTCCAACAGCTCCTTGCGGCGTCCCGCGAGGACGACCGCGTAGCCCTCCCCCAACAGGGCAAGCGCAACGGCCTTGCCGATCCCGGTTCCCGCGCCGGTGACGATCGCGACTTTTTCAGACGAGGCCATGGTGGTGATCTCCGCCTTTCCGCTCTTATCCACGAGCCGCGGCCGGACCGGCCGGAATCGACGTCTCCGCGAGCACCGCCGTGGCCGCCTTCTCGACGACCGTTCCGTTGAAGAACCCCGGATTGCCCGCCCCCCACATCCGCACGGCGTTGGCGAAGGTGAAGTCGCGGAAGTCCTCCGCGGTGATGTGACCGTCCTCGACGAGCTCGTAGGCCTCCGGCAGCACCTCGAGCATGTCCGGCACGTCGAAGTGGCCGATGTCGGAGCCGAAGAGCGCGTTGAGCCGGGCGCCGAACGGGTTGACGCGGCGGTCGAACGCCCAGGTGTTCATCGGGTCGTCGGCCTCACAGCCGAAGTAGAAGGGTGTCGCGAACAGATCGCGCAGATCTTCCTCGCGCTCGATCCGGCACGCGGAGTAGTCGTCGAGGTCTGCGAGGCCGCCGGTGCGCGTGACGGCGTCGGGGTCGGGCCAGCCGTCCCGCTGGGAAAGCGCCGCCACGATGTCCTCGCGGCCGTACTTCCGCGCCAGCTCCATGAGTAGCCCGCGATCGAGGGCGCGAGGATCGGTGTGCTCGAGCGCCTTCCGGTTTCGCTTCTCCCAGTGGCCGACGAGGTCGGCGTACAGGATGCATGCCCACCCCACGCCGCCCTCGAGGAAGGCGAACCTGAGGTCGGGGAAGCGGCGCGTCACCCCGCCGAGGAACAGTGCCTTGCACACGGCGTCGCCGGCGGTGGCGAAGTGGCCGATGTGGTTGTAGGTGAAGTTCGTTGGCGACAGGCGCGGGCTCTGCCGGCGGAAGCCGGTGTGGAACGTCGGCGCGATGCCGAGCTCCGTGCACTTCGCCCAGAGCGGATCGTAGTCGTACTCGCTGTCGAGGCCGAGCGTGTCGTACCAGGTGACGAAGGGGGCGGCCTCGGCGTCCGCGGTGGCGACCGCGTCCACAGGCCGTTGGACCATGCTGCCGAACATCGCCACCTTGAAACCGAGCTGCTGGGTGCAGTACGTCAGCTCCTCGATAGCCTCATCGGGCGTGTGCACGGGGATGACGGCAGCCGGTGTGATGCGGTCGGTGAAGTCGCGGAAATAGTCGGCGGTGAGGATGTTGAACGCGCGGCAGGTGGCCCGGCGCGTCTGGTCGTCGGCGATGCGAGGAACGCGGAGCCCCACCGTGGGGTAGAGGACCGCGAAGTCGAGGCCCAGCTCGCCGAGCCGCTCGTAGAGGAGCCGCGGCAGCATCGCCGTGGCGCGGTCACGCGTGTTCTTCTCGGGCGACGACCAGAACGCCTCCTGGGAGATCCGGCGCCGGCGCCGCTCCGCCACGGACATCGAGAGCGACTCACGCACCTGGCGCCCGATCGACAAGAAACCCTCCGTGGCCCGGTCGCCGCCGATGCGCCGGAGTTGCTCGCTGACGACGGGCCCGTACTCCAGCCAGTGGCCGTCGGCGTCGATCACCGGATGGGTCAGCCGGGCTCGAATCTGCGCTGGGCTCGCATGACCGTTGCCGTCCACGGGACACCTCCTGGGGAGTGAGGTCGAGACGCGTCGTCGGTGCGCCATCTGAACGCTAGTTCGCCTCAGGATGGGAGTCAAGGCCAACGTCACGGGCCTGGAGGGCGAGGCTCTTCTTGATTCGATTTGGCTGACGCAGTATACGAGGAAAGAGGGGGGATAAGCATGAGGGCGAGCGTGGCATGGCTGATCGCGGGGCTCATGGTATTCGGCGGCTTCACGGGAGCCCTCGCCGCCAACCTTAAGGAGAAGGTCAAAGTCGAGATCGAGGGCGCCGACCGTCAGCCCGGGATGGAGCCCGGAATGTATGTCTGTGCCGCGGGCCATCTCCACATCATGGGTACGGTGCAGAACGTCGCCGATGTCGCTCTGGGACGGATCAAGCTCGCCGGAAAGGCTTTTGACTCCGAGGGCAAGCTTCTGGGCACGGCCACCGCATCGACCACGCAGCCGACGCTCAAGCCCGGCGAGAAGGCGGGATTCGACCTCGAGTTTGTCAAGGTCACAGGAGCGCGGATCGAACGGGTGAAGAAGCACGAGATCAAGGTCGTCGACGCTCCGGTCGCGCGCTGAGGACCAGGGGGTCAGTTCAGCAGCGCGTGAGACATCGCTCCGCCGATGACAAGCCGGCGAAGAGCCCCCTCCAGTTCGCGGATATTCCCGGGCCATGAGTGCGCCTTGAGCGTGGCAAGCACGTCAGGGCAGAGCTGGACGTCGCGTCGATACAGACGGTTAAATTGCTCAAGGAAAAAGGATGCGAAGACGGGAATCTCTTCCCTTCGTTGCCTGAGCGGGGGGACAAAAATCTCGACGACGTCGAGAGCGCGCAGTTCCTGCCAGAGGTCGTACGAGCTTCCAGGCTCCGCGCCATCCACGGTGGATGCGATGACGCGCGCATCGACCCGGAGGATCTCGCGGCCGCCGGTGCGCGAGAGCGTCCCCGTCCGAAGCACGTGCACGAGCCTGGGAACAGAGGTGTGCGGCAGGGCCCCGATCTCGTCCAAGTAGATTGTGCCTTGGTTCGCGAACTCGAAGCTTCCGAGCCGCCGCCGGGTCGCCACGGGCGAGGCGCCCCTCTCGTGGCCGAATAAGTCTGCCTCGCAACGGTCGACGGGTCGAGCCGCGCAGTTGACCTTCATGAAGAAGTAAGGCTGGCGGCCCGAGGCGGCATGAATGAGGCGGGCCAGGCTGTCCTTGCCGACGCCAGGTTCGCCCCGGATCAGTAAGGGCACCGTGGGGTCCACACGCTGGCCTATCGTCACGAGCTGGAGGAGCCGAGCGGTTTTTAGGACGGTCGTTGCGCAACCGGGGTACCGGGCTTTGCTCACGCTCTTCCTCCTCATTGCCGACGAACGTACTTCTCATAGCAAGTGCGGTGCCGTGGCAAAGCGCGCAAGAAACACGCAATAAGCAAAGGAGAGGAGGCTCTGAGGCGAGGACATCGCCTGGCATTCTGCCTACGCCGCGGCGCGGCGGAGGGAGATTTGCCCGAGTGAGGCTCGGGCCAGCATCCCGCGGGACTTGGACGGCGCCGAGACTTACTTGAGCGCGGGCATCACCTGATGGGTGAGGA
Organism: Candidatus Rokuibacteriota bacterium; assembly: GCA_003220675.1. Taxonomy (GTDB): domain Bacteria; phylum Methylomirabilota; class Methylomirabilia; order Rokubacteriales; family CSP1-6; genus 20CM-2-70-11. Next base: position 2,791 of record QHTD01000321.1, on the reverse strand, counting down.
TGTGCAGGCTCCGCTTCTCCTGTTCGGCCGGAATGAGCCCGCCGGGGTTCAGCTCGGCGACAATCCCATTCAGGCCCAGCTCTTCCTGCAATTGGGTCAGACGATCGATCAGACCTGCCGCGGTACCGAACGTGACCTTGGTCTGCAAGATCTGGTCGTAAGTTAGATTGGCGAGGCGTTCGGCCTGGACCTGGCGGCGCTCGGCGGGTCCGGTGCCGGCCCGTCCCATCGGGGACCGAGTGAGCTCAGCCTGGCGATCGAAATAGTACCTGATGCTCTCGCGGGGTTCCTCCACGGCCCCCGTCTCCGTCGTCCCGACGTAGATGGGTATGCGGAGATACACATTGGCTTTGCCGGAGTGACCCGCCTCGAGCCAGGCCTTGCGGTATGCCCCGAGACATGTCCTCAGCTCGGGGATATCCATAATGCGCAGCCCGACGAAGATGGGTAATCCCATCTCGCCGACCTGGGCGAAGGTCTCCTGGGTGGTGGCGGCCATCCGGATGGGCGGATGGGGGAGTTGATACGGGCGCGGCGCGACTGTCGCGTTCTCGAAGCGGTAATACTTACCTCGGTAGCTGAACCGCTCGCCCTTCCAGGCCTCCAGGATGATCTCCAGGGCTTCGCGAAAGCGCGCCTGACTTTCTTCATAGGGAATCCCGTACATGTCGTAGGCACGCGGGGATCCGCTCCGACCGATCCCGAAATCGAAGCGACCCTCGCTGATGTGATCTACCGTCGCAACCTCTTCGGCGATGCGCAGCGGGTGGTTCAAGGGGAGGAGCTGAACCGCCGTCCCCACGCGCAGCCGTCTGGTCCGGGTGGCGATGGAACTGGCCATCGCGATTGATGCGGAGAGGACCGAGCGAGCCGGATTGAAGTGCATTTCCCCCAGCCACACACCGTCCACTCCCCAGGCTTCAGCCGCGTCCACAAGCTGAAACCCCTCGTGGAACGCGGCGACCTGGCTGATGCCGCGGCGCATTTCCTCCAAGAAGATCCCGAAGTCCATTGCGTCCCCGATTCTCCCTCGTCCGCTCAGCCCCAGACCGCGCGGGCGGTGGCGGCGACGACCTCGAGCTTCTGCTGCTGGATCTCGGTCGAGATGCGGTTGCCCTCCATCGTGGAGGCGAAGCCGCACTGCGGCGAGAGCGCCAGCCGCCCGAGGGGAACGATCTTGGCCGCGGCCTCGATCCGCTCCGTGAGCTCCGCCATCGTTTCCAGCCGCGGCTTCTTGGTCGTCACCAGACCGAGCACCACGATCCGATCGTCGGGCACCGCGCGGAGCGGCTCGAAGCTTCCCGAACGCTCGTCGTCGTACTCGAGGAGGAAGCGCTGGAACCGCGTGCGCCGGAACACTCGCTCGCCGATGGGCTCATAGCCGCCGCTCGCATAGAACATCGACTGATTGTTGCCGCGGCAGATATGGAGACCGAAGGTGACGCGGGGATGGTCGCCGATGACGGCGTTGTCCATCTCGATGCAGGTGTCGATGAGCCGTTCGGGATCGCTCCCGCGCTGACGGTACCCTTCCCGGATCGACGGGTCGAGGAGCGCCGCGTACTGGGGCGCGTCGATCTGGATGTAGGTGCAGCCCAGCCGGGCCAGCTCCTCGACCTCGCGCCGGGTGAAGTCCACCACATCGGCCAGATAGGCGTCGCGCGTCGCGTAGGCCGCGCGCGACTTGTCCGGGTCGTAGTACGCGGCGGCCTGCTGGGCGCTGATGAGCGTGGTCTTGACCGGGTGGCGGGCGCGGGCGCGGAGATAGACGAACTCCTCAGCACACATGCTCCGGCGCCAGCGAAGGCGCTCGATCACCACGGGGCGCTTGAACACGAGCTGCTCGCCCTGCTCGTTGCGGAAGGGGATAGCCCAGCCCCCGAGCTTGTCGAAGCCGTCGAGCGCCTCGATCAGGTGGCCGAAGAAGGCGTAGCGCCGCATCTCGCCGTCGGTGACGACGGCGAGCCCAGCCGCTTCTTGAAGGTCGATGGCCTCGTCGACGGCGCGGTCCTCGAGCCGCTTGAACTCCGCCGGACCGAGGCGTCCACTCTCGGCGCCGCGGCGCGCCTCGACGAGGTACGCCGGGCGCAGCAGACTTCCCACCACGTCGCTACGATAGATTGGCATTTCCACGAGAGATTGGCGTTTCGGCGAGCGTCCGACGGACCCGCGACTCCGTTCCAGGTGCTGCGAGCACTGGGTCCCGCCGGCGCTCCCAGCAAGGCAGCCGAGGACATGAGTGACTTCGACCAAAAGAATGGTACAGGGCCCCGTCGACCCCTGCCGCACGCGCCCGTCGCCCGCTGCGCGACGTGAGCACGGCGGTCGTTAAGATGACTTTTCAGACGGAACACTAGCCTAGGTGATCAGGCCGTAGAACCTGCCGGCGTTCTCGCAGACGATCTTGTGCGTGACGTCGGGCGGCAGGTGGCCGAACTGCTCCTGGATGTACTTCGACGACTCCGGCCAGACGCCGTCGGGGTGCGGGTAGTCGGAGCCCCACATGAGGGTCTCCACGCCGATGTCGTCGATCAGCTTGGTGCCGATCCTGTCGAACTGGAAGGTCGCCTTGCACTGTCGGCGCCAGTAGTCGCTCGGCTTCATCTTGAGGCCCAGGTCGCGGAAGCGGTCCTCCCACTCGAAGTCCATCCGGTCGAGGGCATAGGGAAGCCAGCCGATGCCGCTCTCGCCGAAGGAGATCCGGATGTCGGGATAGCGCTCGAGGACGGCGGCGCCGATGACGGCGGCGACGATGTTGATGAGGTTCATCTGGAAGCTGGAGACGCCGGTG
>QHTD01000320.1 GCA_003220675.1 Candidatus Rokuibacteriota bacterium | reverse complement strand
ACCTGTGGGACGACTACCTCGATCCAAAGTTCCGTGGCCGGATCACAACGGTGCCGGACACCCAGGGGCAGATGCGCGCGCAGGTGGATGGCAAGGTCCTCCCGCCGTATGTCGACCGGCCGGAGCGACAGCGCGCCTGGTCGCTGCGCCTGCGGGCCCCCGGCTGGGAGCGCGTGCGTCGCGGCACGCCAACGAAGGACGTGCTGGAGGCCATGGACGTCGAGGGCATCGACGTCGGCATCCTGTTCCGGACGTGGGCGACCCACGCGATCAACATCGATGGCCTCGAACCGGCCCTGGCGGCGGCGATGAGCCGCGCGTGGAATCGCTGGATCACCGACTTCTGCGCGGAGAGCCCTGAGCGACTCAAGCCGTCCGGCCTGGTGCCGCTTCAGGACATCGACTTGGCTGTGGCGGAGGCTCGCTTCGCCGTGCGTGATCTCGGCGCCATCACGCTGGTGCTGCCGTCGCACCTCATCAACGGCCGTCCCATCTATGACCGGTACTACGACCCCCTGTGGGCCACGGCCCAGGAGCTGGACGTCGCGGTGTCGTTCCATGGTAACCACGCCGCGTACGCCGAGCACCTTGCGCGGCGATACCTGGACAACCTCGTCCTCAGTCATGCCTGCGGGCAGCCCGTCGAGATGATGCTGACGCTGGGAGCCGTGGTGACGGGCGGCGTGCTGGCGCGCTTCCCCAGGCTGCGGATGGCCTTCCTCGAGGGCAACTGCGGCTGGCTCCCCTGGTGGCTGTGGGCCCTCGACGAGCGCTGGGAGGCCTGGGGCGACCGCGAGCTGTTCCAGCAGGACGCGAAGCCTTCAGAACTCTTTCGGCGCCAGTGCTTCGTCTCCGCCGAGCCGGAGGAGGAGCTCGCCAAGTACGTGGTGGCCGAGCTGGGGGACGACAACCTGGTGCTGTCCACCGACTGGCCCCACGACGACTCGCGGTTCCCGCACGCCATCGACGGGTTCCTGGCCGCGGCGCACTTGTCGCAGGACAGCAAGCGCAAGATCCTCTGGGACAACTGCGCGCGACTCTACAAGCTCTAACCGAGCGCGCGAGGGGGAACGATGCCTTACGACCTGGTCATCAAGAACGGCATGGTCGTCGATGGGACGGGGTTTTCCCGTTATCGCGCTGACGTGGCGATCAAGGACGGCACGATCGTCGAGCTGGGCAAGATCCGCGGGGCGGCGGCCGCGACCATCGACGCCGACGGGCTCTTCGTGGCCCCGGGCATCATCGATCTCCACACCCATTACGACGCCCAGCCCTTCTGGGACAAGTTGTGCACGTCCTCCGTCTGGCACGGGGTGACGACGGTCCTGACGGGCAACTGCGGGCTGACGCTGGCGCCTCTGCGGCCGGAGCACCGCGAGGCGATGCTCGCCACCTTCTGCTGTGTGGAGGACTTGCCCGTGAAGTCCCTGGCGGCCGTGCTCCGCTGGAGCTGGGAGACCTTCGGGGAGTACATGGACGCGATCGACCAGGGCCTCGGCGTGAACATGATGCCGCTGGTCGGCCACAATCCCCTACGTCTCGGCGCCATGGGCAAGGCCGCGTGGGAGCGGGCCGCCACCGCGGACGAGATCACTACGATGCAGGACTTGCTGCGCGCGGCCCTGGAGGCCGGCGCCTGGGGCTGGAGCACCACCGCGTCACCGACCCACGCGGGGCCGTCCGGCGAACCGGTGCCGACCCGGCTGGCCGGGAATGACGAACGCCTCGCCCTCGCCCGCACTCTCGGAGAGTTCAACCGCGGGGTGATCGAGATCCTCCCGCCGTCGGTCGCCAAGCCGGACGAGGCCGATCGAAAGCACCTGTACGAGGTGGCATTGACCAGCGGGCGACCGGTGTTCTTTCTGGTCTTCGACGCCGAAACGCGGAGCTACGTGGAAGGAGCGGCCCGGGAAGGGGCGCAACTCTACGCCCTGCTGCGGGTCATTCCCTTCAATCCGCGGTTCACGCTGAAGAAGACGACCTTCTTCAACAATCTCGACGTCTGGGACGTCGTGATGGGCCTGCCCGTCCCGGAGCGGTTGGCCGTCCTGGCCGATCCCGGGAAGCGCCCGGAGCTGCGTGAGGCGGCGATGAAGCGCCAGCGGCGCCGGCCGGGAGTGCTCGGGCGGTTCATCCCCTGGCCGGCGATCGTCGTGAGCAAGGTGGTCATGGACAAGCACCGGTCGCTCGAGGGCCGTCGCCTCGCGGAGCTCGCGGAGGAGCACGGAAAGCACGTGGCTGACGTGATGCTCGACCTGGCGGTCGAGGAGACCCTGGAGACCGAGTTTCAGCTGCTGACGCGGTCACCCGCGGAGGACGTCGAGCTCGCCGAGTTCGTGAAGACCGGCCACGCGGTGCCTTCCCAGTCGGATGCCGGGGCGCACCTCAACACGAATTTCTGCACCGCCGGGGAGTCGAGCTACGTGCTCGGGGAATGGGTCAGGGAACGGCAGCTCCTCGGCCTCGAAGACGCCATCCGCCGATTGACCTTCCAGCCGGCGCGCATCATGGGTCTCCATGACCGCGGCCTCGTGCGCGAGGGACTGGCGGCCGACCTGATGATCTTCGACCTCTCGCGCATCGGGGTGAAGGAGGACGAGGTGTCGCACGATGGGCCCGCGGGTGTGCCCCGGCGGGTGCAGGCCGCCGACGGCGTGCACTACGTCATCGTCGGCGGCCAGACGGTGCTGGACCATGGCCGGCATACCGGGGCGCTTCCTGGTCGCGTCCTCCGCGCCATGCGGAAGGTTTGAGGGAGGGAGCTATGCATTTTGGAGTCGTGATGTTCCCAACGGATTACGCCATTCGTCCTGGCGAGCTCGCCCGTGCCCTCGAGGAGCGCGGCTTCGAGTCCCTCTGGGTGCCGGAGCACACGCACATTCCGGCGAGCCGTCGAAGCCCGTGGCCTGGAGGTCCCAACCTGCCGAAGGAATACTGGCACGCCTACGACCCATTCCTCGCGCTCACCGCGGCGGCGATGGCGACATCACGCCTGCGCCTCGGCACGGGAATCTGCCTCGTCGTCGAGCGCGATCCCATCATCACGGCGAAAGAAGTGGCCACGCTCGACAGCCTCTCCGGCGGGCGGTTCCTCTTCGGCATCGGCGGAGGCTGGAACGCCGAGGAGATGGAGAATCACGGCACCAACTTCAAGACCCGGTGGCGACTGCTCAGGGAGCGCGTCCTCGCGATGAAGGAGATTTGGACTCAGGAGGAAGCGGAGTTCCATGGCGAGTTCGTGAATTTCGACCGGATCTGGTCGCACCCGAAGCCCGTTCAAAAACCGCACCCACCGATCCTGATGGGCGGCGACGGCCCAACGACCTTCGATCGGGTCGTGGAGTTCGCGGACGGCTGGATGCCGCTCGCCCGCAGCGGCCGGAACCCGGCGGAGAAGATCGGCCTGCTCAGGCAGCGAGCGGAGAAGGCCGGCCGCGATCCGAAGTCGATTTCCGTGACGATCTTCTTCGCGAAGCCGGAGAAGGTGGCGCTCGAGGGTCTGCGCGCGGCCGGTGTCGAGCGCGCGATCTTCGGGGTACCCTCGGAGGGTCGGGATAGCGTTCTGCCGCTGCTGGACTCCTATACCCGCGTCATGGTCTGAGGAAACGCCGATGGCGCGGGCGGGGTATCGCATCTTCGACGCGGACACCCACATCATCGAGCCCGTCGAGCCCATCGAGGCGTATCTCTCGTCCGCCGATCGCGCCAAGCTGGCGGCATTCGGCCCCGCGGTGCAACGGGCTCCGGCCAAAGGCGGGATGTCCCGGTATCAGGTCGGAAAGCGCCCCGCGCTCGACCGCCGCTTGGGCTCGCGGGAGCGGGTGGAGCCCCCGACCGCCGTCACGCGTGGTGTGAAGGATGGCGGCACCCCCTGGGACGTGCGCTGGCAGGGCCCGCCGTTTCCGAGCGAGCGCGTCAGCTTCGATGCCCACGCCCGCGTGCGCGACATGGATATCGAGGGCGTCGATGTGAACATGGTCCTGCCTTCAGGAGGCGTGCCGGCGTTCTGTGCGCTGGACGACGTCGCCCTCGAGCTCGCCATGTACGAGGCCTATCACCGCTTTCTGAAGGACTACTGCGCGCCCTATCCGGACCGACTGACCAGCGTCATCCTGGTCTCGGGCCGCGACGTCGCCACCTCGGTGGCCGAGGTGCGTCGCTGCGGCAAGGAGGACTGGCCGGTTGGCATCTTCCCGATCTGCCCGCCCGACATGTCGCTGGACGACCCTGGCTGGGAGCCCATCTGGGCGGTGGCGCAGGAGTACGACCTGACGGTGATCATTCACACCTTCACCATGACGGCTCCCTATCCTCCCGGCGTGTGGGATACCTGGGATAACGTCTTTTTGCAGCGCTCCGCCAGCCACGTGTGGAACGCCCAACGCAACATGGCGGCGCTGATCGGAGCCGGGGTCCTCGATCGGTACCCAGAGCTGCGCCTTACCGCACTCGAGTGCGGGCATGGCTGGCTGGCGTCCTGGGGGGCGCGCCTCGACGAGTTGGCCGAGATGTGCCGGCACGCGCTGCCGCCGCTCAAGCACAAGCCGAGCGAGTACATTCGCGGGCCGCAGTACTTCCAGAGCATCCAGATCCACGAGGGTGAACAGTCGCTGCGCCACGCGATCGAAGCTCTGGGCGAAGACACCCTGATGTTCGCGACCGACTACCCGCACTCTGAGAGCTGGTTCCCCAAGTCCGTGGAGATGATCTTGGGGTGGACCTCGCTCTCCGAGACTGCCAAGCGCAAGCTCTTCTGGGAGAATGCCGTGCGCTGCTACCACCGCTGCGGGGCGCCTGCCGCGGCGCGCTGACTGCCGCCACGCAAGGCGTTCGTGAGGAGGCAGGCTCGGGTTCGCCCTCGGGTCAACCCGGCTTGGCCGCCGTGGTCTTCGGCCAGTCCACCCAGGAGATCGACTCCGCGATCCACTCCGGCTTGGCCATTGCCGGGCAGGCCGACCACAACTGCAACGGCTCGTTGCCGTAACGGAGGTTCCCGGTGTGGCTCGACCGCTTCGCGTCCCTGACGGGGTTCGCCCACACGAAGCCGAGCTTGCGACGCAGCACCTCCATGTCCCGCGGGCTGCCGGTCACGAACGTCCACCCGGGGCCAACCCCGTAGGCCTTGGCGTACCGTTTGAGCACCGTCGGAGTGTCGTGCTCGGGCGCAAGGGTGAAGGAGTACATGAAGATGTCGCGTCCGACGCGGGACCCGAGGAGCTTCTGTACGCGCACGAGGTTCGCCGTCGTGACCGGGCAGCGCCCGTCTTCGCACTGCGTGTACATGAAGTTGATGGTGACGATCTTGTCCTTGATCAGGTCGTCGTAGAAGCGCACCTGGCGGCCTTCGTGCGTCATCAGGACGAGGTTGGGGAAATAGCGGTTCCGGATCACGTCGCGCGAAGAGATGTCCTCGCTCCGGGACTCCCTCGCGAGTAGCCCCGCGGCGACTGGAGCCAGCGCTGAGAGCGCCAGGTAGGTTCTTCGGGTGATGGTTGGCATGGACGGGACGGCTCCTTTCCGTGACCTCACGGGCTCTGTCTGGTGTCGCCGATTGGCGCGATGTCGAACCGCAACATCATCGCGTGGTCCTCGTGGATCGTGTTGTGGCAATGCATCGGGTACTTCCCGGTGAAATCGCGAAAGCGGAAGAAGAGCGTGGCGCTGGCATCCGCTTCCAATCGGAGCACGTCCTTGCGGCCGGTCTGGACCAACGGAGACGTGGCCGGAGCCCGGCCATTGATCGACAGGGTCTGGAACTCCTCGAAGTGGATGTGGATCGGATGTTCCCACTCGCCACCGTCGTTGATCAGCGTCCACTGCTCCACGGAATTCTCCTGGACCGTGAAGCGGATGTCGTTACAGGCGAAGAACCGTTCGTTGATCTGCCAGCCGCCACCGCTGTCGGAGAAGACGAACGTTCGTTTGACCCTGGGCGTAACCGCCGTGCTCGGCAGATCGTAGAACTTGGTGATCGTTGCCGGGTCCTGGCTGTGGTCGGCCACCGTGGGACCGTCGACGATGATCTTGAGGACTAGATTGCCCTGCCCCGCGGAACGGATTTCGTGATCCGTGGGGCCCCGTCCGTCATCCTGCTTCAGGCGGTTCTCGAGGTAGAGCGTCTTGCCGGCGAACGGGGCGAAGTCGATGATCACGTCGGCGCGCTCGGCCACGCTGAGCCGGACGCTCTCGACTCGGATCGGCTTGGGCAGGAGGTTGCCGTCGCTGGAGATCTGCCAGAACAGGTTGTGGGCGCTCAGGTTCGTCAAATCGGTCAGGAAGAACTGGTAGAACCGCGATGGCCCGGCGTCCAGCCAGCGGAACCGGTACCGGCGCGGGCTGACGTGCAGCACCGGCTGGATCTTGCCGTTGACCGTGAACTTGTCGCCCAGGATGCCGTCCAGGTTGAAGAGATCGAAGAACAGCTTCCCGGAAGAGTCGAAGCACTTGTCGGCGAACATCATGGGGATGTCGTACGCGGGGAAGCTCGGCAGATGGAAGCCGGTATTCTCGTCGCTGGTGTCGTGATCGTTGAAGAGGAGGTAGAACCCGGCCAGGCCCTTGTAGACGTTCTGCGAGGTGAAGTCCACGCGGTGGTCGTGGTACCAGAGCGTGCTCATCGCCTCGTTGATGTCGCCGCCGGTGGCCGGGTCGACGCCTGGCGGGGCCTGGTGGTCCGAGAGGACTCCGGCCAGGACGTTCGGGTAGTGCTGGTCGTAGAAGTATCCGCGCTCGAAGAAGTCGCACGGGTTGCCATCGCTCTCCGACGGCGTGTGACCGTTGTGCAGGTGAGTGCTGACCGACGGCAACCCGAAGCCGCCATTCTTATCCTGCGCCGGCAGCTGGTTGAAGTTGCGGACCAGGATCGGCTCTCCGTAATGGGCCACGTAGACGGGTCCCGGTACATCGATCGGCTTGTTTTCGGTCGGGGTGCCGATCGCGAAGCCCCAGAGGGTCTGGAGTGGAAGGTCCGGGGACACGCTCACGTACCCCGCCCTCTGAGTCACCGCGTAGAACTTCTGAGGCGCAAACTGCGTGAACGCCTGATGCGTGATCTTGCGGCCTTCACCCGCGGCCGTGTTCGGAGCCGCCGTTGGCGTTGGAGTGAGCGTGGTCGGCGTCTGAATCTTCATGGTCCCATCGCGCGGGGTCGGGAGCAGATCATAGAAGGCTCGTGTCGGCGGGCTACTACAGACGTTGTCGTCGTCGTCCGCATAAGCCGCGCGCGTACTCAGGCCCCTCTTCGCGACCAGGTACCCCGCGCTCGTCAGGAGACCCATCTTGAAGAGGTCGCGCCGGCCCAGCCCGGCTTTGATGATCTCCTGCCGATTCGCCCATGCGGTGCGTGCCAGCCTACTCCACTGGTGCTTCAGTAGATGCATTGTGAGCGTCTCCTCAACGTGACCTCGATCTGAGACGTTAGAGATTCTAGGGACGGCGTTCAGGCTTGTGTAGTGATCGCGCGAGCCATTTTCAAAATAAAAAGGGCCACTCGTCGATGGCCCGTTCGGACGTGAGACTACAGGGAACGATAGCTAGGAAGGGCTAGCGCTACTGGTCTTTCTCTGGCCGGGTCAGGCCTGACCGGAGGGCGAAGGTGGCTGCCTGGACCCGGTTCTCCAGGTGGAGCTTCTCCAGGATATTCTTCAGATGGTTCTTGACGGTGTTCTCGGCGATCCCAAGGGCCGAGCCA
>QHTD01000319.1 GCA_003220675.1 Candidatus Rokuibacteriota bacterium | reverse complement strand
GGGTTCTTCCGTCACGAAGGCATGCCCTGGCACGAATGGGACGTCCGCGTGCTGGCCGAGCTTCCCGCGCTCCGCCAGCTGGGGCGGCCCGTCTGCGTCGGCGTGTCGCGGAAGTCGTTCATCGGCGCGCTCACGGGCCGCGCGCGCGCCGAGGAGCGGCTGGCCGGGTCGCTCGCCGCGACGGCGATCGCCGTCTGGAACGGCGCGGCGCTGATCCGCACCCACGATGCGGCCGAGACGCTCGACGCCATCCGCGTGGCCGAGCGCCTCAGGGGGAAGGCGGCGCCGTGAGCGACCGGCTCGCCGCCTTCCGCTGGCGCGACGCCCTCGACATCCTGCTCGTCGCGATCGTGCTCTATCGCGTCTTCGTCATGTTCCGCGGTACGCGCGCAGTGCAGATGATGATCGGGCTCGGCGGGCTCGCGGCCGCCTCGCTCCTGGCGCGGCAGCTCGAGCTCTACAGCACCGAGTGGCTGCTCGACAACTTCTGGTCGTTCTGGGTCATCGCCCTCGTCGTGCTCTTCCAGCCCGAGCTCCGGCGCGCGCTCGCGAGCCTGGGCCAGGGGCGCGTCGGCCAAGCCCTGCTCGGCGCGTCGGGCGAGGAGCGCGCAAATGTGATGGACGAGATCGGGAGCGCGGTGGAGTCGCTGTCGGCGCGGCGCATCGGCGCGCTGCTCGTCCTGGAGCGCGGCACGGGGCTCCGCCAGTACGCCGAGCTCGGCGTGCCGCTCGACGCCCAGGTGTCCGCCGACCTTTTGGTGAGCGTCTTCCTGCCCTACTCACCGCTCCACGACGGCGCCGTGTTCATCCAGGGGACGCGCATCGCCGCGGCGGGCTGCTTCCTCCCGCTCTCGCGAAACCTCCAGGTGGGCCGCGCGCTCGGCACGCGGCACCGGGCGGCGCTCGGGATCACCGAGGAGACGGACGCGATCGCGATCGTCGTCTCCGAGGAGACCGGGCGGGTCTCGCTCGCGGTCGAGGGCCAGATGGATTCCCCCGTGGAGGCGGGGAGCCTCCGCCAGCGCCTCCTCGCGCTGCTCGGCGGAACCCCGGCGCCGGCGGGTCGCGCGTCGTTCTGGCTCGCGCTGCGCCGCCTCTTGCCGCTCCCGGGCAAGCACGCCTGATTGGGCGCCTGAATGGTGCGGCGCCTGCTCGCCAACTGGGAGCTGAAGCTCCTGTCGGTCGTGATCGCCTTCGCTCTCTGGCTCGTCGTCGTGGGCGGCGGCAAGAGCCAGCTCGCCGTCGCCGCCGTCGTCGAGTACACCGGCCTCGACGGCGACCTCGTGCTCGTCGGGCGGCCCCGCGACACCGTCGACGTCGAGCTCGAGGCCGCGCGCTGGGCCGTCACCCGTCTCACGCCCGGCGCCGTCCGGGTGCGCGCCAGCCTGAGCGGGATGCGCGAGGGTGAAAACGTCGTGGCCCTCTCACCCGACCTGGTGCAGACCCCGCCGGGGGTCGTGGTGAGGCGGGTCACGCCGGCCCGCCTCCAGGTAAGGCTGGCCGGCGCCGTCGCCAAGACGCTGCGGGTGGTGCCCCAAATCCGGGGCACCCCCGAGCCCGACCATGCGATCCTCCGTGTGGCCGTCGAGCCAGCCACTGTGCAGGTCAAGGGTCCTCGCTCTACAATCGAGGGACGGACGGCCGTGGAGACCGTCCCGGTCGACATCGCTGGACGGCACGAGACCGTCACGCAGAGTGTAGGGCTCGTGCTGCCCGAGTCCATGTACCTGACGGACCAGCAGAGGGTGCTGGTCACCGTCGAGATCAGCCGGAGGAGCCGATGACGCGGGGACCATGGGAGGGGACGAGCCGGTGACGCGCCTGTTCGGGACCGACGGTATCCGCGGCGTCGCCAACGAGGAGCCGCTCACGCCCGACCTCGCGTTCCGGGTCGGGCGTCAGCTCGTCGCGACGCTCGCGCTCGAGCACGGGACCGACCGCGTGCGGCTCGTCATCGGACGCGACACGCGCCTGTCGGGGCCTCTGCTCGAGGCCGCGCTCGTCGCGGGGCTGCTCTCCGCAGGCGCCGAGTGCTACGCGGCCGGTGTGCTCCCGACCCCGGCGATCGCGCTCCTCACGAAGAGGCTCGGCGCCCACGGTGGCATCGTGCTCAGCGCGTCCCACAACCTGTTCGAGGACAACGGCATCAAGCTGTTCTCCTCGGAGGGCACCAAGTTCCCCGACGCCTGGGAGAACGCGATCGAGCAGCGCCTCCAGGGCGACGACAGCGCGCCGCGCGCGCGGGGCGCCCGGATCGGCCGGCTCATCGCCCACACGCGCGCGGAGGCCGAGTACGTCGAGTTCCTCTGCGGGTGCTTCCCGCTCGACCTCTCCGGCCTCACGGTCGCGCTCGACTGCGCCCACGGCGCGACCTACCGCGTGGCGCCGCGCGTCTTCCGGCGCCTCGGTGCCCGCGTTCTCACGATCGGCACCCGCCCGGACGGCACGAACATCAACGCCGAGAGCGGGGCGCTCCACCCGGAGCGTCTGCAACGGATGGTGCGCGCGAAGCGCGCGTCGGTCGGCTTCGCTTTCGACGGCGATGGCGACCGGCTGATCTCCATCGACCACACGGGCGAGATCCGCGACGGCGACTACGCACTCGCCATCGCCGGCCGGCACTTCGCCCCGCGCGGCCGGCTCAAAGGGAACGTCATCGTCACGACCGTGATGGCCAATCTCGGCCTGGACCAGGCACTCCAGTCCGCCGGCATCCGCGTCGTCAAGACCCAGGTGGGCGACCGCTACGTGCACGAGGAGATGGAGCGCCTCGGCGCGAACCTCGGCGGTGAGCAGTCCGGGCACCTCCTGTTCCTCGACCACTCGCCCGCGGGTGACGGCATCCTCTCGGCGCTCGCCCTGCTCAGCGTCGCGGCCGAGACGGGCGAGACGCTCGCATCGCTCGCCGGGTGCCTCTCCAAGTTCCCTCAGGTCCTCCGCAATGTCGCCGTGAGAGTGAAGCCCCCGATCGAGTCCCTCACCGGGCTCGCCGAGCGCGTAGCGGCGTTCGAGCGCGAGATGAACGGCGCCGGGCGCATCCTCATCCGCTACTCGGGCACGGAGCCCCTGGCGCGCGTGATGGTCGAGGGAGCCGACGGTGCGCGCGTAGGCGCCATGGCGGAGGAGCTCGCCGGGCTCATCCGGGCCCAGATCGGTGAGTGAGCCGAGATGCGGATCAACGGCATCGGCGTGGACCTCGTCAACATCCCACGCATGCGCGACGTGATCGACCGCTGGCAGGACCGATTCCTGCAGCGCGTCTTCACCGAGCAGGAGATCGCGTATTGCCGCGCGCGGCGCGACCCCGTGCCGCACTTCGCCGCGCGCTTCGCCGCCAAGGAGGCCGCGCTCAAGGCGCTCGGCACCGGGCTCCGGCTGGGCGTGAGCTGGCGCGAGCTGGAGGTGCGGCGCGAGGGGGGCCAGGCGCCGACACTGGTGCTCACCGGGCGCTCGCGCGAGCTCGGGCTGGCCCGGGGCGGGAACCGTGTGCTCTTGACGCTCAGCCACGAAGGGGAGTACGCGCTCGCCCAGGCGATGCTCGTGGACGATGATCCGACGACCGACGCGGCTCGCGCGACTTCTTAGCGTGGCGACGGGCCCACTCATCCTGTGCGGCTGCGCCACGCGCACGGTGGTCTTCGACACGGACGCCTCGCGCGGTGCGATCACCTCCCGGCCCGGTCGCCCGGGGTCGGTGATCGCGGCGCCGCACGGCACCTCGGATGTGCGCACCGGCGACATCGCCGCCGACCTCGCGCAGCGCACCGGCTTCGGTGTCGTGATCGCCACCGGCTTCTCGATCGAGCCGGACACGCGGGAGCGCGCCGGCCGCCGCTACCAGGTGAACCGCCCCATGGAAGGCGTCCCCGGTCGGCCGCCATCGGAGGAAGCCACCACGGACCGCGCGCAGGAGATCTACCAGGCGTACGAGCAGCGGGTGCGCGAGGTCGCGCAGGGGGCGCTCCGGCTTCTCGTCGAGATCCACGGCAACAACCACCGGGACGCCGCAGGGCGGATCGAGATCGCGACCGTCGGTGTCGACCGCGAGCTGGCCTTCTACTTGCGCACGCTGCTCGTGTTCATCCGTGACGCCCACCTCGGGGCTCACGTCGAGGCCAGGTACCTCGACGTCGTGATCGAGCCCGCGGACACGCTCCGCTACGCGGCCTCGGGCGCCAAGCGCGTCGGAATCCTGCGAGTGCCGGAGCGCGCCCTCCACATCGAGCTGCCGAAGGCCGCCCGCACGGAGTGGCGCGAGGTTTATACGGCGGTCCTTGCCGACTTCCTCCTCCAGGCCGCCGCCGACGACCCGGGACGGTAACCGCCGTGCAGGGGATCTTCACGGCGGAGGAGATGCGGCGTCTCGACGCGCGCGCCATCGCCGAGCTCGGCATCTCCGGCGCGACGCTCATGGAGAACGCCGGCCGCGGCGCCGCCGAGGCGATCCGGGCGCGGCTCGAAGACCTCAAGGCGCGCAGCGGCGCGCGTGTGGTCGTCGTCTGCGGCAAGGGCGGCAACGGCGGCGACGGCGTCGTCGTCGCGCGCTGGTTGAGGAAATGGGGGGCGCGGGTGGAGGTCCTGCTCGCGTTTCCCGAGGACGAGATCCGCGGCGACGCGGGGGAGAAGCTCCGCGAGCTGAAGCGAAGCGGCGTACGGCCCTGGCTCGTCGAGGACCTCGAAGCCGCCGAGGAGACCCTCGCGCGTGCGGACGTGATCGTCGACGCGCTTCTCGGCACAGGCTCGCGTGGCGCCCCTGAAGGGCGCGTCGCGCGCCTCATCGAGCTGATCAACGCGAGCGGCCGGCCGGTTGTCGCGCTCGACATCCCGTCGGGCATCTCCGCCGATGGCGACGCGCCGGCAGGGCCGGCGGTCCGCGCGCTCCTCACGCTGACGTTCGCCGGGGTCAAGCGCGGCCTCGTCACCGGGCCCGGCGCCGCGCTGGCCGGGCACATCGAGGTCGTGCCGATCGGGATACCGTCCGAAGAAGTCCTGCGTGGGGTGACGACGTTTCTGCTGGAGGCGGACGACATCGAGCCCCACTTCCCGCCGCGCCCGCGCGACGCCCACAAGGGAAGCTACGGACACCTGCTCGTCGTCGCGGGCTCGCTCGGCAAGACCGGCGCCGCGGCGCTCGCGGCGACGGCCGCGCTGAGGGCGGGCGTCGGCCTCGTGACCGTGGCGACGCCAGCGAGCCAGCAGCCCGTCGTCGCCGGCCTCGTCCTCGAAGCGATGACCGAGCCCCTACCCGAGACCGGCGCGCGCACGCTCGCGCTCAAGGCGCGC
Organism: Candidatus Rokuibacteriota bacterium; assembly: GCA_003220675.1. GTDB lineage: Bacteria > Methylomirabilota > Methylomirabilia > Rokubacteriales > CSP1-6 > 20CM-2-70-11. The sequence continues at coordinate 2,899 of QHTD01000319.1, read as the reverse complement.
GAGGTCGTCACCGAGCTCGCGGCGGCGCGCGATGCGCTCGCGCTCGGGCCGGGGATCGGGCTCGACGAGGAGACGGGAGCGGCGACGCGCGCGCTCACCGCCGAGGTCACGAAGCCGATGGCGATCGACGCCGACGGCCTCAGCGCGCTCGCCGGTCACCTGGACGTGCTCCGCTCCGCGCCGGCGGCGCGCTGCCTCACGCCGCACCCGGGGGAGATGGCGCGCCTGCTCGGAGGCTCCGTGGCCGACGTCCAGCGTGACAGGCTCGAGACGGTCCGTCAGTTCGCCACGCGCCATCGTGTCCACGTCGTCCTCAAGGGGGCCTGGAGTGCGATCGGCGATCCCGAGGGGCGCGTCTTCGTGAACCCGACTGGGAATCCGGGGATGGCGAGCGGCGGGACCGGCGATGTCCTCACGGGGGTCCTCGGCGCCTTCCTGGCGCGCCGCATGGCGCCAGGCGCCGCCCTCCAGTCCGCCGTCTACCTGCACGGGCTCGCGGGCGACATCGCCGCCGAGCGCGTCGGCGAAGAGGCGCTGATCGCCGGCGATGTCATCGCGGCGCTCCCCGAGGCGTTCAAGAGGCTCGGTGGCGACCACGACTGAGCTTCGCACGACGAGCGCGGAGCAAACCGAGGCCGCGGGCGAGCGGCTGGCGGCGGCGCTCGGGCCCGGCGACGTCGTCGCCCTCGTGGGCGAGCTGGGCGCTGGGAAGACCTGCTTCATCCAGGGGCTCGTGCGCGGGCTCGGCGCCACGACACGCGCGACGAGCCCGACCTTCGTCCTGATCAACCAGTATCGGGGCCGCGTGCCTATCTACCACGTGGACGCCTATCGCACCCAGAGTCTCGGCGAACTCTTTGACATCGGGGTCGCCGAGCTCCTGAGCAGCGACGGCGTGACGATTGTGGAGTGGGCGGAGATGCTCCTGCCGCTCCTGCCATCAGGCACGATCGAGGTCAGGATCGCCGGCGTCGGCGACGAGCCGCGCACGATCACGATGCGCCGGCTCGACCTCGCGCGGTAGCCGACGCGCAGATCACGCGCTCGGCGCTCGGACTAGGCGGGGAGGGACGCGAGCAGGAGCCAGCCCAGGAGCAGCGTCACGAGCGTGAGGGGCACACCCACCTTGCAGTATTCGACAAACCCGATCTCGACGTGCGCCAGCCGTGCGGTCTCGACCACGATGAGGTTGGCGACGGACCCGAGGATCGTGAGATTGCCGGCGAGCGTCGAGGCCATGGCGAGGACGAGCCAGGCGCGCCGCGAGTCGGCGAACGAGGCGATGAGCGGCTTGAAGAGGAGGACCGCGGGGACGTTGGAGACGAGGTTCGAGAGCACGGCGGTGACGGCCGTGAGCACCGCCGGGCGGTGGAGATTCGCCGCCGCCGCCCAGTGCAAGAGGACGCCCATGATCCCCGAGTGCTCCAGCCCCTCCGTGATGACGAACAGGCCGGCGAACAGGACGAGCAGCCCCCAGTTGACCTCGCGATAGACCTTCTCCGGCTTCACGCGCCGCGTGAGGAGCGTGCAGCCGGCGCCCGCGATCGCGACGACCGCGATCGGCGCACCGGCGAGGAACGCGACCAGCATCGCGGCGACCGCGGCGATCGTCTTCAGCATGAGGGGATAGTGGATCGCCATCCGCGTGTCCGGGACGATCTCAAGGGGGCTGTGCGGGAGCTGGCGACGGTACACGAGCCAGACGACGAGGAAGACGCATGCGAGCCCGAGGGCCGCCACCGGCGCCTCGCGAGCGAGAAAGCTCCGGTAACTGATCCCCGAGAAGCTGCCGACGAGCATGTTCTGGGGGTTCCCGGTGAGCGTCGCGACGCTCCCGACGTTGGCCGCCGTCGCGAGCGCGATCAGGTACGGCACCGGCGGCAGCCCGAGTTGGCGCGTCGCTCCGAGCACGACGGGCGCCAGGACGAGGCAGACGACGTCATTCACGAAGAAAGCGGAGAGGACGCCGGAGGCGACGACGACGGCCGCGAGCAGGCCGCGCGGCGTCCGGGCGCGCCGGAGCGTCCATGTCGTCACGAGGTGGAAGAAGCCCGAGAGACGCAGGTAGGCGGTGACGATCATCATCCCGAACAGGAGGACGAGCGTCGGCGCGTCCACGGAGGCGACGGCGTCCGGCCAGGGGAGCGCGCCCGAGGCGACCATCGCTGCGGCACCGATGATCGCCACGCCCGTGCGGTCGACGCGGAAGGGAGGCACGCGCCCGAGCCCGAGTCCGACGTAGGAGGCCACGAAGGCGGCGACTGCGATCGCCCGACTCCACTCGCCGCCGGCCATACTCGAAGCATACATGCGCGGGTGCGGCGCGGCCTGCTAGAATCGCCGGCGCATGCGCGGCATCGCGGCCTACGGCGTCTACGTTCCTTACTGGCGGCTCGATCGCAAGACGATCGCGTCAGCGCTCGGCGTGGCGGCTGCGAGCGGGACGCGATCGGTCGCGAGCTACGACGAAGACACGACGTCGCTCGGCGCGGAGGCCGCGCGCGCTGCCGTGCGCGCGGCGCCGCGCCTCGGCCCCGAGGCGCTCTACTTCGCCACCGCTCAGCCCGCGTATCTCGACAAGACCAACGCCACGGCGATCCACGCCGCCCTCGACCTCGCGCCGTCGACGCCCGCCTTCGACATGGTGGGCGCCGTCCGCTCGGGCTCCGGGGCGCTCCGCGCGGCGCTCGACGCGCGCGGATACGCGCTCGTGGTGCTCTCCGACATCAGGACGGGACTTCCCGGCAGCGCCGACGAGCGCGAGGGCGGCGACGGCGCGGTCGCGTTCCTCTGCGGCGACGACTCGCCCGACTCGCCGGTGCTCGCCGAGCCCGTCGCCTTCGGGTCGGCGACGGCCGAGTTCCTCGAGCGCTGGCGGCTGCCCGGCGAGCCGGCCTCG
>QHTD01000079.1 GCA_003220675.1 Candidatus Rokuibacteriota bacterium | reverse complement strand
CTCGATCCGGATCGCCGGCGTCTCCGCGAAGCCCATGTGCGTGGCGACGTAGGAGGCGAAGTTGCCGTCGCCGACGAACTCCTCGGGGTTCATCGCCGCGACGACGATCGCGTCAGGCCGCTCGAGCCCCGCACCACGAAGGGCGGCGTGAGCGGCCTCGGCCATGAGGTCGGGCAGCGACTCGCTGCGACGACCGATGCGCGTCATGCCCGCTCCGGCGACCCACACGTCAAGCATCGGAGTTCCAGCTTGCCCGGCCGGATCGCGGCCCGTCAAGGTGACTCGGAGGGGGGCTTCGCCCCCCTTCCGATACCTCCCCCCAGAAAGGGGTTGCGCGGGCGAAGCCCGCGCTCGAACCGCGGTCAATCCGGGGCGGGCCGAGCGGGCTAGGCGAGGGGCCGCCGTCGCGCGGGGGGCGGCGGCGCGGCGACTCCGAGCTCGCGAATCAGGCGGAGGAGGTAGGTGCGCTGGAGGCCGAGCACGCGCGCGGCATGGGTGCGGTTGCCGCTCATCCGGTGGAGCGTCGCTTCGATCAGCCGTCGCTTGAACTCCGAGACGGCGCCGTGATAGCCGAGGCTCGACTCGCGTGGCGGGAGCGGCGAGGGCGCCGGCAGCGTGGCCATGCCCCGGCGTGACGCAACGGTTGTGCCAGCCGCCGACGCTCGATTTCGCTTTGACTTGGGCCCACCGCATTCCCGGAATGCCCAGGACGCCTGGCGGAGTGCAGCGGGAGATGTGCAGCTACTTCTTCGTTGCGGGCTTGACTCCCGGGTTGTCCTTGAAGAACTGCTTGTTCAGCTCGATGAAGTTCTTCCACTGCTCAGGAGTTTCGTCCTCGGCGAAGATCGCCTTCACCGGGCACACAGGCTCGCAGGCGCCGCAGTCGATGCACTCGTCGGGGTGGATGTAGAGCATCGTCTCACCCTCGTAGATGCAGTCGACCGGGCAGACCTCGACGCACGACTTGTCCTTCACATTGATGCACGGCTCCGCGATTATATACGGCATCGAGGCCTCCCGATTATCGTACGCCCTTGCGGCTGGACGAAACTCATGATTTTGTACCCGAAGCGCCTCAGCGTGTCAAGCGTTCGGCATTGTAGCGGGGGCCGCGAGGTCGCGAAACTCGGTGGGTGGCCTGAGAGTGGCGCACGGAGCTGCGGGGTCCCAAGCCGCTATTGCGTCCGGAGGCGCGGGTCGAGAGCGTCGCGCAGCGAGTCGCCGAAGAGGTTGAACGCGAAGACCGCGAGGCTGATCGCAAACCCGGGGAAGATCGCCATCCACGGCGCCGACTCGGCGAACTGAACGGCGGCGCCGCGAAGCATGAGGCCCCACGCGGGGGTCGGCTCCGCCACGCCGAGGCCGAGGAACGAGAGCGACGCCTCGAGCAGGATCGCCTGCCCGAGGTACGCGGTGAGCATGATCAGATAGGGCGCCATCACGTTCGGGAGCATGTGGCGGAGGATGATCCGCCGGTGGCTGAAGCCCGCCGCGCGCGCGGCGTCCACGTATGGCATCTCCCTGATCGCGAGCGCGCTCGAGCGTGCGACGAGCGCCGCGCGCGGGATCATCGGGATCGTGATCGCCATGATCACGTTCTCGATACCCGTGCCGAGGATCGAGACGACGGCGAGCGCCAGGATGATCAGCGGGAACGCGAGGAAGATGTCCATCACCCGCTGGATCAGGAGGTCCACCTTGCCCGCGAAGTAGGCGCTCGTCACCCCGATCACCGCGCCCAGGGTCGCGCCCAGGAACGCGCACGCAAAGCCGACCAGCATGGCCGTGCGCGAGCCGTAGATGATGCGCGAGAGCACGTCGCGGCCGAACGCGTCGGTGCCGAGCCAGTGGCCCGCGGACGGCCGCGCGAGCATCGCGCCGTAATCTGTCGCCAGCGGGTCATAGGGGGCGATCACGTGGGCGCCGAGGCCGACGAGGATGTTGATGAGGACGACGACCGCGCCGATGGCCCCGAGCGGCCGCGCGCGGCAGAACTCCAGGACTGCGCGGCGCCAGCCGCCGCGTTCCGCGACCTCCGGGATTTCGCCGAGCGCCGCCGGCTTGACGGCCATCATTGAACCGGGTGCGGGCACCCGGGCGGTCGCCACGCCCGCACCCCGCCGCGATCACGCATTCCGATCATTTCCACCCGCGATCCGAGCCGTTGCATTACCGGAACCTTATTCTTGGATCGAGCCAGGCGTACGCCAGGTCGACCAGGAAGTTGACGAAGATGAAGACGAACGCGACCAGCATCACGAGCGCCTGGGTGAGCGTATAGTCGCGGTGGGCGACGGCCTCGACGAAGAGGAGCCCGAGCCCGTTCAGGTTGAAGACCTGCTCGGTGACGACGAGCCCGCCCATGAGGAACGCGAACTCCAGCGCGATCACGGTGAGCACCGGCAGCATGGCGTTCTTCAGCGCGTGGCGCGAGAGGATGAGCTGCTCCCAGAGCCCCTTGGCGCGCGCCGTGCGGATGTAATCCTCGCGCAGCACCTCGAGCATCGCGGAGCGCGTCATGCGCGTCGCCACCGCCGAGTACCGGTAGCCCACGGCCAGCGCCGGCCAGATGAGCTGCAGCATGTTCTGCCACGGGTTGACCCAGAACGGCGTGTAGACCATGGGCGGGAGCCACTTGAAGACGATGAGCAGGCCGAGGATGAAGACGATGCCGAGCCAGAACGAGGGCGTGGCCAGCCCGGCGATCGAGACGATCCGGACGGTGTAATCCACCCACGTGTCCTGCTTGAGCGCCGCGAGCACGCCGAGCGGGATCGCCAGCAGCACCGCGATGATCGTCGCCATGATCGCGAGCTGGAGCGAGAGCGCGAAGCGCAGCTTGATCTCCTCGATGATGGGCGCGCCGGTCCACATGGACTTGCCGAAGTCGAGCCGGACGACACCCGCGATCCAGACCAGGAATTGCTTCCAGAGCGGCTGGTCCAGGCCGAGCCGGGCGCGCTCCGTGTCGAGGTTCTCTTTTTGCGCGAACGCGCTCTCGCCGGCGAAGCGCAGCTCGACGAGGTCGCCCGGCACCACGCGCATCAGGAAGAAGATGAGCACCGCGACGCCGAGCAGCGTCGGGATCATCAGGACCAGTCGCTTGACGATGTACTTGCCCACGCGTCTCTACTCAGTCAGCCACACCGTGTCGAGCTGGTTGTTCAGGTAGTGGCTCGGCGTGACCGTCCATCCCTTGACCCTCGCGCTATGCGGCACGATCCGATGCCACTGGAGCGTGTACATCGAGTGCACTTCCTCGTCCAGGAGACGCTTCTCGAACTCCCGCACGTACTTCTTCCGCTCCTCGGGATCGATCGCCCGACTCTGCTTCACGTACAGCTCGTCGAGGACGGAGTCCTTCTGCCGGGTGTAGTTGGCGTCGCTGATGCCCCTGGGAGCGGCCGACGTGGGCCCGCTCTGGAACTTGTACAGGTCGAGGTCGGGCTCGACCATGTAGCCGCACTGGGCGTCCATGGCGACCTCGAAGTCCCCACCGCGCAGATCGGCGAACCACTTGGCCGTCTCGGCGACCTCCTGCCTTACGTTGAGGCCGACCTGCCGCCACTGGTCGATGAGCCAGACCCCGAGCGGCTCGTACGGCATGGGGACCCCGCGATTCTTGAACGTGAACGCGAAGCCCTCCGGGACCCCGGCTTCCTTCAGGAGCCGCCGCGCCTCCGCCCGCGACTTGTTGATGTCGGGCCAGTACCCGGCCAGCTTCTCCAGCTCGGCCGGCGGAGTCGCGAACGGCGTCCCCGGTACCTGGACGCCCGCCACCGCCTTCACGATCGCGATCTTCGACAGCGCCTGCGAGCCCTGATAGCGGTCGAGCGCGAGCGTGAGGGCGCGGCGCACCCGCTTGTCGTCGAACGGCTTCTTCTCGTGGTTCATGGTGGCGAGCAGGACGCAGTCCCAGGGGCTCTCCTGCACCGCGATCCGGGCGCCCAGGGCGGCGACGAGACTGTCGCGTTCCGCCGGCGAGAAGCCGCGGAACTGAATGTGGGCGCGCTCGCCCCGGATCGCCGCGACCTGGGCCGCGGAATCCTTGATGAAGAGGGCGCGATAGCCGTCCAGATACGGCTTGCCCTTGTCCCAGTAGTTCGGGTTCTTCTTACCCACCCAGTGCGAGCCCTTCACGTGCTCCACGAACACGAACGGGCCGGTGCCCATCACGTTCGTCTCGTACCACCGGATGTCTTTCTCGAGAATGTCGGCCTTGTAGATCCAGTTCCACGGCGAGGCCACCGACGAGAGAAAGGAGGCGGATGGGAACTTGAGCCGGAACACGATCGTGTGGGGATCGGGCGTCTCGACCGCCTCGATATTGACGTACGACCCCTTGCGCTCCGACGCCACGCCCGATGGCGGGAAGACGATCTTGTCGTACGTGGCCTTCGCGTCTCGCGACGTGAACTCGGCGCCGTCGTGGAACTTCACACCCCGCCGGAGCCTGAAGGTGTAGGTGCGGCCGTCCTTCCCCACCGTCCACGATTCGGCGAGGTCGCCGACGACCTTGCTCCCGCTCCGGTCCATCGGATCGATACGAAGCAGGGTGTTGTAGTGGGGCGCCATCGGGTGGATGAGGGCGAACGTCGACTCCCGGTGACCGTCGTAGGATGGCATCTCGGACGGCACCGCGAAGATCAGTTCCCCGCCATAGCGGGGCATCCCCTGCGCCGCTGCGGGTGGGGCCGCCGGCAGCCACAGGACGGCGAACAGTGTCACCAGCGGGCCTAGGCAGCGTCGCATGAGCCACCTCCGCGGGCGCACCGGGCGCGGACGCTATTCAGCAAGCCACACCGTGTCGAGCTGCTGGTTCAGATAGTGGCTCGGGCTCACCGTCCACCCGCGCACCCGGGCGTTGTGCGGGATGATCCGGTGCCACTGGAGCGTGTAGAGGTAGTGCGCTTCTTCGTCGACCAGCCGCCGTTCGAACTCCCGGATCGCCTTCCGGCGCTCATCCGCGTCGACGGCACGACTCTGCTTCTCGTAGAGCTCGTCGAGCACCCTGTCCGTGTACCGGCTGTAGTTGGCTGGACTCTTGTCCTTCGACTGGAACTTGTAGAGGTCGAGGTCGGGCTCGACGATGTAGCCGCACTGGAAGTCCATGGCCGCCTCGAAGTTGCCGCCCCGCAGCTCCGCGTAGTACTTCGCCGCCTCGATGACCTCCTGCTTGACGTTGAGGCCGATCTGCCGCCATTGGTCGATGAGCCAGATGCCGACGGGCTCGTAGGGCATCGGAATGCCGCGGTTCTTGAAGGTGAAGGCGAACCCGTCCGCGACACCAGCCTCCTTCAGCAGCCGCCGTGCCTCCGCCCTCGACTTGTTGATGTCACGCCAGTAGCCGACCAGCTTCTCCAGCTCGGCCGGCGGGGTTGCGAACGGCGTCCCCGGCACCTGGACGCCCGCCACCTCCTTCACGATGGCGATCTTCGACAGCGCCTGCGAGCCCTGGTAACGGTCGAGCGCGAGCGTGAGGGCGCGGCGTACCCGCTTGTCGTCGAACGGTTTCTTCTCGTGGTTCATCGCGACCAGGAGCGCGCAGTCCCACGGGCTCTCCTGCACGGCGATCTTGGAGCCGAGGGCGGCGACGAGGTTGTCGCGCTCGGCCGGTGAGAAGCCACGGAACTGGATGTGCGCGCGCTCGCCGCGGACGGCCGACACCTGGGCCGCCGAGTCCCTGATGAAGATCGCCCGGTAGCCGTCGAGGTAGGGCTTGCCCTTGTCCCAGTAGTTCGGGTTCCTCTTGCCCACCCAGTGCGAGCCCTTCACATGCTCCACGAAGACGAACGGGCCCGTGCCCATCACGTTCGTCTCGTACCACCGCATGTCCTTGGCCAGGATGTCGGCCTTGTAGATCCAGTTCCACGGCGAGGCCAGCGACATGAGGAACGAGCCCGACGTCCACTTGAGCCGGAAGACGACCGTGTAAGGGTCGGGCGCCTGCACCGCTTCCACGTCGAGGTACTCGCCTTTCCGGTCGGACGCGACCCCGGCGGGTGGGAAGATGATCTTGTCGTAGCTCGCCTTGACGTCCTTGGAGGTCATCTCGCTCCCGTCGTGGAACTTGACGCCCCGCCGGAGCTTGAGGGTATAGGTCCGGCCGTCTTTGGAGATGGTCCACGACTCGGCGAGATCCCCCACGATCCTGGTTGCCGTCTTGTCGGCGGGGTCGGGCCGGAGCAGGGTGTTGTAGTGCGGGGCCAGCGGGTGGATGACCCCGAATGTTTCCTCGCGGTGGGCGTCGTAGGACGGCGGCTCCGACGGAACGGCGAAAATCAGCTCGCCCCCGTACCTGGGCTTCTCCTGCGCCCCCGCGGGCACGGCCAGCGTGGCGGCGAGAATCACGGTCAACAGGCCTAGGCGGCGTCGCATTGATCCCTCCAGGGTTTTCCAAGGAAACGTGGGAAGCGCACGAAAGGTTTCAGCATTTAAGCACGTGCAGGGCCGGGGTCAAGCCAGGATGCACGCCGCCCGGTGGCCCGGCCTGATCTCGCGCAGCTCGGGCACCTCGCCCCGGCAGCGGTCGACCGCGATCGGGCAGCGAGGATGGAAGACACACCCGCTCGGCGGATTGAGCGCGCTCGGCACTTCGCCGCCCAGCACGACCCGCTCACGCTGGGCTTCGAGCGCCGGATCGGGGATGGGCACGGCCGAGAGCAGCGCCTTCGTGTACGGGTGCAGCGGGGCGTCGTAGAGCGACTTGCGGTCGGTGATCTCGACGATCTTGCCGAGGTACATGACGGCCACGCGGTCGGAGATGTGGCGCACGACCGAAAGGTCGTGGGCGACGAACAGGTACGTGAGACCAAACTGCGCCTGGAGATCTTCCAGCAGGTTGATGATCTGCGCCTGGATCGAGACGTCGAGGGCCGAGACCGGCTCGTCGCAGATGATGAGCGCGGGCTCGACGGCGAGCGCGCGCGCGATGCCCACGCGCTGACGCTGTCCGCCGGAGAGCTGGTGAGGATAGCGCCGCGCATGCTGAGGCAGGAGTCCGACGTGCCCCAGGAGCTCGCGCACGCGCGCCGCGCGCTGGGCCGGGTCGGGGACGATCCCGTGCACCGCCAGGGGCTCGGCGATGATCTGCCCGACCGTCATCCGCGGGTTGAGCGAGCTGTACGGGTCCTGGAAGATCACCTGCATCTTGCGGCGCACCGGCCGCAGCTCGTCCTCGCCGAGGGTCGTGAGGTCGCGCCCCTCGAAGACGATCTGCCCGCGCGTCGGCCGCTCGAGCTGGAGGATGCACCGGCCGGTCGTCGTCTTGCCGCAGCCCGACTCGCCGACGAGCCCGAGGGTCTCGCCGCGGCGGATCGAGAAGCTCACGTCGTCCACGGCACGGACGACGCCGGCCCTCCCGCCGAAGAGCCCGCCGCCGACGTGGAAGTGTTTGACGAGGTTCCGAACCTCCAGGAGCGGCGCGTCGTGGTTCATGTCGCCGCCCCGCTCCGCGCCACGGCCCGGTCGAGGTTCGCCGCTTCCCAGCACGCGCTCACGTGGCCGCCCCCGCCGATGGGGACGAGCCTCGGCCGCTCGACGGCGCAGCGCGCGACCTGGAAGGCGCAGCGGGGCGCGAAGGCGCATCCGGCGCCCAGGCGCGTGAGGTCGGGCGGCTGGCCCTCGATCGGGTCCAGGCGCGCGCGCCGCGGCTCGTCGAGGCGCGGCACCGAGCGGAGGAGGCCGAGCGTGTAGGGGTGGCGCGGGTTCGCGTACAGCTCCCGCGCGGTCCCGCGCTCCACGATCCGGCCCGCGTACATCACGTTCACGCGATCGGCGTAGCGGGCGACGACGCCGAGGTTGTGGGTGATGATCAGCATCGCGACGGCGAGCCGCCGCGAGAGGTCCTTCATCAGCTCGAGGATCTGCGCCTGGATCGTGACGTCGAGGGCGGTCGTGGGCTCGTCCGCGAGGATCAGCGACGGGTTGCACGCCAGCGCCATCGCGATCATCATCCGCTGGCGCATCCCGCCCGAGAACTGATGCGGGTACTGGCCGAGCCGTCGCTCGGAGTCAGGGATCCCGACCATCGCCAGGAGCTCGCCCGCCCGCTGCCGCGCCTCCCGCGGCGTGATCCCGAGGTGGATCTCGAGCCCCTCCGTGAGCTGCCGCCCGATGGACAGCACCGGGTTGAGCGAGGTCATCGGCTCCTGGAAGATCATCGCGATCTCGCGTCCCCGGATCTGCCGCATCGCCTCGTCGGAGAGCGCCAGGAGATCCCGGCCCTTGAAGAGGACCCGGCCGCCTACGATGCGGCCCGCGGGCGGGGCGACGAGGCGCATGATGCTGAGCGCGCTGACGCTCTTGCCGCAACCCGACTCGCCGACGAGGGCGACCGTCTCCCCTTCCCCCACGTCCCACGAGACGCCGTCGGCGGCCCGGACGACGCCGCCCCGCGTCACGAACTCGGTCGTCAGGTTCTCGACTTCGAGGAGGACTCCCACGGTGCGCGGGAGTGTAGCACAGCGACGCCGCGGGTCAGTCGTAGCAGCGCGCGGCCGCGAGGTGCGGGGTCGCGCCGGGCTCGAGCGACGCGTACTCGCGGCAGATCGCCTCGGCCACGCACGGCCACCGGTGCTGCGCGGCCCACCGGACGCCTTCGCGCCCGATGCGCCAGCGCAGGTCGGTATCGGCGACCAGCGTCGCGATGCGGTCGGCGAGCGCCTCGACATCGCTCTCGGAGACGAGGAAGCCGGTCACGCCGTCGCGGACCGTCGTCACGAGGCCGCCCACGCGGGAGGCGATGACGGGGCTCCCGCATGCCATCGCCTCGAGGGCGACCATACCGAACGACTCGTAGTACGACGGCAGCACGGTGACGTCGGCGGCGACGTAGTACGTCGGCAGGACGTCCTGGGGAAGCGGCCCGACGAAGCGGACCGCCGCACCAAGGCCGAGCCGTTCGATCCGCTCGCGGAGCTCCGCCTCGTGGCCGTTCTCCGGCTCGTCGGCCTCGCCGCCGACGATCAGGAGGGTGAGCGCGGCCCCGCCGGCGCGCAGGCGTGCGATGGCGTCGAGCAGCGTGTCGAGCCCCTTGATGGGCGCGATTCGCCCGACCCAGAGGAGCACGGGGCGCTCGTCGAGCGAGAGCGCCGCGCGCGCGGCGGCGCGATCGCCCGGCGTGAAGCGCGCCGTGTCCACGCCACACGGGATCGTCGCGATCCGCGGAGCGTGGGCCGCGTAGGCGCGGAGCAGCTCGGCGCGCTCCACGACGTTCGCCGCGACGATCCGGTCGGACGCCCCGACGATGCGCGTCTCCTCGCGGAGGCGGAGCACGGGCTCCAGCTCGCCCAGGCTCCGCGCCGCCCGATTCTTCAGGCGGCCCAGCGTGTGGAACATCTGGAGCACCGGCACCGACCACCGTTCGCGCAGGGCGAGCGCCGCGACGCCAGAGAGCCAGTAGTGGGCGTGGATGAGGTCGTACTCCGCGCCCCGCGTGAGCCGCCACGCGTCGACACCGTCGACGAACTCGTCGAGGTGCGCGTGGATCTCGGCGCGGGGCATCGGCGCCTCCGGGCCCGCCGCGAGGTGGACGACGCGCGCGCGCTCGCCCAGGGGGACGACGCGGGGGATCGACGGGTTCTGCGAGCGCGTGAACACGTCCACCTCGACGCCCATGCGTCCGAGCTCGCGGGAGAGCTCGCGGACGTACACGTTCATCCCGCCCGTCTCCTTGCCCCCGAGGGCGGCGAGCGGGCAGGTGTGGACGGAGAGCATCGCGACGCGGAGCGCGCCGCCCGGCGTCACTGGATCCTCACCGCGCAGACCTCCTCGGTGACGGGCTCGAACTCGTACTTGTACCGCTCCTCCCCCCGCAGGAAGTCGAAGCGCCGCTTCCCCCGCCCGATCGCGTCCCGGATCAGATGCCCGAGCAGGACCACGCCGGGCGACAGCGCCGCGCGGTCAGGATGGAACCCCGAGTTGTAGAGGCCCACCGTGTCGTCCCACTCGAGCGTGATGAAGGACGCGATGGGCCCGGACGCCGTATCGAGGAACCACAGCCGGGCGCCGCCGTGCTCGCCGAGCGCCGTCGTGACGCGCCGGAAGAACGCCTCCATCCGCACGTCCATGAATCGCGCCTTCCCGACGCGGGAGCGGCGGTGCAGGTCGAAGAAGTCGCCGAGCCGGTTCTCGACGTCGGCGGGGTGGCTCGCGCACGTGGCGCGCGCCTCGGGCGCCTCGCGCTCGAGCCGTCGCATCTTCCGGGCGAGCTCGTGGCGGTGCTTGCCGCTGAGGGACGCCAGGTACGCGTCCCACGAGGACGGCAGAATCAGGACCGGACATCGTTCCTCGACCGTGACCGACGCGGAGAGCCCGCACGCGGCGGCGAGCTGCGGGAGCAGGGTCACCGTGGGCGACCGACCGGGCACGGCGTGAAGGTCCCACACGACCCGTTCCGCCGCGCGCGACTGGAGCAGCGCCATCCACGCTTCTTCCTCGCGTCCGGCGAGCGCGATCAGGTCGAGGTAGTCCGAGATGTCGGCGCCGCCGAGGAGCGTGAGCACGCCCGGCTCGACCTCGTGGAGGGGCAGGAGCGCCACGACCCGGCCCTCGGCGTCCTCCACGCGTCGGACCTCGAGGCGCCGGTCGGCGGCGAACGCCCGCGTCCACTCGCGCTGCCAGGGCCACGTGAGGAACGGCGAGCGCAGGCGACTCCCCGCCACGAGGCGGTCCCACGCGGCAGCGCCCACCGCCTCGAGGCGGTCGACGACGTCGGTCTTCACAGGTCGTCGAACGCGCCGGACGCGTCCCCGGATTCGGGCGCGGCCGCGTCCGTCTCGCCGCCCTCGCCCTCGCTGAGCGCCTCGTCCATCGCCGACTCGAAGTCCTCGCCGAGGTCGTCGCCGAGTTCCCGGCCCATCTTCTTCATGAACCGGGCCGCGCTCGCGGGGTCGTTCTCGTCGAGATCGCCGAAGTCCGACGAGTCCGCGAGCGATTCCAGGCGCGCCTCCTCCGATTTCACGGTGGCGAAGCGCGACATCACGCGGCTCAAGCCGGATCCGTGACAGCGCGGGCAGGTCGGAGGCGGAGCCGTGGAGGGACGAAGGACGAGCAAACTGACCCGGCGCCGACAGTCGTGACACTCGTACTCGTAAATCGGCATGCCGCTACCAATCTTAGCACGCGGTGCGAGCGGCCGGCGGGCGCGGCCCGCATCACCCTCGCATCGCCCCGATCCTGATCACCTCGCCGCGCCGTCCCCAGCGCGCGAGCGGCAGCGTCACCTCCAGCAGGAGCTTCAGCGCGCCGTACACGGGGCGGGATTCCACGACGCGAACGAGCGAGTCCCAGCCTCGGTCGCGCAGGACATGGGACAGGCTCCAGAGATAGTACCGGGGCTTCGCCTGGTGCCAGCACCAGACGACGCGGCCGCCCGCTTTTCTCACCGTGCGCTCGAGCGTCTCCGGGGTGAAGTGCGAGAGGTGTCGCGGCAGCTCCAGTCCCGACCACGCGCGGCCGAACAGCCTGGCCCCGAGGCCGCCCGCGTTCGGGACCTCGACGATCACGAGCCCCTCGGCCGCCAGCCACTCGAGCATGCGCCGCACCACCGCCACGGGATCGGGCACGTGTTCGAGCACGTGGAACGCGGTGACCACGTCGAAGCTCGCGCGGCCAAAGGGCGCCGAGCGCACGTCGCCGACGTAGATCTCCTCGGTGAACCGCCGTGCCTTCTCGGCGGCGGCCGTGTCCATCTCGATCCCGGCGACGCGCCAGCCGAGCGCCTGCGCGACGCCGAGCGAGGCGCCCGAGCCGCAGCCGACGTCGAGGTAGCGCCCGTCGCCGCGCCACGGCGGACAGCTCCACCTGAGGCGCCGCAGGAGCCGCCGCGCCCGGAGCCGCGTGAGGAGCCCGGCGTGCGCGTCGCGGAGCCGCGCGTAGCCGAGGCCCGTCGCGAGCGCCCAGCGCACGGCGCGGACGCGCGCCGGCCGCCCCGTGAACGGCACGCGCGGCGACGGCTCCTGATGGCGGGGGTAGTGATCGGGGTAGCACGCGGCGAGGTGCGCGTCGCGGACGCGCGGCCGCTGGTAGAGGAAGCCGCACTCGCGGCAGCGGACCACGGTGTGGAGGCCGGGGACGGCGAACGCGCGGTCGGCGGTCGTCCAGACGCGCTCGGCGCGGTCGCCGCCGCAGAGCGCGCACGGGGCGTCCACGGTCGGGAGCGTCTGCATCAGCCGAAGATCTCTTCCAGCCGGCGCACGGCGCGGTCCCAGCTGAACGCCGTCGTGACGAACCGCATGCCCGCGGCGGCGAGGCGCGCGCGGAGCGACTCGTCCACGACGAGGCGCTCGAGCTTGGCGGCGAGGTCGCCGATGTCGCGCCGGCGCGCGACGAGCGCGGTCTCGCCGTCGCGCGCGTAGTCGCGACAGCCGCCGTTGTCGTAGGTCACCACCGCTGCTCCGCACGCCATTGCCTCCATCGGCGGCATCCCGAGCCCTTCGTCCCACGACGGGCACAGGTAGATCTCGCAGCTCGAGTACACCGCGGCGAGGCGGTCCTGCGGCGGATTCAGGTGGAACTCGTCGTACGGCACGGCGCCGCGCGGCGGCTTGACGCCGAACCCGACCAGTCTGAGCGTCGGGACGTGGCGTGTCACCCGTGCGACCGCCTCGAAGCCGTCGGCGACCCCCTTCCACGCGTGCTCGTGGTGGAGCATGAGCACGCGGGGCCGCGAGGTGGAGACGTCGGCCGGTGTCGGATGGAAGAGGTCGAGGTCCACCGGCGTCACGAGCACCTCGGCGGGGCTGCCGAACCGCTGGCGCATCAGATCGCGGAGCCACGTCGAGATGACGACTTTCTTGAGCGGCAGCCGATAGGTCGTGTCCACGGCGTCGGGAGCGCCGTGGTAGAGGCTCTCGTAGTGCTGCACCAGGTAGAACTTCGCCCCGCAGGAGGACGGAGCCGCGGCGACCGCCGGAGCGGACTGCCACGCCGTGGCGACGACCACGTCGCCCTCGGGGAGCGCCTCGGGCGTCCAGTGCGGGACCCAGCGAATGCGCGCGCGGAAGTCCGGGACCCATTCGGGACGGCCGCCCCGGAAGTTCCGCCACGCGGCGCGGACGCGGCTCGACGCCGGCACGACCAGCGTCACGTCGTGGCCGCGCGCGGCGAGCCGGTCGGCGTACGTCAGGATCGCCCGCACGCCGCCGGCGATCCGCACGTGGGGACAGAGGAAGGTGATCTTCACCGCGCGGTCAGATCGAGACCGTGCCCGTCTTCATCGCCCCTACCAGAATTTCTCCCACTTCACGGACTTGCGGTCGAGCCCTTTGGCGACGAGCACGTCGCGGACCCGATGGATCATCGACTCGCCCCCGCAGACGTAAGCGACGCGTCGCGTGACGTCGGGAACCAGACGGTCGACCGCCGCGGCGAGGCCGCTCGCGCCGTCCGAGGGACCGTCACTCGTGCTCGCCACCGCCGGATGGTACGCGAAGCCGGGATACCGCCGCACGAGCGACCGGAACTCGGCGTCGTACACGAGCCAGTCCGGGTCGCGCGCCCAGTAGGCGAGCGTCGCGGGGCGCCCGAAGCCGGTCGCGTAGAGCCAGGTCAGCATCGAACGGATCGGCACGATGCCGATCTCCTCGGCGACGAAGAGCGGGCACCGCGGGTCGGCGCGCGTGAAGACGAAGCCGCCGAGCGGCCCCTTGAAGCGTACCTGGTCGCCGGGCTCGAGGCCGCGGAACCACTCCGAGCCGATCCCTGCGGGCGCGACGTCGGCACAGAGCGTGAGCACCTTGGGGGACTGCGGGGTCGAGGCGATCGAGTAGGCGCGGACGGTCTTCGGGCCGAACGGGACCGACACCCACTGGCCGGCGTCGAACTCGAGGGCCGCCGGCTCCTCCATGCGGAGGTCGACCTCGAGGATCTCGGGCGAGAGCCGCCGGACCGCTTCGACGCGCGCGCGGCACTCGCGCGGCTTCACGGCGCCGGCCTCAGCGCGCCCGGAAGCGCGGGAGGATCTCCGCGGCGATCGTCTCGAGCTGCTCCCGCTCGTCACGCGGGTCGCCGATCGCGCTCAGGAGGAAGTACGTGCAGCCGGCATCGCAGAACGCCGCGAGCTGCTCGGCGCACTGCTCGGGAGTCCCGATGACCCCGTACTTCTTGGCGAGCGGCTCGAAGTCCTGCGCGTAGCGCCTGGAGAGCACGCTGACCCACGTCTTCCGCGCGCGCTCGTAATCGCGCCCCACCGTGATGAACGCGAGGTGCGCGCCGGTGAAACCGGTGAGCGACCGGCCGGCAGCGTGGGCCGCCTCACGGATCTTCTCGAGGCTCCGCGCGTAGCGCTCGGGCTGGACGACGTAGGACACCCAGCCGTCCCCCTGACTGCCGGCGCGGACCAGCGCGGCGTCGGAGCGCCCACCCACCCAAATCGGTGGAAGCTTTTGCACGGGCTTGGGGTCGATCGAGACGCCCTCGAACCGGCTGAACCGGCCATGGAACGTCGCGGGTGTCTCGCGCCAGAGAGCGCGCACCACGTCGATCCCCTCGGTCACGCGCGCCCCCCGCTCCGCGTGGGGGACGCCGCACAGCTCGAACTCCTTCGGGTTCTCGCCGCCCACCCCCACGCCGAAGATCAGGCGGCCCCCGCTCAGGACGTCGAGCGTCGCCGTGATCTTCGCGGCGACTGCCGGCGAGCGGAGCGCCAACAAGTACACCGCGGTGCCGAGCCTGATCCTCCGCGTGATGGGCGCGTAGGAGGCGAGGAGCGTGAGCGACTCGTAGAGCGGGTTGTGGAAGGAGACGTGGTCCCCGGTCCACACCGAGTCGAAGCCGAGCTGCTCGACGCGCTGCACGAGCGCGAGCTGCTCCTCGGGGGGATGCATGGAGAGCTGTGCCCCGAATCCCGTCATGCCCTCACCTCGGAAACGCGTCCTTGACGCCGCCGTCCACCGTGAGCGTGCAGCCGGTCGTCTTCGCCGACCGGTCGGAGGCGAGGAAGAGCACCGCCTCGGCGACGTCCTCGGGGAGGATCCGGACACCGAGAAGGTTGCGCTTGCGGTAGAAATCCTCGAGCTCGGTGACCGGGATCCCCTGGGCGGCCGCGCGCTCGCGCCGGACCTCCTCGGACCAGAGCTTCGAGTCCTGGAAGACGGCGTCGGGGTTGACGATGTTCGAGCGGATCCTGTGGGGCGCACCCTCGAGCGCCAGGACCTTCGCGAGCTGCGCTTCGGCCGCCTTCGAGGCGGAGTAGGCCGCGAAGTCCTTGCCCGGGGACATGACGTTCTTGGTCGCGACGAAGACGAGGGCGCCGCCCAGGCCCTGCGCGGTGAGAATCCGCATGGCCTCCCTCGCGACGAGGAAGTGGCCCCTGGCGTTGACCGCGAAGGATCGCTCCCAGTCGGCGAGGGAGAGCCGCTCGACCGGGCAGGAGTGCGCGATGCCCGCGTTCGACACGAGGATGTCGAGCCCGCCGTACGCGAGCACCGTCTCCTCGAGGCCGGCGCTCACCGAGTCCTCACTGCTGACATCCATCCGCAGGCCCAGTGCGCTGCCCGGGCCTCGCGAGGTCGCGATCTCCTCCGCCGCCTTCCGCGCACCGGCCTCGTCGAGGTCGGCGACGACGACGTGGGCGCCCTCGGCCGCCAGCCGCCTCGCCACCGCCCGGCCGATGCCAGAGGCACCCCCGGTCACGAGAGCGATCCGCCGTGCCAGCTCCTTCTCAGGGGGCGCCAGGGTGAGCTTGTAGAGCTCGAGCGGCCAGTACTCCACGTCGAAGGCGTCTTTGGCCGAGAGCGAGACATACTCGCCGAATGCCGAGGCGCCCCCGATGACGTCGATCGTGTGGTGGTAGATGTCGCTCACGATCCCCGTGGTGCGCCGGTCGCGGCCCGCGGTGAACATGCCGAGCCCGGGCACCAGGACGACGCGCGGGAGCGGGTCGGCCAGCACGGCGCCCTCGAAGCGGTTGTCGTCGAAGTAGCGCGTGTACTCGGCGACGAAGCGCTCGACCGCCCGTTCGATCGCCGCGACGAGCGCCTCGCCGGTCTCGGCCCCCTCGAGTGTCACGACGCACGGCAGCCGCTTCGTGTAGATCGTGTGGTCGGGGGTGGCGGGGCCGATCTGCGAGAGCCGCGACCCGTCCACCGACGAGACGAACTCGAGCGCCGGGGGCGAATCGTCGAACGTGACGATCACCCGGCGGGTGCGACTGAGCACGCCCCGCAGGCGCGGCGCCGCCGCGAGCGCGGCCGCGCGCCGCGCCGCCGGCTCGCGCACCGGGACGCGCGGGCCGCCGAAGGCCCGCCGTCCGCGCGTCTTCTCCGCGGTCGCCTCTTCGGCGCGCGTGATCAGCGCGATCGTCGCGTCGTAGGCTTCCCGAAGGGCCGCGCCCCAGGTGATCGTGCCGTGACGCTCGAGCACGACCGCTTTCGCGTCCGGATGCTGGCGGAGCGCGTCGGCGACGTCGCGAGAAATGCGGAACCCCGGGCGCCGGTACGGGAGCGCGATCACGTCCTTGCCGTAGACCTGGGCGACGACGGCGCGGTGCCGGTCGTTGTTCGTGAGCGAGACGATCGCGTCGGCGTGGGTGTGGATGACGGCGTGAGCCGACAGGAAGCCGTGGAGCAGCGTCTCGATCGAGGGCCGGGTTCCTCCCGCATCCACGAGCCCGTGGGCGAGGTAACTCACCATCTCCTGGTCGCCCATGTCGTCCCGCTCGAGCAACGCCAGGATGTCGTCCATGCGCACGCCCGGGAAGTCCTTGCGCTGGACGGACTTGAGGTCCGAGCCGCTTCCCTTCACCCGCAGCACGGGGACCTCGCGGCCGCGGTGGTCACGCTCGACGGTCTTGATCGAGGTGTTGCCTCCGCCCCAGACGACGAGCGAGGTCTCGGCGCCGATCAGGCGGGAGGCATAGACGAGGAGATCGAGGCCCTCGAGCCCTCGGGCCTCGGCGTCGTTCCAGCGTGAGCGCATCGCGGCCTCACGATACCATGATCCCGATCCGCTTCGGCCGCGCGGCGGTGTTCCTGGCGTGCTTCCAGGGCACCTCCCGCTCCCGTCGGTCCGGAACTCGCGGTCTTCGGCCGGCGTTACAATGCCACCGGGACGGGGGCGTATCGTGGACCGCTGCGCGACGTCCAGGGATCCAGGAGGCCGATGACGATGAGTCCTCAGCTCGACAACCTCATGATGGACCACCCGCTCACGCTGACGCACTTCTTCGAGCGGAGCCGCCGGCTCTGGGCGAAGAAGACGGTCGCCACGCGTGTTCCCGGCCGGCCCCTCTTCCGCTACACCTACGCGGACTTCGCCGAGCGGACGACCCGCCTCGCCGGCGTCCTCCGCTCCTTCGGTCTGAAGAAGGGCGACCGCGTCGCGACCCTCGCGTGGAACAGCCACCGCCACCTCGAGGTGTACTGGGCTGCGCCGCTCAGCGGCTTCGTCCTCCATACGCTGAACTTCCGGCTCTCGGCCCAGGACCTCACCTACATCATCAACCACGCCGAGGACTCGGTGATCTTCGTCGACGCGAACGTGTGGCCCGTGCTGGAGGCGATTCGCGACAAGCTGCCGAGCGTGCGCCGGGTCGTGATCATGCGGGACACCCCCGACGCGGAGGTGCCGCCGGGCCTCGATGAGTACGAGGCGCTCCTGGCCACCGCCACGCCGGTCACCGGCTGGCCCCGGCTCGCCGAGACCGACGCGGCCGGCATGTGCTACACCTCGGGCACCACGGGGAGCCCGAAGGGCGTCGCATACACGCACCGGGCGATGTTCCTGCACTGCCTCGGCGAGGCCTTGACCGACGCGTTCGGGATCTCTGAAGACGACACGATCCTGCACATCGTCCCGATGTTCCACGCCAACGCCTGGTGCCTGCCGTTCACGGGCGTGATGGTGGGCTCGAGCCACGTCTTCGCGGGACCGAACCCGCAGCCGCGCGACATCTGCGAGCTGATCCAGAACGAGAAGGTCACCTTCACCGGCGCGGTGCCGACGGTCTGGATCGCCGTCAAGGAGCTGTGCGAGGCGGAGGGCTGGAACATCTCCTCGCTCCGTACGATCGCGATCGGCGGCTCGGCGGCGCCGAAGCACCTCCAGCTCGCCTACAAGAACCAGTTCGGCGTGGTCATGTCCCACGCCTGGGGCATGACGGAGATGACGCCCCTCGGCACGATCGGGCGGCTCAAGAGCTACATGCGAGACTGGCCGGAGGGCGCGCGGTACGACGTCCGCGCGCGCGTCGGCTACCCGTCGGTCTGCGTGGACATCCGCGTCGTGGACGACGCCGGCCAGGAGCTGCCGTGGGACGGGACGAGCATGGGCGAGCTCCAGGTGCGCGGCCCGTGGGTCGTCGGCGCCTACTACGACAACCCGGAGTCCGCCTCCCGGTTCACCGAGGACGGCTGGTTCAAGACCGGCGACGTCGCGACGATCGACGCCGAAGGCTACGTGCAGATCACCGACCGCACCAAGGACCTGATCAAGTCCGGCGGCGAGTGGATCTCGAGCGTGGACCTCGAGAACATGATCATGTCGCACCCCAAGGTCCTCGAGGCGGCCGTCATCGCCGTGCCGCACCCAAAATGGATCGAGCGGCCGCTGGCGTGTGTCGTGCCGAAGCCCGGGGTGCGGCTGGATCCGATGGAGATCATCGACCACCTCCGGCCCCGGGTCGCCAAGTGGGCGCTGCCGGACGAGGTCCAGATCATCGACGCCGTCCCCAAGACGAGCGTCGGCAAGTTCGACAAGAAGGTGTTGCGCGAGCGGTACAAGGACTGGAAGGCGAGGGACGCTTGATGCGACGCACCGGAGCGCTGATCGCGGGCGGCCTCCTCTTCTTGCAATCCGGAGGCGGGACGGGGCTCGGGCATGCGGTGGACCAGATCACTGGCGCCAGCACCGCCCCCGTGCCGACGGTCGCGCCACGCCCGGTGGTGCGGCCCGACAGCGTCTGGGTGCCGGACCGCTATGTCCCCGCTCCGACCACCGGCTCCCCCGTCCTCGTCCCGGGCCACTGGGAGCGGCGGGTCTCCGCCCACGAGTCCTACGTGCCTCCGCTGAGCACCATCAACCCCGCCGACGGGCGCGTGCGCACGTTTCCGGCCGGTGTGAGGCCGCCCCCCGAGGAGCGACCCGGTCCGTGACGGCCTTCTTCCGCCGGCACCGTGTCTTCGTCGTTCTCGTCGGCCTCGCCGTCCTCGTCACGACCCTCGTCGCGTACCGGATCCGGAAGCAGCAGGCCGCCGCCGTGCCGCGGCGCCAGCTCGAGATCGTGGTGGGCGTGGTCAAGCCGATCCGGAAGGACCTCGACGTCAAGCTCGCCTACACCGCCGACGTGTTGCCGCACCAGCAGGTCGCGATCTTCTCCAAGGTGAGCGGCTACATCAAGCGCCTCGGCGCCGACCTCGGCGACTTCGTCACGGAGGGCCAGCTCCTCGTCGAGGTGGAGGCGCTCGAGCTCGCCGCCGCCGTCGAGCAGGCGCGCGCCGCCGTGGCGACGGCGGAGGCCAA
>QHTD01000318.1 GCA_003220675.1 Candidatus Rokuibacteriota bacterium | reverse complement strand
TACAAGAAGTTCGCCGCGCTCTACCAGGACGACGAGTATGGTCAGTCGTTCCGCACGTCCCTTGCGAAGGACCTGGCGCGCCACGGCCTCAAGATGGTCGCCACCGAACCGGTGAAGCCTGGCGACACTGACGTGAGGGCTCAGGTCGCCAAGCTCCAGGGCGCGAAGCCCGAGGTCACCTTCCTGGTCCTCGTCCCTGGACCGGCCGTCCAGGCGCTCAGAGAGCGGCAGAAGATCGGCTGGACCGAGACACTCATGGTGTCCGTGGGCCCGCTCACCGACGAGCGTTATCTCGGCCTCGCCCGTGACGCCGCCGAGGGCGTCGAGGGGCTGTCGCTCTGGCCCGACCCGCTGACGTCTGACCTGCCGGGTGTCAGGCTCTATCGCGAGCACATGCAGAAGTACTTCCCGCAGAACGCGCCGAACCGCTACTCCCTTTCGGGCTACTTCGCCGCGCGGCTGTTCGCGGAAGGCGCCGAGCGCGCAGGCAAGAACCTGACGCGCGCGGGGCTCATCACGGCGCTCGAGGGGATCCGTGGCTTCGAGAGCGGCATTCTGCCGCCGCTCACGATCGGTCCGGGCCACGAGACCCAGAAGCAGGGGTTCTGGGTACGCATCGAGCAGGGCCGCTTCAAGCCGCTCACCGACTGGCTCAAGTCCGAGTAGCGCACTGTCCTGCGCCTTCTCCCGCTGAAGGGGGCGGACGGTGTAGGATGGAGGCGCCATGGCGGTCCAGCGCGGGCTCCTCCTCATCGCGGACATCGCGGGTTACACCCGCTTCATGGAGTTCCACCGGTCGGACCTGGCGCACGCCCAGGATATCGTGGCCCGCTTGCTCGAGGCGATGATCGACGCGTCGCCGACGCTCGAGCTGGTGGAGGTTGAGGGCGACGCCGCGTTCATGTACCGCCCGGTGCCGGGCGGCACGGGTCCGGAGCTCGCGGAGACGGCGGTTCGCCAGTCGGTGGCCATGCACGGCGCCTTTCACGCCAGCCAGCAGAAGATGGCCTGCCTCAACAAGTGCCCGTGCCAGGGGTGCGCTCAGGTCGCGAATCTCAAGGTCAAGTTCGTCGCCCATCTGGGCGACGTGGCGCCGCAGCGGGTCAAGCGGCTTACGAGGCTCGCGGGCTTCGACGTCATTTTCGTGCACCGGATGCTGAAGAATTCCGTCCCGGTGCGCGAATACGTCCTGATGTCTGAGCCGCTGTGGGAGCGCGCCGATGAGCGCATGCGCACAGGCGCTCGGCTCCTCGAACAGGAGCTCGAGGGCGTGGGCCGCGCCCGGACCTGGTACCTCGACCTCGCCGCGCTCGCGGAGCCGCTCCCGCCCCGTCCCAAGATCACCTGGCTCGCGCAGCAGCGCGAGACGCTGGGCGTGGTGCTCCGGACCCTTCCTGATGTGCTGGGTCTGCGGAAGCGCGGTGCGCTCCGCAACCTCACGCCCGCGTAGCCCGCGCCGCCGTCGCTCGCGATGTGGGAGCCCGAGCTCGAAGCCCTCGACCGCGAGCGCCTCGAGCGCCTCGTCCTCGATCGGATGCGCGCGACGCTCGCTCATCTTCTCGTCAACCCCGCGCACGCACGGCGGCTCGGCGGCGCGCGGCCGGAGGACATCCGGCGGCTCGAGGACTGGCGCAGGCTGCCCTTTCTCACGAAGGAGACACTGCGCGACGCCTATCCGTTCGGCCTCGCGTGCGGCCAGGAGCAGGGCTACCGCCGGATCCACATGTCGAGCGGCACGACGGGACACCCGATCCTCAACCCGTACACCGCCGCCGATGTCGCGCAGTGGGGCGAGGTCATGGCGCGCTGCTATGTCGCCGCCGGCGTGGGGCCGGCCGACGTCATCCAGGTCACGCCGTCGTTCGGCCTCTTCACGGGCGGCTTCGGCTTCCACTACGGTGCCGAGCGCATCGGCGCGATGGTGATCCCGACGGGCGCCGGGCGCACGTCCCTCCAGCTCAGGCTCATGCGGGACCTCAAGGCCACCGTCGTGGCCGCGATCGCGACGTACCCGCTGCGGCTCGTCGAGGTGGCGCGCGAGGAGAGGTTCGACCTGGGCTCGCTCTCGCTGCGCGTCGGGATCTTCGGCTCGGAGATGTGGTCCGACGAGCTGCGCCTCCGCATCGAGCGGGAGCTCGCGATCCGGAGCTTCGACATCATCGGCATGACCGAGACCGGCGGCCCCGGCATGGGGATCGACTGCGCGGCTCGCGCCGGGATCCACGTCTGGGAGGACCACTACCATCCGGAGATCGTGGACCCCGCGACCGGCGCCGTCGTCCCCGACGGCACCACGGGTGAGCTGGTCGTCTCGACGCTCACGCGCGCGGGGCTGCCGCTCGTTCGCTACCGCACCCGCGACCTCACGCGCGTCCTCTCGCGCGAGCGGTGCGACTGCGGCCGGACGGCGCTCCGGCTCGACCGGCTGCGCGGGCGGACCGACGACATGGTGATCCTCAAGGGCGTGAACTTCTACCCGAGTCAGATCGAGACCGTCCTCCTCCGCCAGCCCGGCGTGAGCCACGAGTACCAGATCGTGCTCGACGGGGAGGGCGGCGGCGAGCGCATGACCATCGACGTCGAGGCCGAGCCCGGCTGCGACCCCGCCGTGAGCGCGCGGATCCGCCGCGAGCTCCACGACCTCCTGGCGCTCTCCCCGGAGGTCCGCCTCGTGAAGCTCGGCGAGCTCGAGCGGTCTCAGGGTAAGGCGGTCCGGATCGTCGACCGCCGCACCGTCCGGTGACGCGGGTCCTCGAGGCCATCACGGTCCTCTCGCTCGAGCAGGCCACGGTCCTGCCGTTCCTCACCTACCGGCTCGCGTGCGACGGCGCCCGCGTGATCCGCGTCGAGAACGCGCAGCAGCCCGACCCGAACCGGTTCGTCGGCCGCGACGTGCTGGGCGAGACCGGGATGCGCAGCTATTTCCTGCCGAACAACTGCGGGAAGGAAGCGGTCACGCTGAACCTCGGCGAGGCCGAGGGCCGCCAGGTGCTCCGAGAGCTCCTCCAGGCGCTGCGCGTGGACATCTTCGCGACGAACCAGCGTCCGAGGAGCTACGCCAAGCTCGGCATCGACTACGCGACGCTCCGGGCCGTCAAGCCCGACCTGATCTGGCTCGGCATCACCGGCTTCGGCCCCGATCACGACGAGGCCGCGTACGACCCGGTCCTCCAGGCGCGCGCCGGGTTCATGGAGCTGACCGGTGAGCCCGACGGCCCGCCGATGGCGTTCGGGCTGCCGATGGTGGACCTCGGCGCCGCCGAGCACGGCTACAGCGCGATCATGAAGGCGCTCTATCATCGCGCCGTGGCGGGTGCGGGAGCGCGGCTCGACGTCTCGATGCTGCGCAGCGCGGTCTCGTGGCTGGTCTCTCCGGTCCTGCTCTCCGCGAGCCTGGGCGAGCGGATCGCGCGGAAGGGCAACACGCACCAGTTCTTTGCCCCCGTGGCTGTCTTTCAGACCCGTGACGGCTATGTCTACGTTGCCGTCGGCAGCGACGCGCAATGGGCCGCGCTGACGAAGCTCGCCGCGTTCGCCGGGCTCGACCGGCCCGAGTACGCCGCCAACGCCGGGCGTATCGCCGCGACGTCGGGGCTCCACCAGGAGCTGGGCGAGCGGTTCGCGCGGCTGACGACGGCCGAGGCGCAGGCGCTCCTCCGCGAGGCAGGCGTCCCGGTCTCGCGCGTCAACACGCTGGCTGACGTGGTCGCGGACCCGCTGGTAGCCCCGAGGCTCGTCCACGTCCGGGACCCGCGCACCGGCCTCACGGTCGTGCTGCCCGCGCCTCCGGTGGACGACCCGCCGCCGCTCGGCTTCCCGCCGCGCCTGGGCGAGCACAACGAGAAGATCTATGGCGGCGTCCTGGGGTATCCGCCTGAACGCCTCGCCGAGCTGCGCGAGCGGCGTATCATCTGATCGAGCATGAACGACCTCTTCTACCTCAGCGAGGACCAGCGGATGATCCGCGACCTCGCGCGCAAGATTGCGCGCGAGCGGATCGCGCCACGCGCTGCCCACTACGACGAGACGGAGACCTATCCGGAAGAGTCGATCCGCGCCCTCATGGACGCCGGCCTCTACGGGATCTGGCTGCCGGAGGAATACGGCGGGACGGATATGGGGTGCCTCGCGCTCGCGCTCGTCTGCGAGGAGATCGCGTGGGCGTGCGCGGCGACGGCGACGCAGTACCTCGATCAGCCGCTCGGCGGCCTGCCGATCCTCCTCGCCGGCACCGAGGAGCAGAAGAAGAAGTACCTGCCGCGTCTCGCGACGGGGGAGATGCTCGCGGCCTACTCGCTCTCGGAGCCGGGCGCCGGCTCCGACGCCGCGGGGCTGCGCACGACGGCGGTCCGCCAGGGCGACCATTACGTGCTGAACGGCTCCAAGCAATGGTGCACCAACGGCGACCACGCCGACGTCATCGTCGTCTTCGCCACGGTGGACCCGAAACTGCGCGCGAAGGGCGTCACCGCGTTTCTCGTCGAGAAGGGCATGCCCGGCTTCTCGGTCGGCAAGAAGGAGAAGAAGCTGGGCATCCGCGCCTCGCCCACGGTGGCGCTCCACTTCACCGACTGCCCGGTGCCCGTCGACCAGCGGCTCGGCGAGGAGGGCGAGGGGTTCAGGATCGCGATGCAGACCCTCGACGTCACGCGCCCGGCGACGGGCGCGATGGCGGTCGGCATCGGCCAGGCGGCGCTCGACGCCGCGGTCGCCTACGCCAGGGAGCGGCAGCAGTTCGGGCAGGCGATCGCGGCCTTCCAGGGCGTCCAGTTCATGCTCGCCGACATGGCCATGCAGGTCCACGCGGCGCGGCTCATGGTCCACCACGCCGCGCGTCAGGTGGACGCGGGGATCCGATCCAACACGTACGAGGCGTCGATGGCGAAGTGCTGGGCCGGCGACGCGGCGATGAAGGTCGCGACCGACGCGGTCCAGGTCTTCGGCGGCTACGGCTACACGCGCGAGTACCCGGTCGAGCGCTTCATGCGCGACGCGAAGATCATGCAGATCTACGAAGGCACGAACCAGATCCAGCGTGTCGTGATCGCGCGGGAGCTCTTGGGGTCGTAGGCCATTTGTCTTGGATGACCTATTCGAGACGAGGAATGGCGGGATACACAGGTCTGTGCAACAAGGTGACGAGGCAAACGGGGCCGTCGGGAAGAGCGCGGCAGGCAAGGCGTTCTGTGGCGTGCTCGCGAAACCTGGCTACGCGCTACGCTGTCCGAGCGCGCTGCGTCACCAGGACTACCTAGTTCCGTATACTTCTAGTTGGGCGTCTTGTGACCCGTAACGTTCTAGGTTACACTCGTCCCGGTGATCCGTGGGTTCAGGCACAAGGGGTTGGCCAAGTTCTTCGAGACCGGGTCAAAGGCCGGTGTCCAAGCACAACACGCCGAACGGTTGCGCCTGATCTTGGGCCGCTTGAGCGCTGCCACTTCGCCACACGACATGGCCCTGCCAGGGCTGAGCCTTCATCCCCTCGGGGGTGACCGCAAGGGCACGTGGGCCGTGTCGGTGAGCGGCAACTGGCGGGTCACGTTCAAGTTCGTCGGTAAGGATGCGGATGCCGTCGATTACGAGGACTATCACTGAGGGAATAGCAATGCGTATGCACAATCCACCCCATCCGGGCGAGATCATCAAGACCCTTTGCCTTGAGCCGCTTGGCCTCACCGTCACGCAGGCCGCAGCAGCTCTAGGAGTAAGCCGCAAGACACTATCCGCCATTCTGAATGGCCGGGCCGGAGTAAGCCCCGAGATGGCGGTCCGTCTCTCCATTGCCTTTGGCACGTCCTCCGAGAGTTGGCTCAACCAGCAAACGCAGTACGACCTCTGGCACGCTGAGCGGCGTCGGAAGCAGCTTCGGGTTGCCAAGCTCGCGCCGGCGTAGGAGACGCCCAACAACCCGCTCCAGCGGGCCGGCGCTCGCGTTGCTCGCACCGGCCGCTGAGCGGTGCGTTAGACGCCAAGGAGACATCATGACGGTCAAGCGTATGGACAACGTCGGCATCGTGGTAGAAGACATCGACGCCGCCATTGAGTTCTTCACCGAACTCGGCCTCGAGCTCGAGGGGCGCGCCCCAATCGAAGGAGACTGGGCAGATGGCGTCACTGGATTGCGCGACATGCGCGTCGAGATTGCCATGATGCGTACGCCGGACCGTCACAGCCGGCTCGAGATGTCCCGATTCCTCGCGCCGCCTGTGGTCGCCGATCACCGCAGTGCCCCGGTGAACGCTCTAGGTTACCTACGCGTCATGTTCACCGTGGAGGACATCGACGATACGCTCGCCCGGCTCGGCAAACGCGGCGCGGAGCTCGTCGGCGAAGTGGTCCAGTACGAAGACACGTATCGGCTCTGCTACATCC
>QHTD01000077.1 GCA_003220675.1 Candidatus Rokuibacteriota bacterium | reverse complement strand
TCCTATCACGACAGCCCGCGCCGCGCGCACTCGATCGCGGCCCAGGGTGGCATCAACGCGGCGAAGAACTACCGGAACGACGGCGACAGCGTGTTCCGGCTTTTCTACGACACGGTGAAGGGTGGCGACTTTCGCGGGCGCGAGGCCAATGTCTACCGCCTGGCCGAGCTCAGCCTGAACATCATCGACCAGTGCGTCGCCCAGGGGGTCCCCTTTGCCCGCGAGTACGGCGGGCTCCTCGACACCCGCTCCTTCGGCGGCGCGCAGGTGTCCCGCACCTTCTACGCCAGGGGCCAGACGGGGCAACAGCTGTTGTTGGGAGCG
>QHTD01000078.1 GCA_003220675.1 Candidatus Rokuibacteriota bacterium | reverse complement strand
ACCTGGGTGAGGGAGCTGGCGGGGCGGGAGATCCACCAGATCATGGAGGACGTCGCCGACAACCTCTTCCACCCGGACCCGTACTATCGCCAGGGCGGGGACATGGTCCGGCTGGGCGGTCTCACCTACACGATCGACCCCGCCAAGACGCTCGGGCGGCGGATCAGCGACATCCGCATCGGCGGCCGACCGCTCGAGCCCGCGCGGCGCTACAAGGCGGCGGGCTGGGCGAGCGTCGCGACGGAGGCCGATGGGCCGCCGGCGTGGGACGTCGTCGCCGACCATCTGCGCCGCCTCGGGCGTGTCAAGCTCGACCCGCGCCCGCGCGTGCGCGTCGTCTGACGGCGCGCGGGACTCCGCCGGCGTCCGAGAGGGCCGACTTCAGCACGCCGAGCAGCGCCCTCGCCTCGGCGGAGAGCGGCCGCTGGCGCGGGTGAATCACGTCGAGACTCCGGCTGATGGGCTCGGCGCCCACGATCTCGATCGCGGCGAGCGTGCGCCGGCGGAGCTCCCGCCCGACGGCGAGGTGCGGGAGGAACGCGAAGCCCACACCGCGCTCGACCATCTTCTTCGCGGTCTCGATCGTCTCGACCTCGAGCGCCACGTTGGGGACGAGCCCGGCCCGGCGGAAGAGACCGTGGGTGAGGGTCCAGTCGCTCGAGCCCCGGTCGAAGAAGATGAGCGCTCGGTCGGCCACCTCCTCGAGGCGCGCCCGTCGCTGCCGTCCCGGCCAGGCGGCGGGGCGCGCGACCAGGATGAGCGGGTCGTCCCGAAGGGAGAGCGTCTCGACCTCGGGGTGGTGGACGGAGCGCGCCAGCCCGATCTCCGCCTCGGCGCGCAGCACCATCTCGAGGACCTCCTTCGAGTGCCCCGACCGGACGGTGATGAGGACCTTGGGGTACGCGGTCTGGAAGCGCTTGAGCACGTCGGGCAGGAGGTAGGTGCAGATCGAGAGCACGGCCGCGATGCGGAGCGCGCCGCCCGACGCCGGGCGGAGGTCGTGGACCGCCTGGCGGGCGAGGGCGACGGCGTGGAGGAGCTGCTCGGCGTGGGGACGCAGCGCGCGCCCCGCCGCGGAGAGCGCCATGCCGTGCTTGCCGCGCTCGAAGAGCCTCACGCTCAGCGAGTCTTCGAGGGCGCGAATGCGCGCGCTCACGGCCGGCTGAGTGAGGCGGAGCGCTTCGGCGGCGCGCCGGAAGCCGCCGAAGGTGCCGACCGCGAGGAACGCCTCGACCTGCGGGATTTCCATGAGTGGCGACCCGGTGGGTCCTTGAGTGATAAATATATTTTATCGAGGCTATAAAAACAATAACGTTGCTTTGTGCCCGCCGGCAGCCGCAGAGTGAGGCCACGCGCGACACGGTCGCCCCGGATCCGACGGACCGGACGCGGGAGGAGACGCGATGAACGCCACGTGCGAGTGCGGGATGACGCTGGAGCCGCCGTCGCGGCGGACGGGCTGCCACGAGTGCGGCACCGCCGGCTGCCGGAGCTGCACGATCGAGATGGGGACCGTCACCTACTGCCGCTGGTGCGCCACCTCCGTCGCGCAGACCCACGCGGCCTGAGGAGGGGGATCGTGGAGCACATGGGGCGCACGTTCCGCCAGCTCTTGACCACCGAGCCGTACCTGTTCACCGGCGGCGTCTACGATCCGCTCGGCGCGCAGCTCGCCGAGCGCGCCGGCATGAGGAGCGTCTATCTGAGCGGCTACTCGATGGCGATGGCCCAGGGCTGGCCCGACATGGGGTTCCTCACCCAGACCGAGGTCACGCGGATCGCCTCCATGGTCGCCAGCGCCGTCTCGATCCCGATCATCGCCGACGCGGACGACGGCTACGGGAACGCGCTCTCCACGATCCGGACGGTGCAGGAGTACGTCAAGACGGGTGTCGCCGGCATCCACATCGAGGACCAGCGGTTCCCGAAGCGCTGCGGGCACATCGCCGGCAAGACCGTGGTGAGCCTGGAGGAGGCGCTCGGCAAGTACCGCGCCGCCGTGGACACGCGGGACCGTCTCGACCCGGACTTCGTCATCATCGCGCGGACGGATGCCCAGGGCGCCGTGGGTGGGAGCCTGGAGGAGGCGATCCGGCGGGCTCGGGCGTACGCCGACGCCGGCGTGGACCTGGTCTGGTGCGAGCTGTCGAATGCCGCGCGCGAGCCGGCGATCGCCTTCGCCCGCGCGCTGCGAGAGACTCACCCCCACCTCCCGCTCGCGTTCAACTACTCCTCGTCGTTCCGTTGGCACGCGGACCCGAACCCGTTCACGTTCAAGGAGCTCGGCGAGCTCGGCTACCGGTTCATCTTCATCACGCTCTTCGCCGCGCACGCCGCGACCTACGCCGTGTGGAACGCGATGGAGGAGCTGGTGCGTGACGAGGAGCAGGCGCAGTGGCGGCTCGAGAAGACGAAGGTCGGTCACCCGACCGAGAGCCACCACGTGATGGCCCGCGTCGCGCACTTCCAGGACCTCGAGAAGGAGTACATCCCGGGCACGGAGGAGCGGATCAAGTCGTCGCACGGCTTCGACGGCTCGTAGCGCCGGGCCCTCGACCGGTACGTTAAGATGGGGCCACGATGACACGCATCGTGGCCCTGTTGCTTTCGCTGCTGCTCCTCGCCTGGGGCGCCGGGTCGGCGAAGGACAGGCTCCAGGAGCTCGTGTGGGACTTCCAGCTCGTCCCGCTCGACGCCGCGACGCCGCCCGCGTTCACGCTCGAGTCCCTCGACGGCACGACGGTGTCGCTCGCCCAATTCCGGGGCCGCCCCGTCCTTGTCTACTTCTGGCACTCGACCTGACCCTACTGCTCGAGGGAGTTGCCCTCGACGATCCAGCAGGTCCACCGCGAGTACGGCCCGCGCGGGCTCACGGTGCTCGCGATCAACATGGAAGAGGACCGGGCGACCGTCGCGCGCTGGGTGGCGGAGAAGAAGGTCACGCTCACGGTCCTCCTCGATCCGACGGGCGCCACGAACCGCGCCTACCGGGTGACCGGCACGCCGACCGTGTTCGTCGTCGGGCGCGACGGTACGCTCGTGGGTAAGGCCTTCAGCACCAAGGAGTGGATGGGTCCTGTCGGCCGGGCCCTGCTCCAGGCGCTCCTCACCGGGTGATCGACACCGCCGAGACCGACGTCCTGATCCTCGGCGCGGGCGGCGCGGGCCTTTGCGCGGCACTCCACGCCGCCGACGCGTCGCCGAAGCTCCGCGTCACGGTCGTCGTCAAGGGGCTCCTCGGGCGCGCCGGCTGCACCCGCATGGTGCAGGGCGGCTACAACGCGGTCCTCACCGAGCCCGACTCCCTCGAGGCGCACCTGCTCGACACGCTCGCGGGCGGCGGCTTCATCAACGACCAGGAGCTCGTCTGGACGCTCGTCACCGAAGCGCCACGACGCGCGCTCGAGCTCGAATGGCGCTACGGCTGCCTCTTCGACCGGACGCGCGAGGGCCGGATCCACCAGAAGCCTTTCGCCGGCCAGAGCCACGACCGCACGATCCACAAAGGCGACCTCACCGGCATCGAGATCATGAACCGCCTGGCCGAGCAGACCCAGGCGCGGCCGAACATCACGGGGCTCGAGGAGTGCCGCGCCGTCGAGCTGCTGCGCGACGACGCGGGGCGCGCGGCGGGCGCGCTGGTCCTCGACATCCGGACGGGGCGCTTCATCGCGGTCGCCGCGCGCGTCACGCTCCTGGCGACGGGCGGCGGGCCCACGATGTACCGGGTGATCGCGTGCTCGGCCGACAAGGCCGCCGACGGCATCGCGCTCGCGTACCGGGCGGGCCTGTCCCTCCGCGACATGGAGATGGTGCAGTTCCATCCGACGGGGCTCGTGATCCCGGGCTCGCTCATGACGGGCGCCTTGCTGGAGGAAGGGCTGCGCGGGGCGGGCGGCCATCTCAAGAACGGGCTCGGCGAGCGATTCATGGAGCGCTACGATCCCGAGCGGATGGAGCGCTCGACGCGCGACCTCGTGGCGCGTGCCGCGTTCCTCGAGGTCGCGGAGGGCCGCGGCTCGCCGAACGGCGGCGTCTGGATCGACGTCTCCCACCTCGGCGCCGAGGTGGTCGAGAAGAACTTCCGCGGCATGGTCAAGCGCTGCCGTGACTTCGGCCGCGACCTCGCGCGCGGGCCCGTCGAGGTGGGCCCGACGACCCACTTCATGATGGGTGGCGTGGTGATCGACACCACCTGCCGGACCGCGATCGAGGGGCTCTTCGCGGCCGGCGAGGACACGGGCGGCGTCCACGGAGCGAACCGCCTCGGCGGCAACGGCGTGGCGGAGTCCACGGTATTCGGGGGAATTGCCGGCGACGTGATGGCCGAGGCTGCCCCCGGACGGCCGCTGCCGCGCATCACCAGCGCATCGCTCGAGGCCGCCGTCCGTCGGCTGACGGCGCCACTCGCGCGCGCGGCAACGGGCGACCTCTACGACCTCCAGCGCGGGTTGCGTGAGGTGATGTGGGAAAAGGTCGGGCTGGTGCGAGACGCGCGTGAGCTCACTGGGGCGCTCGATGCGATCGAGCGCATCGCCGAGCGGCTCGAAGGTGTGGGCGTCCCGGGCGGCCCCGCGTTCAACCTCGCGTGGCAGGACTGGCTGAATCTAGAGAGCCAGACGACCGCGGCCCGTCTCATCGCGCTCTCGGCCCTGGCGCGGCGGGAGAGCCGCGGGGCCCACTTCCGCCGCGACTTCCCCGCCGGGGCGCCCGGGCCGCTCGTCTCGGTCCGCGTGCAGGAGCGCGCCGGCGTCCCCGCAGTGTGGGAGGAGCCCGTCGCCCTCACGCGCGCCACACCCAAGGGCGCCGTCGCGGCGTCGTCCATGGTCGAGATCGGCGATTGACGCGGGCCGCGCTCGCGCTCAGCGCCCGGCCGGACTCGCGGCCAGCAGCGCCTCGACGAACTTCCGGGCCCCCGGTGTGGACCAGTCGCGAGGGCCCACCATCCGCCCGACCAGTTGTCCCGTCCGATCGACGAAGTAAGCGGTCGGCGGTCCCCACACGCCGTACAGCTTTCCCGTCACCTCCCCGCTCTCATCGAGGAGGACTGGAGCGACGTAACCCCGCTCGGCGACCGTGCGCTTCACCAGCGCGGAGTTTTCCCTGAAGCTGATCAGCAGCACCTCGAGTCCCTTGCCCTTGAGGTCCTGATAGAGCTTGTTGACGGAAGGCAACTCCTCCCGGCAGTCCGGTCACCAGGTCGCCCAGAAGAAGACGAGCACGACCTTGCCGCGCAGGTCGGCGAGGTGCACCGTCTTCCCATCGAGGTCGGGCAGCTCGAAGGCGGGCGCGGGCTTGGGCGGCTGGTAGGGCACGACTCCTATCGCCTCGAAGTCGGGCGGGGCGGCGAAAGCGCCCGACACGACCAGCGCCACGACGAGGCTCGCGAGCGCGAGCCGGCGCGTCACGCCCCGAGCTCCTTCAGCGCCTTGAGAACCTCATCGGGATCGAGGAGGTCCAGCGGGTTGGGTTTGATGTTCTGCCACCTGAGGACGCCGTTCTTGTCGATGATGAAGTAGGCGCGCTTTGCGTAGCGGAAGATCGGGCTCTGCTCGTTGGTCTCCATGGCGCCGTAGCTGGGGAGCATCTGGCGGCGGAAATCGGAGAGCAGCATGTGCTTGACCGGGTTCGTCTTCTGCCACGCAGTGAGCGTGGCGGCGTGGTCGGCGCTGACGCCCACGACCTGGGCGCCCAGGGCTTCGAACTGCGGCAGGGCCGCGTCGAAGCCCAGCATCTCCTTCGTTCAGGTTCCGGTGAAGGCCTGGATGAACGTGTAGATGACGACCGGGCCTTTCGCCGTCAGGTCGGCGAGCTTGACCGGTTTGCCGTCAGTCCCCGGAAGCGCGAAGTCCGGCGCCTTCTGGCCGACTTCGAGCGCGCGCACCGGCACCGAGAACAGCAGGCCGGCGAGCGCTCCGACGACGGCCGCGCGGAGTGCGAGAGATCGGCTGAGCATGACCCTCTCCTTGTAGGAAGTTACCCTCAAGTACACCTTGTCCTATCCTCCAATCAACGGTAGAAATCGGGGACTGGTTCCCGACTCCGCCGGGTCGAGCGGGAGATCAGGGGGAGAGGCGTGGACCGACTGATCCTGACGGGGGCGACGCGCATCTACGGCGCCGGCGCCGAGCCGATGCGGGAGCACGCGCTGGTGCTCGAGGAGGGCCGGATCAAGGCGGTCGTCCCAATCGGGCGCCACCCGACCGACGCGGCGGTGTTGGATCTCGAGGGCCTCACGCTCCTTCCGGGGCTCATCAACTGTCACGTCCACCTCTGCCTCGGCGGCGAGGCCGATCCGGCCCGTGTGCTGCTCGAGGACCCGCCCGCGCTCCGGGCGATCAAGGCGGTCCTCCGCGCGAAGCAGACGGTCGAGGCCGGCGTCACGACGGTGCGCGACCTCGGCGGAGTAGACGGAATCGCGCTCGCGGTGCGCGACGCCATCCGCGCCCGGTTGATCCCGGGACCCCGCGTCCTGGCAGCGGCCAAGGGCATCTGCATGACGGGCGGCCACGGCTGGCGCTTCGGCCGCGAGGCCGACGGACCCGACGACGTGCGAAAGGCTGTGCGGGAGCAGCTCAAGGTCGGCGCCGACGTGATCAAGCTCTTCGCGACGGGCGGCGTGATGACGCCGGGCGTGGAGCCGGGCTCGTCACAGCTCACGCCGGAGGAGATCCGGGCGGCCATCGAGGAGGCGCGCAAGGCGGGCCGGCGCACCGCGGCGCACGCCCAGGCGACGGACGGGATTGCGGCGTGCGTCGACGCGGGGATCGGCTCGATCGAGCACGGGATCTTCCTCACGGAGCCGATCGCCACGAAGATGGTCACGGGCGGGATCGCGCTCGTCGCCACGCTGATCGCGCCGGAGCGGATCGTCAACCACGGCGTCAAGGCGGGCATCCCCGAGTTCGCCGTCCGGAAGTCGGAAGCCGTGCACGCCCGCCATGTCGAGAGCTTCCAGATGGCGATGCGCCACGGCGTCCCGATCGCGGCCGGCACCGACGCCGGCACGCCCTTCAACCCGCACGGCTCGATCGTTCCCGAGCTCGCCCTGATGGTGAAGGCGGGGATGTCGCCGCTCGAGGCGCTCCGCTCGGCGACGTCAGTGGCCGCCCGGGTCCTCGGTCTTCACGAGGAAACGGGACGGATCGCGCCCGGACTCGCCGCCGACCTCATCGCCGTCGGCGGCGACCCGGGCGAGCGGGTCGAGGCGCTGGATGACGTGCGGCTCGTGATCGCCAACGGCAGGATCGCCGTGAACCGCCTCAAGGGTGGAGCGTGAGCCGCGTCCTGAAGCGCGAGTGGACGACCGCCGAAGGCTGGCGCGACACGAAGGCCGGCATGTGGGCGTGGCTCATCCAGCGCGCGGCGGCCGTGGTCCTGCTCGTCGTCGTCGCGGTCCACCTCGTCAATCCGTTCAGGCGCGGCGTCCAGGCGGCGCTGCTGCTGCTCGTCCTCGTCCACGCGCTCCTCGGCGTGCGCGCGGTGCTCCTCGACTTCGGCCTACCGGTGCGCTGGCACCGGGCGCTCTTCGTCCTGGCGCTGGTGCTCTCGGCGGGGATCTTCGCCCTCGTGTGGGCGTGGCGGTGGTACTAGCAATCGAAGGGGGCCTCGGCGGCCCCCTCCGAGCCACCCCCAGAACGGTGGCGCCGGCAAAGCCGGCGCTCGGACGGAGGTTGTTCCGACGCGCTCCTAGGAGCGTCGGTGGTCGTCGCGGCGCCCGGCAATCGGCGGCGCGTGCGCCTCAGGCGGGCCGCGACGAGACGATCGCCGCGTAGAGCGCGATCTGCCGGTAGAAGTGGCGCAGCACGTAGTGCTCGTTGACGTCGTGCTGCTGGTTTCCGCTGTTCGCCGCGGGGATCCAGAGCGCGGGGATGCCGAGGGATTCGGTGAAGACGTGCAGCGGGAGCGTGCCCCCGAGAATGGGTACGGCGATGGGCTCGCCCTCGTCCTGCTGCTCGAGGAGCCTGAGGAGCCAGCCGAACTCCGGGCGCGCCGGCGAGGTGTAGCTCGCGGGCTGCCCGGAGGTCTTGACCGTGAAGGCGATTCCGCGAGTCCTCGTCCGGTGGTCGGCGGCCGCGCGCTCGACGATCTCGACCATCGCCGCGAGCGGTGTGTCGGGCGTCAGACGGATGTCGAGGCGGGCGTGAACCGAGCGGGGAATGATCGTGCGTCGGAGCTCGGGCGAGGCGCCGTCGGTCATGAGGTGGCTGACGTTGACGGTCGGCCAGAGGTAGGGCTTCCAGACCGCCTTGTCCCTCCACTTGGCGAAGACTTCGGTCGCCTCACGGTGGAACCGATCGTGGCGGGCGGCGTAGTCGCGCACGCGCGCCTCGATGTCCTCGATGAGACGGGCGAGCGGCAGCACGGGGTTCGGCACGATGTTGCCGTAGTTGCCCGAGTGGACCGAGACGGGCTGGCCGTTGTCGGCGACGATGTCCACGGAGAGCAGGCCGCGCACGCCCATCACGAGGGTGGGTCGGTTCTGATGCTTCGGGCCGTCGGAGCCGATGAGGACGTCGGCGGCGAGGCGCGCGGGGTGAGCCCGCGCGATCGCCGCGAGGCTCGGGCTCCCGTGCTCCTCCTCGCCGTCGAGAATGATCTTCACCGTCCACTGCGCCGTCCCGGCCCGCGCCGCGTCCAGCGCGCCGAGGGCATTCGAGAGGTGCTGACCCTTGTTGTCGGCGCCCCCGCGTGCCACCACGACGACGTCGTCGAGTGCGCGCTCGTCGAGCGCGCTCGGGTCGACGCGCTTGCCCTCGCGGAAGTAGCTGGGCTCGAACGGTCGGCATTCGACGCCCTCCCAGCGCCAGCGCGAGAGATCGCCCGTCGGCTGGACGTCGTAGTGCCCGTAGAGCAGGAGCGCCGGCGCTCCCGGAGGCCCCGGCAGCTCCCCGAAGAGCGCCGGCGTGCCGCGGCCATCCTCCGGGGCGAGCGGGACGAGCTCGAGGCCAACGGCGCGCCAGAAGGCGCGGACCGTGTCCACCATCTCCGGCGTCACCTGGCTGCTGATCGTCGGGACGCGCAGGTAGCGATCGAGGAGCTCGAGGCGGTCGTGGCGGACGGACATACGAGTGGCGGTAGTATAGCGCCGA
This sequence comes from Candidatus Rokuibacteriota bacterium, assembly GCA_003220675.1. Lineage (GTDB taxonomy): Bacteria > Methylomirabilota > Methylomirabilia > Rokubacteriales > CSP1-6 > 20CM-2-70-11. The sequence goes on along the minus strand of QHTD01000078.1, from coordinate 10,190 downwards.
TGACGAGGACGCTCCGGGTCTTCCGCTGGTCCGCCGACACGCCCGAACGCGTCGAGGACTATCGGGTCAGCTCCGGCCCCGACACGACCGTGCTCGACGCTTTGGTGGATATCCAGCGCACGCAGGACCCGACGCTCGCCTTTCGCTATGCGTGCCGCGTGGGCATGTGCGGGTCGTGCGCAATGGTCGTCAACGGGCGCGAGCGCTGGGCGTGCCGGACTCGGCTCGCCTCGCTCGGTGACGGACCCGTCAGCGTGCGGCCGCTCTACCACTTCCCGCTGCTCCGCGACCTCGTCGTGGACATGGCGCCGTTCGTCGAGAAACTTCGCGCCGTCGGCGCGGCGCTCACGCCGAGGCCGGATGCCGCGCGCTACGACCAGGGGTCGAGCGCCGCGCCCGAGCGCCAGGAGATCGACCAGGCGATCGAGTGCATCGGCTGCGGGATGTGCCTGTCCGCGTGCACGATCGTCGCCCACAACGCCCGCTTCCCTGGTCCGGCCGCGCTGAACCGTGCGTTCACGCTCGAGCTCGACTCGCGCGACGGAGGCCAGCAGGCGCGCTGGCGCGTGCTGCTCTCGGACGACGCGCTCGCGCGTTGTCACGGGCAGGGCAACTGCACCGCGGTGTGCCCGATGGGCCTCGCCCCCATGCGCTCGATCATCCGCCTCCGCCAGCGCGCACCGCTCCGTCTTCTCCGCCGTTGATCCGACCCGCGGCACGTTCCGCGAGGCGGCGAAGCTCGCGCGCGACCCGAAGGCCGTTGTCTTCCTCCAGCTCGCCGATAGCCACTTGACATCGACGCTCTTTCGGCAAATCCTCGGGCCCATCGCGCGACTCGGGCGGCATCCGACGTGATCGGGCGGACGACTCAGACGGGGAGCCGGATCGGCGCTGGCGGGGTGTCTCTGAGGCGGGGGCAGCGGCGGCAAGCCCGGGCGAACATGGTCCGTATCGGAAATCCCGGCTTCATCCTAACGGCAGGTCCTCAACAGAGAAGGAGATGTTGAATGAAGCGATCGCTCCTCGGCCTTTTCTCGATCATCCTTCCACTCGGGCTGCTGTTCGTGGGGACCAACCGCGCCAACGCACGTGACGACGACGACGGGCGTGGGCGTGAGCACCACGACATGAAACGCGTCGGCACCAACGACCTCCAGGCGCGCTCCTCCTACCAGCCGACCGTCCATCGCTACTCGAACAACCGGTGGATCCTTTTCGTCGGCCATCACGCGTTGGGGACCAACCCGGTGACCGGACAACAGCTGCCGTCGTTCAATCGAATCACCGGTAAGAACGAGCCGAACGGCACCTCGATCCTCGACGTCTCTGATCCCCGACGCCCGAAGTTCCTTGTCCACATCCCGGTCGGCACACCCGTGACGCCCCCTGCGACCCCGACCAATGGCGGCGCCCAGTTCGTCCGCGTGTGCGACGGCAGCACGCTACCGATCCGCGACAACAAGGTGTACATGCTGCGCGGGTTCGCCAACTCTGCGCACGAGGTCTGGGACGTGACGGACCCGAGCAAACCACTGCCTGTCCGCACCGTCTCCGGAAACAACCCCGTCATCGGGAATCTCACTGGGACCCACAAAAACTGGTGGGAATGTGACACGGGCATCGCCTACATCGTTGGCCGGCGCAGCGCCGACACGGGGTGGAGGCCGGGCAACCACATCATGATCTTCAACCTCGCCGATCCGGCGAACCCCGTCTTCATCCGCGACTGGGCCCTCGACGGCCAACAGCCGGGCAGCGTGATTCCATTCCCCTTCAACCAGCAAACGCCGCCTGCCGTGCCCTCCATCCACGGACCGATTTCGACGGGCCCTGCCGGCGGCCCCATCTCTTTGACGGGCGCTACCGGTAACCGCGTCTACTTCGCGTACGGGACCGAGTCCAACGGCGCTATGCAGATCGTCGACCGTAGCCTGCTCCTCTCAACCCCTGCGAACGACTTCAAGACCGCGGAAGTCGGGCGCTGGGTCATGAGCCCGAACTGGGGCGGGCATACCAGCTTCCCTATCGGCAAGATTTCGATCCCCGACTGGGAACCTAACGAGGCCGACAAGGTCCGCGACTTCGTCGTCGTCGTATCGGAGGAGACGAACCACGAATGCACGGAAGGCCGCCACCTGACGTTCATGGTGGACGCCACCACCGAGGCGAGGCCACACCCGACGGCGAACTTCCAGGTGCCGGAGTCGGGGGGCAACTTCTGCAGCAAGGGTGGCCGCTTCGGTCCTCACGCCACCAATGAGGAGTTCGGGCCGCCGTTCTACCAGAAGATCGTCTTCGTCTCGTACTTCAACGCGGGTGTACGGGCTGTCGACGTCCGCGACCCCAACAACCCGCAGGAGGTGGCCTTCTTTATCCCCAAGGCCACGAGCAACACCGACTTTCGGTGCAAGGACAACAACATTGCCGCCACGTGCAAGATCGTGATCCAGACGAACAACGTCGCGACCGACGACCGCGGTTATGTCTACATCGTCGACCGCGCGAACACCGGGTTGCACGTCCTCCGGTTGACGGGTGACGCCGCGAAGATCGCCGGGTTCCGCGACGACGACTAGTACGTACAGCGGGCGGGGCGCCGGTGAGGCGCCCCGCCTCCTTCCGTTGCGCAGGAACTCATAAGTGAGGGTTACCCTCTGATCGGTGAACGTACGAATCGGGATCAAGATCGTTCGGCGCCGTCCTTGACGCTGTCGGCGCGCCGCGTTAGATTGATTTGTCTCTTGGAATCGCCTTCCTGCAGACTGAGGGAGGCGAACGTCTGCCTACGAAGAGAATGAGAGGGAGGCAGCGATGTCCGCCCAGCAGATAAAAGCCCTGTATGCCTCCATGCCCGACCGCATCGCCCAGGCTCGCCGAACGTTCGGTCGCCCGCTGACCCTCACCGAGAAGATCCTCGTCGCCCACTGCTGGGACTTCGATCGTCAGACCTGGGAGCGCGGCAAGGCCATTCTGCGACTGCGCGTGGATCGCGTCTCGATGCAGGATGTCACGGGGCAGATGGCGCTCTTGCAGTTCATGCATTCGGGGCGCAAGCGCGTGGCGGTGCCCTCGACGATTCACTGCGACCACCTGATTCGCGCCGAGAGCGGCAGCGCCGACGACCTCGCCCGCGCGATCAAGGAGAACGAGGAAGTCTACAACTTCCTCCGCTCGGCGTCGAAGAAGTACGGGATCGGGTTCTGGAAGCCTGGCTCCGGGATCGTCCACCAGGTCGTCCTCGAGAACTACGCGTTCCCCGGCGGGCTCATGATCGGAGCCGACTCCCACACGCCGAACGGCGGCGGCCTCGGGATGCTCGCCATCGGGGTGGGGGGCGCCGACTGCGGCGAGGTGATGGCGGGGCTCCCGTGGGAAGTCCTCCACCCGAAGCTGATCGGCGTCCACCTCACGGGTAAGCTCCAGGGATGGACATCGCCGAAGGACATCATCACGTACCTCTGCACGCTCCTGACCGTCAAGGGCGGCACCAACAAGATCATCGAGTACTTCGGCCCCGGCGCCGAGTCCATCAGCGCGACCGGCAAGGGGACGATCTGCAACATGGGCGCCGAGCTTGGCGCGACGACGTCGGTCTTTCCCTTCGACTCGCGCATGGCGACCTACCTGCGCGCCACCGAGCGCGGCGACCTCGCGAAGCTCGCGGAGGAGGCGCGCGACCGCCTCGTGCCCGACCGCGAGGTCGTGGCGGACCCGACGCGGTTCTACGACGAGCTCGTCGAGATCGATCTGGACGAGCTCGAGCCGCACATCGTCGGCCCGCACTCGCCGGACCTGGGCCGCCCCATCTCGAAGCTCGCCGGCGAGGTGAAGGCGAACGGCTGGCCCGCCAGGATCACCAACACGCTCATCGGCTCGTGCACGAACTCGTCCTACGAGGACATGCGGCGCGCCGCGCACATCGCGACGCAGGGGATCAAGGCGGGGCTCAGGGCGAAGATCCCGTTCCTGATCACGCCCGGCTCGGAGCGGATCTACCAGACGATCAAGCGCGACGGGATGGTGGACACGTTCGCGAAGATCGGTGGCACGGTGCTCGCGAACGCGTGCGGCCCCTGCATCGGTCAGTGGAAGCGCCGCGACGTCCGCGCCGACGAGACGAACACGATCGTGTCGTCGTTCAACCGGAACTTCCCCGGCCGGAACGACGGCAGCGCCGCGACCCTCTCGTTCTTGACGAGTCCCGAGATCGTGACCGCGCTCGCCTTCGCGGGCACGCTCGAGTTCGATCCCGTCCACGGCACCCTCCCGGGCCCCGACGGCCGGCCCTTCCGGTTCACGGCGCCCGAGGCCGAGGAGCTGCCGCGCGACGGCTTCGCGCGTGGCGAGGAGGGCTTCGAGGCGCCGGCGGACGAGCCGGATTCGGTCCAGGTGATCGTGAAGCCCGACAGCGATCGGCTCCAGCTCCTGGCGCCGTTTCCCAGGTGGGACGGGAGGGACTTCGTCGACCTGCCGATCCTCGTGAAGACCAAGGGCAAGACGACGACCGACCACATCTCGCCGGCCGGCCCGTGGCTCCGCTACCGCGGCCACCTCGACAAGATCAGCGACAACATGTTCCTCGGCGCCGTCAACGCCTTCACGGGCGAGGCGGGCAAGGGGGTGAACCCGCTGACCGGCGGCGAGCCCCAGCCGTTCACCAGGATCGCCCGCGACCTGAAGGCGAAGGGGGTGCGGTGGGTGGTGATCGGCGACGAGAATTACGGCGAAGGCTCGAGCCGCGAACACGCAGCCATGTCTCCTCGGTATCTCGGGTGTGCGGTCGTGCTCACCAAGAGCTTCGCCCGCATCCACGAGACGAATCTGAAGAAGCAGGGCATCCTGCCGCTCACGTTCAAGGACCCACGCGACTACGACAAGTTCGAGCAGGGCGACCGCGTGAGCGTGACCGGTCTCGCGGCCCTGGCGCCGGGGAAGCCCGTGACGGTGACGATCAAGAAGAGGGATGGGCGCACCATCGCGATCGAGGCGCTTCACAGCGCGACCGACGAGCACATCGCGTGGTTCAAGGCCGGGTCGGCGCTGAACGCGGCGCAGGGGGACGGGAAGTAATGGCGGGGAAGGTCAAGATTCCGCGGGGCGACAAGGTCACGATCGACCACGGGAAGCTCCGGGTCCCGGACACCCCGATCGTCGCGTTCATCGAGGGCGACGGCACCGGTCCCGACATCTGGCGCGCCGCCGTGCGCGTGCTGGACGCGGCCGTCGAGCAGGCCTACCAGGGGAAGAAGAAGATCGCGTGGGCGGAGGTGTACGCGGGCGAGAAAGCCCAGGTCGTCTACGGCCGAGACTGCCCGCCCAACCTCCTCCCCGACGAGACGCTCGACGTCATCCGCGAGTACCTGGTTGCCATCAAGGGGCCGCTCACGACGCCGGTGGGCGAGGGGTTCCGCTCGCTGAACGTCACGCTCCGCCAGGTGCTGGACCTCTACGTCTGCCTCAGGCCGGTGAAGTACTTCAAGGGTGTCCCGTCGCCGGTGAAGCGGCCGGACAAGGTCGACATGGTGATCTTCCGCGAGAACACCGAGGACATCTACGCCGGCATCGAGTGGGCGCAGGGGACGCCCGAGTGCCGGAAGGTGGTGGACTTCCTCCGGAAGGAGATGAAGGTCGCCAACATCCGCTTCCCCAACACCTCCTCGATCGGCATCAAGCCGGTGTCGAAGGAGGGCTCCGAGCGGCTCATCCGCGCGGCCATCCGCTACGCCATCGAGAACAGCCGCAAGAGCGTGACGCTCGTCCACAAGGGGAACATCCAGAAGTACACGGAAGGGATGTTCATGAAGTGGGGCTACGCGCTGGCCAAGCGCGAGTTCGGCGACCGGACCGTGTCGTGGGACGAGAGCGGGGGCCGGCCCCCGGCGGGCAGGATCCTCATCAAGGACGCGATCACCGACGCCTTCCTCCAGCAGATCCTCACCCGGCCCGACGAGTTCGACATCATCGCGGCCCCCAACCTCACGGGCGATCTCGTGTCGGACGCGCTGGCCGCGCAGGTGGGCGGGATCGGCATCGCGCCCGGCGCGAACATCAACTACGAGACCGGGCACGCGCTGTTCGAGGCGACGCACGGCACCGCACCCAAATACGCGGGTCAGGACAAGGTCAACCCGGGCTCGGTCATCCTCTCGGGCGAGATGATGCTGCGCTACCTGGGATGGACCGACGCGGCGGACCGGATCATCGCCGGGCTGGAGAAGACGATCCAGTCCAAGGTGGTCACCTACGACCTCGCGCGCCTCATGGAGGGCGCGAGGGAGGTGAAGTGCTCGGAGTTCGGAACTGCCATCATCCAGACGATGGCGAAGCTGTAAGGGAGCACGCATGCAAGTCGGGAGAGCGGAACCGCTGAGCGTCATCAATCGCCGCCCCAAGATCAGCGTCGTCGGTGCCGGCAACGTCGGCGCCTCTGTCGCCCAGTACGTCGTCGAGAAGGAATTGGGCGATGTGGTGCTGGTCGACGTGATCGAGGGCCTCCCCCAGGGCAAGGCGCTCGATCTGGCTCAGGCCGGACCCATTCACCGGTATGACTCGACCCTGATCGGATCGAACGGATACGATGAAACGGCGAACTCCGACATCGTCGTCATCACCGCCGGTATGGCGCGCAAGCCGGGCATGACGCGCGACGACCTCCTGTTCAAGAACGCCGAGATCGTCGGGGGCGTCGTCGACCAGGTCGTGGCGCGCTCGAAGAGCGCGATCCTGATCCTCGTGACGAACCCGCTCGACGCGATGGTCCAGCTCGCGTGGAAGAAGTCGCGCTTCGCGCCCCACCGGGTCATCGGGATGGCGGGGATCCTCGACTCCGCGCGCTTCCGGACCTTCGTCGCGCGCGAGCTCAACGTGTCGGTCGAGAACGTCACCGCGTTCGTCCTGGGCGGCCACGGCGACACGATGGTGGTGCTGCCGCGCTACTCGACGGTCGCCGGCATCCCCGTCACGGACCTGCTCGCGCCCGACCGCATCGAGGCGCTCGTCAAGCGCACCCGGGACGGCGGCGCCGAGATCGTCGGGCTCCTGAAGACCGGCAGCGCGTACTATGCGCCGGCGGCGTCGACCGTCGAGATGGTGGAAGCGATCGTCAAGGACAAGAAGAAGATCCTGCCCTGCGCCGCCTACCTCGACGGCCAGTACGGCGTGCGGGGGCTCTACGTCGGTGTGCCGGTGAAGCTTGGCAGGAACGGCGTCGAGCAGGTGATCGAGATCAAGCTCACGCCCGAGGAGCAGGCGGCGTTCCAGAAGTCCGCCGCGGCCGTGCGCGAGCTCGTCGACAAGCTGAAGCTCTAACGGAGGAGACGCATCATGGTGAAGCCGGTTCCCGAGGGCTATCATGCCGTCACGCCCTACCTGATCGTGAGCGATGCCGGCAAGGCGATCGAGTTCTACAAGCGGGGACTGGGCGCGCAGGAGATCATGCGCATGCCCGGGCCGGGCGGGCGGATCATGCACGCCGAGGTCAAGATCGGCGACTCGATCGTCATGCTGGGCGAGGAGCCGCCCGACAAGCCGACCTTCCGCGCGCCCCAGGCGGCCGGGATGCAGACGGCCAGCCTGTACCTCTACGTGCCCAACGTCGACACGGCCTTCAAGCGGGCGCTCGACGCGGGGGCCAAGGCGGTGCAGCCGGTGACCGATATGTTCTGGGGCGACCGCATCGCGCAGATCGCGGATCCCTCCGGCCACCAGTGGACGCTGGCGACCCACAAGGAAGACCTCACGCCCGAGGAGATCGGCCGTCGTCAGAAGGACTTCCTGGCGACCATGGGCGCCCAGCAGAAAAAGAAGAAGTAAGGGCATGCGCGAGATTCACGTCAGCGCGATCACCGACGCGGTCAAGAAGCTCTGCATGGAGGCGAACCTCGAGCTCGAGCCGGACATGCTCCGCGCCTTCGACCGAGCGCTCCAGCGCGAGCGCTCGCCCGCGGGCAAGCAGGTGCTCCAGATCCTGAAGGACAACGCGGAGATGGCGCGGACCAAGCTCATCCCGTACTGCCAGGACACGGGCTTCGTCGTCTGCTTCGTCGAGCTGGGCCAGGACGTGCACGTCGTTGGGGGTGGCCTCGACGAGGCCATCAACGAGGGCGTGAGGCAGGGCTACAAAGAGGGCTACCTCCGCGCGTCGATCGTCCGCTCGCCCTTCGATCGCGTGAATACCGGGGACAACACTCCCGCCGTCATCCACGTCGACATCGTCCCGGGCGCGACACTCGGGATCATGGTCATGGCCAAGGGCGGCGGCTGCGAGAACCGGTCGAAGTACAAGATGCTCACGCCCGCCGAGGGTCTGGCCGGCGTGAAAGAGTGGATCATCGAGTGCGTCAAGACGGCTGGGCCGGACGCGTGCCCGCCGCTCATCCTGGGCGTCGGCATCGGCGGGACCTTCGAGAAGGCGGCGATCCTCTCGAAGAAAGCGCTGTTCCGCGAGCTCGGCTCGCCGAACCCCGACCCGCAGCTCGATGCGCTCGAGAAGGAGTTGCTCGACCGCGCGAATCGCCTCGGGATCGGCCCCCAAGGGTACGGCGGCGACACGACCGCGTTCGGCGTCCACATCCTGACCTATCCCTGTCACATCACGTCGCTCCCGGTGGCCGTGACCATCGAATGCCACGCGCATCGCCACAAGGACGTGACGCTGTGACCTGGGACCGTTGGCACAAAGAGGCGGCGCTGTGAGCGTGACGACGGCGCCCGACGGGATCAAGGAGGTCGGGACCCCGCTCAGCGACGCCGACGTCGTGTCACTGAGGGCCGGCGATCGCGTGCGGATCACGGGCGTCCTCTACACGGCGCGCGACGCCGCTCACGGGCGCCTCTTTCCGCTGATCGAGCGTGGCGAGAAGCTCCCGATCGAGGTGCGCGGCCAGATCATCTACTACACGGGCCCATCGCCGGCGCGCCCGGGCGACATCGTGGGCTCGATCGGGCCGACCACCGGCGGGCGGATGGACAAGTTCACGCCTGCGCTCCTCAAGCTTGGGCTCAAGGGCACGATCGGCAAGGGCGCGCGCTCCGAGGCGGTCAAGGAGGCCCTCAAGCTGTACAAAGCCGTGTACTTCGGCGCGATCGGCGGCGCGGGCGCGGTGCTCTCGCGCTTCGTGAAGAAGCTCGAGATCGTCGCCTACGCGGACCTGGGGACGGAGGCCATCCGTCGCCTGGAGGTGGAAAACTTCCCGGTGATGGTGATCAACGACTGCTACGGCGGCGACCTCTACCAGGACGGGATGAAGGCGTACGCGCGGGAGGACGCATAATCGCGGCGCGCTGATCAGCGCGAGCGGAGCGATGACCCTCTGGTCCACCTCGATCGGGAAGAAGGCGGTGATGGCGGTCACCGGCCTGATCCTGGTCGGTTTCGTCATCGGTCACATGCTGGGGAACCTCAAGGTCTTCCAGGGCGAGGCGAAGTTCAATGCCTACGCCGCCTGGTTGCGAGAGATCGGCAGCCCTGCGGTCGGTCACGCGCAGGTTCTCTGGCTGGCCCGCCTCATCTTACTCACGGCGACCGTGCTCCACATCGTCGCCGCCGTCCAGCTGACCCGGATGAGCTATGTCGCGCGGCCCGTGAGCTATGAGCGGAAGGAGGCGATCGGCTCGACGTACGCGTCGCGGACGATGCGCTGGGGCGGCCTGATCATCACGCTCTTCGTGATCTACCACCTCCTCCACCTCACCTTCGGAGCGGTCGGCTTCGCGCCCGGGCAGTACAAGCCGATGTCGGTCTACCGCAACGTCGTGATCGGGTTCGCCATATGGTACGTGTCGGCCTTCTATATCGCGGCGATGATCGCGCTCGGGCTTCACATCTACCATGGCGTGTGGAGCGTGTTTCAAACGCTCGGCCTGAACACCGCGAGGACCGATCGTGTCTACCGAGTGCTCGCGACCGTGTCGTCGCTGGCGGTCGTGCTCGGCAACGTCTCGGTCCCCGTCGCCGTGCTCATGGGTGTGGTCAGATGACCGTCGGCGCGACGAGCGCGAGCCTCGTCGACGGCAGGCTCGACGCGAAGATCCCGCCGGGGCCGATCGAGCAGAAGTGGGAGCGGCACTGCTTCGACATGAAGCTGGTCAGCCCGGCCAACCGGCGCCGCTACACCGTGCTAGTCGTGGGCTCGGGCCTCGCCGGCGCGGCGGCGGCGGCATCGCTCGGCGAGCTGGGCTACAAGGTCGAG
>QHTD01000317.1 GCA_003220675.1 Candidatus Rokuibacteriota bacterium | reverse complement strand
CGCGCGGTCGCGATGATCGCGAACGGCTCGGGGAGCACGCGCCCCGCGTAGAGGCTCCAGAGCGCGGGCATGAGCTTGCGTCGCGTCAGGTCGCCCGACGCGCCGAAGATGATCAGCGAGAACGGTTTGTCGGCGGACATCATCGTCACCCGCGCGCGCCCGCGGAGAGCTGCGCCGCGGCGGCGCGGTCGAGGAGCCAGACGAGCTCGCCGTCGGCCGGCCGCACCATCGCGGCCGGAAGTGTCGCGCGCTCGCCGAGGACGGCCTTGACCACCTTCGCCTTCTCGGCGCCCGTGACGAGGAAGACGACCCGGGCGGCGGCGTTGAAGACCGGCAGGGTGAGCGTCAGGCGCTGCGGGATCGACGCCGCGGCCACGTGCACGGCGGCGACCGCCCGGAACACCTCGCGGACGACCGGCGAGTCGGGGAAGAGCGAGGCGGTATGGCCGTCCACGCCGAGGCCCAGGAGCACGAGGTCGAAGCGCGGGAGCGCGCCGCGCCGCGTGCCGAAGGCCTCGCCGAGGGCGCGCGCGTAGTCGGCCGCGGCGACCTCGAGGTCCTCGGCCTCGCCGCGAATGCGGAGGACCTGCGCGGCGGGGATCGGCACTCGGCTGAGGAGCGCCTCGTGGGCCATCCGGTAATTCGACCCCGCGTCGTCGGGCGGGACCGCGCGCTCGTCGCCGAAGAAGACCCACGTGTGGCGCCAGTCCACGCGCTCGCGGAACGGCGGGAGCGCGAGCCGCTCATACGTCGTCCGCGGGGTCTCGCCGCCAGCGAGTGCCCACATGAACCGCCCGCGCGCGGCGATCGCGTGCGCTGCGACGTCCACGGTCAGGCGGGCGGCGGCGTCCGCGAGCGCGTCGGGATCGGGCACGATCGTGACGGTGGGTTCCGAGCCCATGGCTCAGCCCATCATACCCTGTCGTCAAGTCGGCGCTGGCGCTCGAGCGCGTCGCGGTAGCGTGCGTGGCGGGCGCGGTCGGGGACGAACGTCTCGCCGAGCTCCTGGCGCGCGGTGGCGAGATCCGGCAGGACGCCGAGGGCCGCGAGGGCCAGCAGCGCGGCGCCGCGGCTCGTCGCCTCGCTCGTCGGCGACCACCGAATCGGCTGGCCGAGCGCGTCGGCCGTGATCTGCGTCCACACGCGTGAGCGGGCGAGAGCGCCGCCCGACGCGACGATCGTGTGGGCCGGGGCGGCGCACGGCGCCAGCAGGTCGTAGACGAGCGCGAGTCGGAGCGCCACGGCCTCGAGCGCCGCGCGGGTGATCTCGAGCGCCGTCGTGTCCAGCCGCAGCCCGGCGATGACGCCGACCCGGTCGCCCCGCCAGCCCGGCGCGCGCTCGCCGGCCCAGTGCGGCAGCACGGTGAGGCCGTGGCCCGCGGCGGGCAGCTCGGCGAGCGCGGCTTCGACCTCGGCGTCGCCTGGCAGCTTCAGGATCTGTCGGCACCACGCGTACACGTTGCCGCCCTCGGAGGTCGCGCCGCCGAGGAGAGCGCGGCGGCGGTCGAGCCGGTAGCGCCAGAGGCCCCGCCGCGGCTCGGGCGGGTCGGTGGTCACGACCCGCAACGCGGCGGACGTGCCGACGTTGAGGGCGACGCGCGAGGGATCGATGCAGTCCGAGCCGACGTTGCCCGCGGCCCCGTCGCCGACGGCGGGGAGCCAGTCGACGCCGCGCAGCGCTGGCCACCGCATCGCCCACGGCGCCCGGAGGCCGCGCCGCGCCTCGGTCCAGTCGCGCAGCGGGAAGAGGCGCGCTTCGTCGATCTCCGCGGCGGCAAGCGCCTCGGGGTCCCAGCGCGCGGTCGCCTGGTCCAGGAGCCCCGTGGCCGACGCCATCGACACGCTCGTCGACGCCTCGCCGAACAGCTTGAGCTCGAGGTGCTCGCCGAACGAGCCCCAGCGCGCGACGCGGCGGATCTCGGCGGGCCGCTCGCGACTGAGCCAGCGGAGCTTGGCGGGCCAGTACGAGGCGTGCAGGTGGCAGCCGGTGCGCGCGTGGACGGCCGCGTCGTCGAGCGCGGCGCTCAGGAGCCTGGCGTCGGGCACGCTGCGCGTATCGCCCCACATGTAGATCGGCGTCACGGGATGGCCGCGGCCGTCGAAGCCGAGAAGCCCGTGCCAGAAGGTCGTGACCGCGACCGCCCGGATCGGAGCCTTGTGGCCTGCGAGCACGCCGTCGAGGCACGCGGCGACGGCCTCGAGCAGCCGGGTCGCGTCGTGCTCGACGCCACCGTCCGGCGTGACGGTGGGCTCGTACGGGACCTGGCGCATGCGCCCCGGGATTGGATGGCCCGCGGAGTCGTAGAGGCTCGCGCGCGTGGAGGAGGTCCCGACGTCGAGCGCGATGACCATTGGGGGTAAGATAGCGCCCATGGTAGAGACCTGGGAAGTCCTCACGCTGAGAGGCCTGGCGTCGACCGACGAGCGCGCGCAAGAGTTCACCGGGACGCTCGTCATCCATCGGGCGGGCAGCTCCGAGCCCGTGGAGTCGATCAAGGTCTCGATCAAGCGCTCGATCCTCGCGGAGCTACACGACAACCTCGGCCGGCTGCTCGCCCGGTCCACTGGCGTCACGCGGAGGAGGTCATGACACGCATTCGCGTCCTGAGCCCTATCGGCGAGGCGACGAGGGAAACGGTGAGGGTGCCGCCGCTGCCGCCGACTCTCGAGGGCCGGGCCGTCGGCTTCCTCGACAACACCAAGACGAACTTCGACCGGCTGGCGGACGAGATCGGCGCGCTTCTGCGTGCCGAGCACGGGGTGAAGGCGGTCGTCCGTCGCCGGAAGTCGAACGCCTCGACGCCCGCACCGCCCGAGATGCTCGCGGAGCTGGCGAAGGCGTGCGACGTGGTCTTTGCGGGCTCGGCCGACTGAGGGTCGTGCACGTCGTGGAGTCTCCACGACGCCGTGCAGCTGGCGAAGGCCGGCACACCGTCCGGGCTCATCGCGACGACCGCGTTCCAGGGGCTCGCGGTGAGTGAGCTCGGCGCGCTCGGGGTCTCGGGCCTGCCGCTCCTCGTCGTCGAGCACCCGCTCGGCGGCGAGCGACCCGAGGCGATCGGGCGCCGGGCGCGCCAGGCCGTCGAGCAGCTCACGAGCCTGCTCAAGCACCGATGACAGAGCCGGCCAGCTTCATTGAGGTCGATGACAGCCCAGAGGCGCTCCTCGCCGCGTTCTGCGAGCGCGAGTGGTGCGACGGGCTGCCCATCGTTCCGCCTACCGAGGAGCGCGTGCGCGCGATGCTCGGCGAGGCGCCGGCCGACCGGAGCCTCGGCGCGATGCCGCCGCTCTGGCGCCAGGCCACGCTCGAGAAGCTCGCGGTCAACGCCGTCATGGCCGGGTGCGAGCCTGCGTACTTCCCCGTCGTCGTGGCCGCCGTCGAGGCGATGCTCGAGCCTCCCTTCAACCTCTACGGCGTCCAGGCGACGACTCACCCGGTGGCGCCGCTCCTGATCGTCCACGGACCGATCGCGCGAGAGCTCGGCGTGCACGCGGGCTCCGGGTGCTTCGGGCCCGGCTTCCGTGCGAACGCGACGATCGGCCGCGCCATCCGCCTCATCCTGATGAACGTCGGCGGCGCCTGGCCCGGCCGCCACGACATGGCGACTCAGGGAAGCCCGGCGAAGTTTGCCTATTGCATCGCCGAGCGCGAGGACGCCTCACCCTGGGGGCCGCTCCACGCGGGCGCGAACGTCGTCACCGTCTTCGGCGGTGAGGCGCCACACAACGTGAACGACCACGTGTCCACGACCGCGGCGGGGATCCTCGCCACCGTCGCGGATACGGCCGTGTCACTCGGCTCGAACGTCGGCTGGTACTTCTCGCAGAGCCAGCTCCTCATCGTCCTCGGCCCCGAGCACGCCGCGACGATCGCGGCGGACGGGTTCACCCGAAGCGACATCCAGCGCTACCTCTTCGAGCACGCGCGGCTGCCGCTCCGCACGCTCAAGCTCGGGGGCATGTGGGGGATCCAGGACTGGCCGCGCTGGATGATGGCGGTGACCGACGACGACGCGCTCCTGCCGCAGGTGCCTTCGCCCGACGACGTCTTCGTCATCGTGGCGGGCGGTCCCGGCAAGCACTCCGCGGTCGTCCCGAACTGCACCTTCAGCCGCGCGGTCAGCCGGCCGATCCCGCCGCTCTAGTAACGCGTCGGACTCACCACGCTTCGAGCGCCGACTCGAAGTTGGGCTCGCGCGTTACGCGTCCCGTGACACCGCGCGGGGCGTCAGCACGAGGCCAAGCGCCGAGAAGAGCAGCACGGCGCCCACTACCCCGGTGGCGCCCAACCGCTCGCCGAACACCGCGACACCGAGCAGCGTCGCGGTCAACGGCTCTAGGAGCGTGACGACGCCAGCCACCGACGCGGGCACGCGGCGGAGCCCCAGGGAATAGACCGCGTAGGCGCCCGCCGTCGCCACGCCGCCCAGGTAGAGGAGCCACGGCCAGCCGAGGGTGAGCTGGCGCAGTGGCGCCTCGGTCCAGAGCACCGCGGGGGTCAGGAGCACGGCGCCGGCGGTGAACGTGAGGGCCGTGAGCGGGAGCGGCGCCAGCCGCGCGAGCGTCGCCTTGGCGAGGACGACATAGATCGCGTAGGCGAGCCCCGCGGCGAGCGCGAGCAGCGCCCCGGCGACGAGGCGCGCAGTGAGCTCGAGCATCCCCTGCGGCGCCGCAACGAGGAGCGCCGTGCCGGCGACGCCAAGGCCCAACGCGAAGCGGACGCGCGGCGTGAGCCGCTCGCCGAGTGCCGCCGGCGCCAGCGCCGCGATCATGAGCGGCGCCGAGCAGATCGCGATGAGCGCCGTCATGGTGATCCCGCTGAGCGTCACCGCGGTGAAGTAGGCCGCCTGGTAGCCGGCCATGCACGCGCCCATCAGGACGCAACGACGGAGATCGCGCGGCGCCGCGACACGCACGGTCGTTCGGGCCGCGAGCATGAGCAGGACGGCCGCGATCCAGAGACGCGCGGCGCCGACGAGGAGCGGGCTCGCGCCGGCGCGCGCGATCAGCACCGTCATGACGGAGCCCGTCGTGCCCCACGAAACCGCCGCGAGACCGATGAGGACGAGACCGCGCGTTACCCCGGGGGCTTGACGGACTCCACGCACGCCGCGATGATAGCTCGCCCGTCGGGGAGGAGGCCGTCAATGAAGATCGGATTCATCGGGACCGGCACCATGGGCCAGCCGATGCTCGCGAACCTCTTGAAGAAGGGCCACGCCGTCGTCGCCTACGACGTCGTCCAGGCCGCGCTCGAGGGCGCCGTGAAGCGCGGCGCCGCCCGGGCCGGCTCGGCGGCGGAGGCTGCGAGGGTGAGCGAGCTCGTGATCACCATGCTCCCGTCGTCCCCGCACGTCGAGGCGGCCTACCTGGGCGCGGCCGGGATCCTCGAAGGGATCGCTCGGGGCCGGCTCTGCGTGGACATGTCCACGATCGACCCGGCCGCGTCCCGTCGGGTGGCCGAGGCGGCGAGGAACCGCGGCGTGCGCTTCATCGACGCTCCCGTCTCCGGAGGCGTGCCCCGCGCGGAGGACGGCACGCTCGCGATCATGGTCGGGGGTGACGCGCGCGACGTGGAGGAGGCGCGGCCAGTCCTCGCGTGCCTTGGCGCCAACATCATCCACGTGGGGCCCGTGGGGTCGGGCGAGGTCGCGAAGATCTGCAACAACCTGATCGCGGGCGTCGCCGCGGTGGCGGTGAGCGAGGCGTTCAGGATCGCCGAAGGATTCGGTGTGGACCCAAAGATTCTCACCGACGTCGTCTCGAAGTCCTCCGGCAACACCTGGGTGATGGAGCACATGCACCCGGTGCCGGGGCTCGTCGGCAAGGCGCCGGCGAACCGCGACTACGCGCCGGGCTTCATGACCGACCTCATGGCGAAGGATCTCGGGCTCGCCGTGAGCGCCGCGCGCGACCTGCGCGTGCCCGTCTTCGTGGCGCCGGCGGCGCAGCAGGTCCTCCGCCTGGCGTCGTCCCATGGTCTCGGCCGGAAGGACTTCTCGGTGGTGTACGAGTTCCTCAAGCCGTCGAGCAGCCAGGCGCCGGTATAGATTATCGGAGGGGGCCGCGGAGGCCCCCTCCGAGCCACCCCCAGGAAGGGTTGCGCGGGCG
>QHTD01000316.1 GCA_003220675.1 Candidatus Rokuibacteriota bacterium | reverse complement strand
CCCGAACGACTACCTCATCCGGGGCAAGTGGAAGCTGCTCCCGTGGTGGATGCCGCCCTTCCCGATCGCGGTGCGCACCGATCTGCTGGAGGAGATCGGCGAGAAACACCCCGATACCTGGGAGGACTGGCTTCGAGTCGGCAAGAAGGGCAAGGCCATCGGGCATCCATTCGGTACCGCCCTGGGTCACAGTGCCGACGACAACGTCACGCTGCTCTCGATCCTGTGGTCTTACGGCGGCTCCTACGTCGCCAAGGACGGCCGGACGATCACCATCAACTCGAAGGAGACACGGCAAGCGATGGACTTCGTCAAGCGCCTCTACACCGAGGCCATGGACCCTGAGGTGCTCGCGTGGGACGACGCCAGCAACAACCGCTGCCTGAACGCCGGCAAGTGCATCGCCATCCACAACCCCATCAGCGCCTACGAGTCCGCTAAGAAGGACAAGGTCATAGCGCCGGGGACGCAGCGGGAGATCGCCGACGTCATCGACCACGTCAACACGCCGCGGGGTCCCGTGGACCGGAAGGCGACGACCGGCTTCTGGTGCGTCGGGATCTGGAACTTCTCGAAGAACCAGGATCTCGCCAAGGACTTCCTGCGCTATCACTTCCAACCCGACAACCTCTCCAGGTGGGTGGACGCCGGTCACGGGTTCAACATGCCGTTCCTGACGAACCTGACCAAGCACCCCGTGTACAAGAGCGACAAGCAGTACCGGTACATTCCCGAGGTGGCCAAGGTATCGGTCCCGCCCTCGTGGCCCGGCCCGACCACCGCGGCCTCCCAGCAGGTCTGGGATCTCTACATCATCCCCGACATGTTCGCGCAGCACGCGACGGGCAAGATGACGGCCGATCAGGCGATCGCGTGGGCCGAGAAGGAGATGCAGGAGATTTACGCCGGCCGCAAGCGAAGGCCCTGATCGGGCACTTCGCGCGGGCGCGCCGGTCCGGAGTCAGCGAACCTGATCACCATCAAGGCCTACGCGAACTGCGACCACGCCTACGTGGTGTGGAAGTCCGACAGTCGCATCACCAACTGTCTAGGGTTTGCGCTCTACCGCGAGCACACCAACGGAAAGCAGGACGTGGTCGAGACCTGGGTCGGCTTCGGCACCGGACCGGACGTGCCGCCCGGGACGCACAAGCCGAGCACCGAATGGCCGATTCAGAAGTTCATGTGGTCGGATTATCTGGCGACGCCGCGCGAAACGCTCCGCTATCGAGTCGTGCCCATGGTCGGCACCGAAGACAGGCTCGAGCCGGAAGCAGCGCTCGGCAGCGACTGGAGCGATCCGGTGAAAGTGGCGAGCACGCCGGGCCCGATCTCAGCCTACTTCAACCGCGGTATCGTCGCAGCGCAGTGGCTGTCCCGGCAACTGGGTCCGGCCAAGGGTACCCGCGTCAGGCAAAAGTTGGGGAAAATCATCGCGACGCCAAACGACAAGACGCGGAATTTTCTCTCGGGCGCCCTGCGCGCCGAGATGGTCGCGCTGCTAGCGGAGGCCAACAGGGCTCGTGTGACGCTCTACGGCGCCCTCTACGAGCTCAACGATCCCGAGCTGATGCGAGCGCTTGCCGCGTTCGGCAAGCGTGCACACGTGCTGCTCGCCAACGGTACGCACAAGACACCGAAGGGAAATGTGGACGAGAATGCGGCGGCGCGGCGCACGCTCCGGAGCCGCGTGAACCTGTCGAATCGCATGGTCACGGGCAATCACCTGGCGCACAACAAGTTTCTGGTCCTCTGCGACGGGCACGACAGGCCCCACAAGGTCTGGACCGGGAGCACGAACTGGACGGAGACCGGGCTCTGCACCCAGGCAAACAACGGCATCCTGATCGAAAGTCGACAGCTCGCCACGTTCTACAAGCAGGAGTGGGACCGGCTCGAGGCAGCGGGCGATGGTTACCCGAGCTCGCTCGCTTCGTCGAACGTGCGCCCGGGCACCGCGTCAGCCGGCGCCGCGAGGCTGACCGCCTGGTTTGCGCCGACGCTCAGGCTCGTCGACCTGGCTTTCGCCCGGCGGCTGATTCAAGGGGCGGGCCAGGGCGTGCTCTTCCTCTTCTTCAATCCGGGGCCAAAGGGAACGTTGCTCAACGACATTCTCGCGCTCGACGCCGACAGGCTCTACATCCACGGGGTTGCCAATCAGGACCCCGGCGGGAAAAACAAGCCGGTCATCCGACTCGTGCACCGCGGCAAAGTCGTGAAGGCGCCGCCCGAGGTCGCGCTCCCCGCGGCGATCGACAAGCGGCTGAGATACTGGCTCCCGGAGATGGCCGGCTATAGCATGGTGCGCGTCCACAGCAAGGTGGTGGTCGTCGATCCGTTCGGCGATCATCCGGTCGTCATGACCGGCTCGCACAACCTGGGGCCCAAGGCGAGCACATCGAACGATGACAATCTGGTGATCGTCGAACACGCGCCGGACCTGGCTGCGCAGTACGCCGTCAACATCATGACGATCTACAACCAGTACCGCTGGCGTTACTTCCGCACCCAGCGGAAGGACCCAACGGGCTGGGACGGTCTGGAGAACACGGACACCTGGCAGGACCCGTATCTGCGGGCTGGGAGCGACAGACAACGCGAGCTCGACTTCTGGCTCGGGCGCCTACGCGCGAACCCGTGAACCCTCCCGTTATTTTTGAAGCAGCCCGAGCGCCGCGGCGACGCGCTCGGCGGTGAGCGGCAACCGCGTCAGGCGCGCGCCGGTCGCGTCGGCTATGGCGTTGGCGACGGCGGCGGCGGGCGGGCCGATAGGGGGCTCGCCGATGCCACGCGCGCCGAAGGGGCCGAGCCCCTCGCCGGACTCGACGACGATGGGCTCCACGTCGGGGACGTCGGCAGCGCTCGGGATGAGGTACGAGGCGAAGGAGCTGGTCAGATTGATCCCCTCCTCGAGGACGACCTCCTCCATGAGCCCGTAGCCGATCCCCTGCACGGCGCCTCCCTGGATCTGGCCCTCGACCGACTGAGGATTGATGGCGCGGCCGACATCGTGCGCGGCGGCGTACTTCAGCACGCGCACCGAGCCGGTCTCCGTGTCTACCTCGACCTCGGCCGCGTGGGCGCCAAAGGTGTAGTCGGGGAAGACCTTGCCCGAGCCGGTCGCGAGATCTACTGGCTCGCCGGCTGGCGCGTGGTAGACGGCCAGGTGGCTCCTCGGCACGCCGGCCTTCGCGCAGTGGCCGAGCACCTCGGGCAGCGGGAGCGCTCTCCCGTCGTGCGTCACCACCGCGCCGTCGGCCAGCTCCAGCGAAGTGGCGTCGGCGCCCAAGAGCGGCGCCGCAACCGCCAGGATCTGGGCGCGCAGCTCCCGCGCGGCCTTGAGCACGGCGTTGCCCGACATGTAGAGCTGACGGCTGGCCGTGGTCGTTCCGGCCAGGGGCGTCAGCGCGCTGTCCGAGATGTGCAGGGAGACTCGATCGAAGTCCACGCCCAGCACCTCGGCGGCGATCTGGCCCAGCGAGGACGCCTGGCCGCCGCCGACGTCGGGCACGCCGCATCTCACGACGAGGCTTCCGTCCATCTCGAAGCCGACCCACGCGCTCGACCAGTCGTGGAGCCAGACGATGCGGCCGTAGGGCTGGAAGTTACAGGCCAGACCCCGCCCGACCCTGAGGTGCGGCGCCCGCGGCGGCGGCGGGGAGCCCAGCGCCGCCCACGCGCGCTCGGCCAGCTCCGGCAGCGCCACGTGGGTCTCGATCACCTGCCCGACGGGCAGGCTGTCGCCGCGGCGCAGCGCGTTCACGCGGCGAACCTCGACCGGGTCGAGGCTGCCGAGTGCCTTGGCGATGCGGTCGATCTGCGACTCATAGGCAAAGACGGTCTGCATGGCTCCGAAGCCGCGCATCGCGCTGGTCGGCGGATTGTTGGTGTAGGCGACGCGCGCCTCGACCAGGACGGCGGGGACACGATACGGCCCGGCCGCGGTGACGGTCGAGTAAAGCAGCACGAGCGCGGAGAGGTACGCGTAGGCACCGGCGTCGGCGAGCAGGCTGATCTGCTGGGCGACGATCTCGCCGGTAGCGAGCGCGCCGGTGCGGTAGCGCATCCGATAGGGATGGCGCTTGGCGCGCGCCTGGAGCGACTCCTGGCGCGTCCAGACCATCTTCACCGGCCGCCCGGTCCTGAGCGCCAGGAGCCCGAGGTACACCTCGACGGTGACGTCCTCTTTGCCACCGAAGCCGCCGCCGAGATACGTGCCGATCACGCGGACGCGGTTCTGCGGGACCTGGAGCGCCTCGGCGACGTCGCGGAAATGCTCGATGACCTGCGTCGACACGCGGATCGTGATCACGCCGTCGGAGTCGATCCACGCCACGCCTGCCTCGGGCTCGAGGTACGCCGCGTCCACGAACTGGGTCGCGTATTCGCCCTCGACGATCACCGCGGCCCGCGCGAATGCCGCCGCGACGTCGCCACGAGCGATCCGCCACTCGGCGAGCAGGTTGCCGGCCTCGTGAACGCGCGGGGCGCCGGGAACCAGCGCCGCCTCGGGGCTGAAGACGCCAGGCAGCGGCTCGTACTCGACGTCGATCGCCTCGGCGGCGGCACGCGCCTGCTCGAGCGTCTCGGCCGCTACCAGGGCGACCGGCTCGCCCTGGTGACGCACGCGCGCCTCGGCCAGCACGTGCAACGTGGCGCGGAGCGGGCCGACGGTCGTCGTCTGCCCCGGCACGTCGGTGGAGAGCGTGTTGCGCGGGACGTCCTTGGCCGTGAGGACGACGGCGACGCCGGGCATGCGCTCGGCGCCGGACGTCTCCAGCTTCACGATTCGCGCCGAGGGGTACGGCGAGCGAAGCACCGCCGCGTGGAGCATCCCCGGCATCGCCCAGTCCGCCGCGTAGGCGGTCGCCGCCGCCACCTTGTCCCGCGCGTCGTGGCGCGGGAGGGCACGGCCGACGAGGCGAAGCGGCGCGCCGAGAGCCACGGTGTCAGGAGCCACGGTCTCAGGCACCGGCGTCATGTCCCCGTGCGTAGGCCTGGACTGCGTCGAGGATCTTGGCGTAGCCGGTGCAGCGGCAAAGGTTACCCGCCCGTGCCGGACGAACGCCTCCTGGAGCGGATGGAGCGCCCCGTCGCGCTCGAGCCCGCGGACGGTACGGATCGCCCGCCCGCGCACCGCGGCCGCCAGCACGAGGCAGCTCGACACGGGCCGGCCGTCGAGCAGCACCGTGCACGCGCCGCAGACGCCCTCGCCGCAGCCTTCCTTGACGTCGAAGATCCCGAGCGTATCGCGCAGCATCTCGAGCAGCGTCTCGCCGGGCCGAACGTCCACCTCCCTCGCGCGCCCGTTGATCACGACCCGCCTCCCCGGCGTCTCGCGTTGAGGCCACGGTTCGGGCGGAGTCGCCGCTTCGAGCGGCGGCTTTGCCGCCGCCATCCCGGGGGGAGGTTTCGGAAGGGGGGCAGAGCCCCCCTCCGAGGAAACTGCACGAGCGAGCGCGCGACGGGCCAGCACACCGGCGAGCAGCCGGCGGTATGCGCCTGACACGAAGGCGTCCGACTGCGGGTCGAGGCCGTCGCGCGCAATCTCGGCCACCCGCGCCAGGCGATCGGCGCTCGGCTCCTGGCCGCGCAGGGCGTCCTCGGCGGCCGTGGCCCTGACGGGCCGGTCGGCGACACCTGCGAAGGCGACGCGCGCGTCGTCCACGCGCCCGCGACGATCGAGACTCACGCCCGCGGCCACCGCCACCACGGCGAAGTCGCCGGCGCGTCTCGCGAACTCCTCCACCGCCCACCCCATCCCTCGCGTGACGGGCACCGCGATCTCCGTCAAAAGCTCGTCGGCGCCGAGGGCCGTCGAGAGATAGCCGGTGAAGAAATCGCGCGCCGCCACCGTCCGGCGCCCCGACGCGGACGCGAGGGTGAGGCGCGCGTCGAGCGCCACCATCGCCAGCGGCAGCTCCGCGGCGGGATCAGCATGGGCGAGACTCCCGCCTACGGTGCCGAGCGAGCGCACGCGGATGTTGCCGATGAGCCGCGCGACCTCGGGCAGGAGCGGACAAGCGCGAGCGATCGCGGTGAACTCTTCCAGCTCGTGGTGACGGGCCAGCCCTCCCACGCGCAGCCAGCCATCCTCCGCGCGCACATGTGCGAGTGGCAGGCCGGTGATGTCCACCACGAGACGGGGCCGGGCAAGCCGATAGTTGAGGAGCGGCACCAGGCTCTGCCCTCCGGCCAGCACCTTGGCCTCGGCGCCGTGCGCCCGGAGCAGCGCCAGGGCTTCCTCCAGCGTGTCGGGCGCCACGTACTCGAACGGGTGCTCGCTCACCACGACCCTACGAACCTGATGATTCGAGCCACTTCGCCCTCTTCCGTATGCGAGATCATGTGACGCAGATGCCCGGCACCGACGCGCTGGTCGATATGCTCGCACGGCTTGGTGTCCGCGTCTGGGTTGTCCTGAAGCCCCTCCGGCGTCGCCTCGAAGTCGCGCCGATTTTCATGCTGCGTCGGGCGGCCCAAGGGCTATTATTCCAAGGGCCGGGGAACCTTCGACCGGCGGAGGCCATTTGCTCCCCGTGACCAGTCATGTCTGCCGGTCCCACCCCTCTCAGAGGAGGCACTCGATGAAGATGCTGACGATTGGACTCGTAGGGCTCGTTTCGGCAGGGCTCGCCGTCGGGAACGCGTTCGCGTTCAGCTGCCCGTCGCTCGTCAAGGCGGCGAACGAGGCGATCGCCAAGGCCGAGCCCATGGCCATGAAGGCCACCGACGAGAAGCAGAAGGCTCGGAACATGGGGATGATCGAGGCGGCGAAGGACCTCACGAAGCAGGCCGAGGCGTCCCACGCCGCCGGCAAGCACGGACTCTCCGAGGCCCAGGCCAAGGCCGCCAAGTACCTCGCCGAGCAGGCGAAGTAGAACCCGCTTCGTCCTTCGCGCTCGACCCCGCTCCCGCGTCGACGGGGGCGGGGTCAGCCGCGCGCCCCGGCGCAGCCACCGATCTAAACATCCCAGCCGCCGTCCACGGTCATCGACTGCCCGGTCATGTTCCTCGAGGCGTCGGAGGCCAGGAAGACGACGGCGTTAGCGATGTCCCGGGCGGTGGTGACGCGGCGAAGCGCCATCTCTTCGACGTACTCGTCGTGGATCCGCTCGGGCGAGGAGCCGCGGGCGCGCGCCTTCTCGCGGCAGAGGCGCTCCATCCGGTCGCCGGCGACGATGCCGGGGTGCAGCGCGTTGACGTTCACGTTGTAGGGACCGACCTCGAGCGCCACGGTGCGGGTGAAGCCGCGGAGCGCCCATTTGGAGGACGAGTACGCCGCGCGGTTCTTGTAGCCGCGCAGGCCGGAGGTGCCGCTGATGTTGATGATCTTCCCGTAGCGCTGGGCGATCATCGTCGGCAGCACGTGCTTGGTCGGCAGGAACGTTCCCCGGAGATTCACCGCGAGCACGTGGTCCCAGTCTTCGCTCTTGATCTCCCACACCGGCGTCTCGATGGGTCCCGTGACGCCGGCTCCGTTGACCAGGATGTCGATCCGTCCGCCGAACGTGGCGAGGGTGCGCTCGACGAGCGCCGACACCGCGGCCTCGTCGGTGACGTCCGTGGGCTGCACGAGCGCTCGGCGACCGACGGCCTCGATCTCGCCACCGAGGGCCAGGAGCGGCTCGGCCTCACGCGCCGCGAGCGCCAGGTGCACGCCCTCGCCGGCCAGCGCGAGGCAAATCTCGCGGCCCATGCCCTTGGCCGCGCCGGTCACGATGCCGATGCGGTTTTCCAGGCTCCGCGTCATACGTAGGCCTCCCGGCGATCCCGCTCACGCGCCTTGGCCGACCGACCGGCCGTCGGGCCATAGCCGCCTCCACCGCACGTCTCGATCAGCACCAGATCGCCCTGCTTCAGCGTCGTCGTCGCCTTGCCGCCGAAGTCGCGCGCATTCGGGCCCGGGTTGATGGTGATGCGGAACGGTTGGGCGTCCGTTCCGCCCGCCACGCCCCACGGCGGCACCACGCGGCGATCGAGCATGCTGGTCAGCGTGACCTCGGGCGCCAGCACCCGGTACGCGCGGCGAAACCCAAGGCCGCCGCGGTGAGTGCCGTCGCCCGCCGAGCCGGGACGCAGGGCGTGCTCCTCGATGCGGAAGGGGTACTCGGCCTCGATGACCTCGGTCGGCGTGTTCATGACGTTCGACATGTGTACGCGGATCGCCGACGCGCCGTCTCGCTCGGCCGTCGCGCCTTCGCCGCCGCCGTGGACCTCGTAGAGGACAGCCCAGCGCCCGTCCGCCGTCCGCGCGCCGAAGATGAGGACGCCGGAGGTCGTCGGCCCGCCCGCCGCCACGCGGTCCGGCAGCACGGGCGCCAGCGCTCGAAAGATCGCGTCCACCACGCGCTGGGAGGTCTCGTGGTTACCGCCCACCACGGGACGATCGGGGTCCGGGTTGAGGAGCGTCCCGGGCGGCACCCTGACGTGGAGCGGACGGTAGCAGCCGTCGTTCGGCGGGACCTGCGGCGCGACGAGCGCCTTCATCGCGTAGTACACGGACGAGTGGGCGATGAACACGGTTGTGTTCACGGGCCCCCGCGCCTGGGGGGCGGTGCCGGCGAAGTCGAAGGTCGCCTCGTCGCCGAGGATCTCGACCCGTACCCTCACGCGGAGCGGCCGGGCATCCACGCCGTCATCGTCGAGCCAGTCCTCACCCTCCCAGGCGCCGTCGGGGAGCGCGCGAATGGCCGCCCGCATCTGCGCCTCCGACTCCGCGTGAAGGGCGTCGAAGCACGCGACGAGCGTCTCGGCGCCGTAGCGCTCGGTCAGCTCGGCCAGGCGCCGGGCCGCGACGTCATCCGCGGCGTACTGGGCGAAGATGTCGCCCTCGCGCTCGTCCCGCCCGCGGAGGTTCGCGAGGATGAGGTCGATTGCCGCGCGGTCGGGCCCTGCGGCCGAGAAGAGGCGGATGGGAGAGATGCGGAGGCCCTCCTGGTAGCACTCGGTCGCCCAGGGCACGTAGCTGCCGGGCACGGCGCCGCCGATGTCTGCCCAGTGGGCGAGGTCGATGGCGAACGCGACGAGCCGGCCCGCGGCGAAGACGGGGCGGATCGCCTTCACGTCCGGCAAATGATTGCCGCCGACCTCCGGGAGGTTGAGGAACCAGACGTCGCCCTCGCGCAACCGCTCGGCGGGGATCCGCTTGAGGAACTCCTTGACCGTGAACGCCATCACGCCCATGTGGATGGGAATGTCCCGCCCCTGGGCGATGAGGCGCCCGTCGGCGTCGGTCAGCGCCGAGGAGAGGTCGCCCGCTTCCTTGAGCAGCGGCGAGCGCGCCGAGCGCATGAGGATGACGCTCATCTCCTCCGCGATGGCGTAGAGCGCGTTGCGGACGACCTCGAGCGTGACGGGATGGATCGCGCGGGTCATAGATCGGTCTCGATGACGAGGTTCCCGAACCGGTCGGCCGCGCAGCGCTGACCGGGGTAGACGAGGGTCGTCGACCACTCGTCTTCGATCAGCGCCGGCCCAAGCACCGGGCGCTCGGCAGCGAGCGTCGCGCGATGATACAGCGGAAGCCGGACTTCGCCCGTCTCGGGGAACCATGCGCGCTGAGCGCCAGCGCTCTCGCCGTCGCCGACAGGACCGAACTCCGGCGGCTCCACCCCCGTGTCCCTCACGCGAGCCACCACACGGAGGTTCACGCACTCGACGCTCTCGCCGGTGGCATAGCCGTAGAGCTGCCGGTGACGCGCCTCGAAGGCCCCGCGGAGCGCGCCGGCGTCGCTCCGCCAGGGAACCTGCAACTCGTAGTTCTGTCCCGTGTAGCGCAGGTCCGCGCTCCGCGCGAGGGCGACGCGCTCGGCCGCGATGCCCTCGTCGAGCAGCGGCGCCAGACAGCGCTCCTCCAGCACCTGGAACCGATCCTCTGCGGGCTTTCCGTCCCAGGCGTCCAGGCGCGCCCGCCACGTCTGCACGGCGTCGTACTGGAGCGGTGAGACGAGGCATCCCAGCGCCGAGAAGGTCCCCGAGTGCGCCGGCACCACGACCCGCCCGATCCCCGCCTGCCGGGCGAGCGCGCCCGCGTGCACAGGCCCGGCCCCGCCGTAGGCGATCAGCGCGAAGTCCCGGAGATCGTAGCCGCGCTGGACGGACACCAGGCGGAGCGCCCGCAGCATGTTCGCGTTCGCGACCTCCACCATACCCTGCGCCATCTCGACGGGCGAGAGCCCGAGCCGGCGGCCCAAGGCCTCGACGGCGGTCGCGGCGCGATCGGGATCGAGACGGATCGAGCCGCCGTAGACGCGGCCGGCATCGAGGTAGCCGAGGACGAGGTTGGCGTCGGTGACTGTCGGCTCCGTCCCGCCGAGGCCGTAACACGCCGGCCCGGGCTCGGCGCCCGCGCTTCGCGGCCCGACCTTGAGCGCGCCCGCCTCGTCGGCGTAAGCGATGGAGCCGCCGCCGGCGCCGATCGACTCGACGGCGACCATCGGCAACCGCACCGGGTAGCCGCCGAGCTTGCGCTGCGCGGAAGTCTCGGCAACGCCGTCGGCGATCAGGCAGACGTCGGTCGTCGTCCCGCCCATGTCGAACGCGAGCGCGCGCGCGAGGCCCAGGCGCCGCGCCAGGTGCGCGGCGGCTGCCACCCCCGCAGCCGGGCCGGACGCCGCCATCGCCAGCGGCCGGGCGCGCGCAGCCTGCGGCGACATCATGCCGCCAGCCGAGTGGAGCAGGTGGAGCACCGCGCCCGGAGCCTCCCGGCCGAGCGCCGCGACCAGCTCGTCGAGGTAGCGGCTGGCCAGCGGCATCACCGCAGCGTTGAGGACCGCGGTCGAGGCGCGCTCGTACTCGCGAAACTCCGCGTTGATCTCGCTCCCGATCGAGAGATGGGCGAAATGCGGGGCGAGCGCGGCCTTGAGCGCTCGCTCGTGAGCAGGGTTGGCGTAGCCGTGGAGCAGGCAGACCGCGACGCTCTCGACATCCTCTCGCTTGAGCGCCTCGACGACCGCGGGAAGCTCGTCGAGTGCGAGCGGGAGGAGAACGGCGCCGTCGGGGCCCACGCGCTCGCTCACCTCCAGCCGGAGCCGCCGCTCGACCAGGGGCTCGGGCTTTGGCGGGAGCCGCAGGTCGTAGAGGTGGAGACGGCTCATCCGTCCGATCTCGAGCACGTCGCGGAAGCCGCGGGTCGCGACGAGTCCCACCCGGGCGCCCCGCCGCTCGACGATCGCATTCGTGACGACGGTGGTGCCGTGGGCGACCGACGCCGGCAACCCGGCGGGGCGCACGGCCGCCAGCCCGTTCAGCACGCCGCGCGCGAGGTTCGCCGGGGTCGTCGGGACCTTGCAGGCCCGGAGCCGCCCGGAGACCTCGCGCGCCACGAGATCGGTGAAGGTCCCGCCGACGTCGACGCCGACGCTGCTTCGCATGTCGCCCCCTCGACGGCTCCCCACCCTAGCACGGCGCCACGCGTTCCGTGTCGGCGCCTTTCGGGATCGCTTGACAGGGTGGCGCCACACGCAGTCTCATGGCCTGCACCCGGAGGTGACTCTATGCGGTCCGATCGCGTGCTTCAGACGATCGACTTTCACACGGCGGGGATCGGGATGCGGCTCTTGACGAGCGGCCTCGGGCGGCTGCCAGGGCGCACGATCGGCGAAAAGCGCCGCTGGTTCCAGGAGCGTCTGGACCATCTCCGCACGGGCCTCTGCCTCGAGCCTCGCGGGCACCGCAGCCTTCTCATCGCGGTGATGACCGAGCCGGTCACGCCCGACGCCCACTTCGGGCTCTTCTTCATGTATCCCGGGGGTTATTACGTTTCCTGCGGCGAGGGCACGATCGGCGCGGCGACCGTGGCCATCGAGACCGGCATGGTGGAGCGCCAGGGCGCGGAGACTCCGATCGTCATCGACACCGAGGCGGGCGTCGTGCAGACGATCGCGCGGTGGGACAAGGATCGCGTCAGCGAGGTCACGCTCCGATGGACACCGTCCTTCGTCTCTCTGCCCGGGCAGGTCGTCGAGGTCGAGGGCGTGGGTGAAGTGCCGCTCGACGTCGCGGTCGGCGTCGGCAACGTGTTCGCCATCGTCGAGGCTCGGCACCTCGGGCTCTCCGTGCGGCGGGAGCTCGCGAAGCGAATCGCCCAGCGCGGCGTCGCGGTCCGGGAGGCGGTCAGCGCTCAGCTCCAGGTCGACGTGCCGGGCCCCGGCAAGACGAACGTGGAGATGGTCCTCGTCCACGAGCTCCCGGACGCCGACGGCGTGTCACCGAACGCGCTCGTGTGGGGCCCGGGA
>QHTD01000076.1 GCA_003220675.1 Candidatus Rokuibacteriota bacterium | reverse complement strand
GCGGATCACGCCGCCGAACGGGTCCACCGTCCAGTAGCGGCGGTCGGCGTAGACGACGTCGATGTGGTGGTGGAGGACGATACCCGGGAGCGAGCCGTCACCGGTGAGGCGCGCCATGAGGTTGGCCCGGCCGGGCTTCGACTCCACGATCTCGCTCGCGATCCCGCCGCGCTCGAGGACCGCGGCGAGGAACGTTGCGCCGTCGGCCTCGTTGCCTGGCGGATTGGTGGTGTCGATCATGAGATAGCGACGGAGGAGGTCCACCGCCTCTTCGCCGAGCGCCGTCCAGTCGATGCTCATCGGGTCTGCGTCCGCCAACCTAGCGCCAGAGCGTGGCTGGGTCGATCGTAAGCTCAGGGAAGGGTGGAAGCGAGCCACGATCCATGCCGGCGAGTGTCGGCGGCCCCTCGAGGCCCCGGGCGCTGACGAGTGAAGACCGTCCGGACTCGACGTACACGACGTCCGGCTCGACGACGGTCGTGTTGCTGAGGATGCAATCAAGCGGCGAGACGAAGACCTCGCCAAGGCCGCGCGCACTCGCGTGCTCCCGCAGGAGCACGAAGAGGTTACCGACGAGCCGCTGATGGAGCGAGCCCGGCGCGGCGGTCACGAACAGCTCGCCTTCGTGCAGCTCGTAGCGACGACCGTCGGCCGGCAACGCCGCGTACTCCCGATAGGTGAGGACGACTCGCGTCGGCATGTCTTGCATCCTCGTCGGCAGTCTATCACTCCGTCCGTCGTAGCGGACGGAGGACGGACTGGGAATGCCTAATCTTTCAGAGCGCGCCGGGCCACGGTTCAGCGCGGGGTGAAGCCCTTCACCGAAACGTATTGATCGGGCCACGGCAGATCGTAGCCCTGCTCGTACGCAGCGTGGCGCGTCCAGTAAGGGTCGAAGAGATGGCCGCGCGCGAGCACGCAGAGATCGGCGCGCCCCGCCGTCAGGATGCTGTTCACGTCGTCGTACGACGCAATGTTCCCCACCGTCATCGTGGGGATCCCGGCCTCGTAGCGGATGCGATCGCTGAAAGGCGTCTGATAGAGCCGGCCGTAGACGGGCTTCTGGTCGGGCACGGTCTGGCCGGTGGACACGGTGACGATGTCACAGCCGTGCTCCCTGAGCCACCTGGCCACGCCGACGGCGTCCTCCGGGCTGAGACCTCCCTCCGCCCAGTCGGTCGCCGAGATCTTCGCCGACATGGGCTCTCGCTCGGGCCAGACCGCGCGCACGGCGTCGAAGACCTCGAGGGGATAGCGCATGCGGTTGGCCAACGAGCCGCCGTACTCGTCGGTGCGGATGTTCGTGAGCGGCGAGATGAAGCTCGCGAGCAGGTAGCCGTGGGCGAAGTGGAGCTCGAGCATGTCGAAGCCCGCTTCCACCGCCATGCGCGCGGCGCCCACGAACTGGTCGCGCACCATGTCCATGTCGCGTCGGTCCATCGCCTTTGGCACCTGGCTGTAGGGGTGGTACGGGATGGCCGAAGCCGAGATGAGGGGCCAGTTGCCGTCGGGCAGCGGCTCGTCGATCCCCTCCCAGAGCCGGCGCGTGGAGCCCTTTCGCCCTGCGTGAGCGAGCTGGAGCGCGATCCTCGCCTGGCTGTTGGCGTGGACGAACTCGACGATGCGCTTCCACGCGATGACGTGCTCGGGCTTGTACATCCCCGTGCAGCCGGGGCTGATGCGACCCTCACGGCTCACGTCGGTCATCTCCGCGATGACGAGCGCGGCGCCGCCGACGGCGCGCGAGCCCAGGTTCACCAGATGCCAGTCGTTCGGCGTGCCGTCCTCAGCCGAGTACTGGCACATGGGCGAGACGACGATCCGGTTCGAGAGGAGCACGTCCCGCAGCCGGAACGGCGTGAACATGGGCGGCGGCGCCGGCGCCGCGGCCACCGCCACGCGGCTCTGCTGCTCCGCCCTGGACGCGAACCAGCGGTCGACCGACTCGACGAACTTCGGGTCGCGGAGCTTCAGATTGTCGTGGGTCACGCGGAGGCTCCGCGTCAGGAGGCTCATCGCGAACTGGATCGGCTCGAGGCGGCCGTGGTAGCGCTCCGTCTGCTCGAACCACTCGAGGCTCACCTGCGCGGCGCGCTGCAGACGCTCGACGTCCGGCCGCCGCTCCTCCTCGTAGGCGACGAGCGCCTTCTTCACCTCGTCGTGACGCTGGAGCGCGCGGCAGAGCGCGATCGCGTCCTCCATCGCGAGCTTCGTCCCCGAGCCGATCGAGAAGTGCGCGGTGTGCGCCGCGTCGCCGATCAGCACGAGGTTCCGGTGATGCCAGGACCCGTTCTTCACCGTCGGGAAGTTGCGCCAGAGCGAGCGGTTCTTGAGGAGGCGGTGGCCCTGGAGCTCCTCGGCGAACAGCCGCTCGGCGAAGGCGATCGTCTGATCCTCGTCCGCCGCGTCGAGGCCCGCGCGCCGCCACGCGGCCTCCGTCGTCTCGAGGATGAACGTGGACATCGACGCGTTGTAGCGATAGGCGTGGACCCGCCAGAGGCCGTGGTCGCTCTCCTTGAAGACGAACGTGAATGCAGGGTACGGGAACGTCGTGCCGAGCCAGACGAACTTGTTCGGCCGCCAGTCCACCTGGGGCCGGAAGTGCTCGGCGTAACGGCTCCGGATAAAGCTGTTGACGCCGTCGGCGGCCAGCACGAGGTCGGCGCCGGCGTACGCGCCGAGGTCGGTCACCTCGTCCTGGAAGCGGAGGATCACGCCGAGCTCCGTGCAGCGGCGCTGCAGGATGTCGAGCAGGAGCTGCCGTGACATGCCGGAGAAGCCGTGGCCGGTGGAAGTCAGGACCTGACCCTGATAGTGGATGTCGATGTCGTCCCAGTGGGCGAAGTTCCGCGCGATCTCCGTATACGTCTCGCGGTCGGCCTCGGCGAAGTTCTCGAGCGTCGCGTCGGAGAAGACCACGCCGAACCCGAAGGTGTCGTCGGGCCGGTTGCGCTCGACCACGAGGATCTCGTGGGTCGGATCGGCCTTCTTCATGAGCAGGGCGAAGTAGAGCCCCGCCGATCCGCCGCCGATACTGACGATCTTCACGTGGCTATTTTAGGCTAGAATCTTCCCCAGGCTCCCTACCGAACGCAGTCGCCACTTCCATCTGGAGGATGAGCCATGACGCTCCGCACGGTCGCCCTGACCCTCACCCTGCTGCTGGCGCTCGGCACCGGCGGCATCACGGCCCAAGACAAGGTCGGCACGGTCCATTTCGCGACGTCGTGCAGCGCCACGGTCCAGCAGGATTTCGAGCGCGCGGTCGCCATGCTTCACTCGTTCTGGTTCTCGGCGTCCACGAGCGCGTTCACGGCCGTCGCGCAGAGCGATCCCGCCTGCGGCATCGCGCACTGGGGCGTCGCGATGAACCTCCTGGGCAATCCTTTCGGCTGGCCGCCGTCGCCCAAGGCGCTCGCCGACGGGTGGGCGGCCGTCGAGCGGGCCCGGACTGCGGGCGCCAAGACCCAGCGCGAGCGCGACTACATCGCCGCGATCGAGACGTTCTACAAGGACGCCGACAAGATCGACCACCGGACGCGCGCGCTCGCCTACCGCCAGGCGATGGAGCAGCTCGCCGCGCACTACCCGGAGGACCGGGAGGCGTCGGTATTCTACGCTCTCGCCCTCAACGCGACGGCGCTCCCGACCGACAAGACGTACGCCGACCAGCTGAAGGCCGCGGCGATCCTCGAGAAGGTCTTCGCCGCCGAGCCACAGCACCCGGGTGTCGCGCACTACCTCATCCACAGTTACGATTACCCGCCGATCGCCGAGAAGGGACTCACCGCCGCGCGGCGGTACGCCTCGATCGCGCCAGCGGCGCCTCACGCGCTCCACATGCCTTCCCACATCTTCACGCGGCGAGGGTACTGGGGGGAGTCCATCGAGGCCAACCGCGCCTCCATCAACGCCATCAGCAGCCACTTCGACCAGCTCCACGCGCTCGACTACCTGGCATACGCCTATCTGCAGACGGCCCAGGACGCCGCGGCCAAGCGCGTGGTCGACCAGGTGAGCGAGCTCCCCAAGGTCAACGTCGAGCACTTCGTGACGGCGTTCGCGCTCGCGACGATTCCGTCGCGCTACGCGCTCGAGCGCGGGCGCTGGGCAGACGCGGCGAAGCTCGAGCTCTTCGGGAAGGAGTTCCCGTGGGGCCGCTTCCCGCAGTCGGAAGCGCAGCTCGTCTTTGCGCGCGGCCTGGGCGCGGCGCGCGGCGGCGACGTCACGAGCGCCCGGCGCGACGTCGAGCGGCTCGGCGCGCTCCGCGACACGCTCGCGGCGTCGAAGGTCGGCTATTGGGCCGAGCAGGTCGACATCCAGCGCCAGGTCGCATCCGCGTGGGTGGCGCGCGCTGAGGGCAGGACGGAAGAGGCCCTGGCACTACTCCGCGCCGCCGCCGACCGCGAGGACGCGACCGAGAAGCACCCCGTGACCCCGGGTCCGATCGCGCCGGCGCGCGAGCTCCTGGCCGAGATGCTCCTCGAGGCGAACGAGCCCGCCCAGGCGTTGCGGGAGTTCGAGGCGTCCATGCGCGTCGAGCCGAACCGCTTCAGGGGGCTCTACGGCGCCGCGCGAGCCGCGGACCTCTCGGGCGATCGGACCAAGGCACGGACGTACTACTCCACGCTCCTGTCGCTCGGCGAGAAGGGCGACACCGAGCGTCCCGAGCTGCGGCAGGCGAAGGCGTTTCTCGGGAAGTAGCCGTCAACCAGGAGAGAGCCATGAAGCGACGCGAGTTCCTGAAGCTCGGTGCCATCGCCACCGGGACGTTGGCCGTGGCAGGGACGCTGCGGACACTCACCCCGGTCGCTTCCGCGCAGAGCGGGTCCGTCCCGACGGTCGATCGGCTAGTGATGACGAACGTTGTAGACAACATCTACGACATCTTTGCCAAGGGCGGCAAGCTCGACACCATCACCGTCCAGCGCGCCGCGCTCAGGTTCGGTGCCGACACGCTGCTGGCCGAGCATGGCCTCGCCTATCACCTCGAATCAGTCCGCGGCGCGGAGCAGCGGCAGGTTCTCCTCGACTTCAGCCTCACCGAGCGAAATCTGTTCAACAACTACAAGGTCTTGAAGCTCGACCCCGCGGGCGCCGATGCGCTCATCATCAGTCACGGCCACGCCGACCACTACGGCGCGCTCCCGGATTACGCACGGC
Organism: Candidatus Rokuibacteriota bacterium; assembly: GCA_003220675.1. Taxonomy (GTDB): domain Bacteria; phylum Methylomirabilota; class Methylomirabilia; order Rokubacteriales; family CSP1-6; genus 20CM-2-70-11. Next base: position 14,321 of record QHTD01000076.1, on the reverse strand, counting down.
TCGTACAAGGACGGGCCAAGCCTGGGCTCACCCTCTACGCGGGAGGCGAGGACACCTTCTGCCACCGGGTGGCCGCCACCCCGGCCGGCACTATAGACCAAGGTCAGCTCGATCGCCCGGGCCTCGAAGCAACAGGGCTCAAGGTGACTCTGGCCAAGCAGCCGACTGTCGTCGCCGGTCACGCGTTCACGTCGGGCCAGATTCCGCGGCTCACGGACTTCGAGCGCCCGCCGGCAGCCGCGCGCCTCGAGGTGGGGCCGATGGGCTCCGCGTGCTCGGTCACGCACTTCGGCGTCACGCAGGTCGAGACCAAGCCGGGCGAGCTGGTCGCGGACACCTTCCAGGGCGAGCACGCCACCGCGTATCACGTCAAGGACCGCGGGCTCGTGGTAATCACGTCGTGCGGCCACGCCGGCGTGATCAACTCCGTCCGCCAGGCCCAGAAGGCAAGCGGCGTCGACAAGGTCCACGCGATCGTGGGCGGCTTCCACTTGGCGCCCGCGCCCGACGAGATCGTCGCGAAGACCGTCGAGGCCTTCAAGGGAATCGATCCCGACTACATCATCCCGATGCACTGCACGGGGCTCAACACGATCATGGCCGTGCACAACGCGATGCCGAAGAAGCTTGTGATGCCGTCCACCGGCACACGCGTGATCTTCGGCGCCTGAGGCAGTGACCCGAGCTGCCGTGGGCGAAGGCGTTTCTCGGGAGGTACCCCCAACCCAAGGAGGCCGGTGATGGCCAAGGTGCTTCGGTGTGGAGATGTGGTGCCGGGCTGCAGCTTCGTTATGGAAGGCAAGGACGTCGCAGAAGTGATGGCGAAGGGCGCGGAGCACGCCAAGAAGGCGCACGGGATGTCGCAGATCCCGCCCGACGTCGCGAAGAAGGTGCAGGCGGCGATCAAAGACAAGTAGCCGTCCGCTCGCGCCATGCCGCAGGTCGTCTTCCGCGATTACGACCGCGCAGCGCTGGACCGGGAGTACGACAACCGCGCGAAGGTCAAGGACGCGCCCGAGTGGCTCGAGCGCTACGCGCGCGAGAGCGCGAAGGCGCGGGCCGAGATCTCCGGCCGCCTCGACGTGGCGTACGGCCCGAGCCCGGGCGAGACTCTCGACGTCTTCCCCGCCCCGGGCTCGGCGCCGGCGCCGGTCCACGTGTTCATCCACGGCGGCTACTGGCACCGGCTCGACAAGGCCGACTTTAGCTTCGTCGCGCGCGGCCTCCTGCCCGCCGGCGCGGCCGTGGTCGTGATCAACTACGCGCTCATCCCGACGGTGAAGATGGCTGAGCTGGTGAGCCAGTGCCGCGCCTCGATCGCGTGGGTGCACCGCCACGCCGCCTCGTTCGGCGGCGACCCGCGCCGGATCTTCGTCTCCGGCCACTCGGCGGGCGGCCACCTGGTCGCGATGCTGATGTCCACTGACTGGGGGTCCGAGGGCCTACCCGCCGACGTGATCAAGGCCGGGTGCGGGATCAGTGGGCTCTACGACCTCGAGCCGATCCGGCTCTGCTACCTGAACGACGTTCTCGCGCTCACGTCAGAGACTGCGCGCCTCCACAGCCCCATTCATCACCCTCCATCGCACGCGGGGCCGCTGCTGCTCCCGGTCGGCGCGCTCGAGGGGCCCGAGTACCTCCGGCAGAGCCACGCGCTCGCCCGGGTCTGGTCGAGCCGCGGCCTCCGCTGCGAGGCGGTGGAGATGGCGGGCCACCATCACTTCTCCATCATCGCCGAGCTCGAGGAGCCGGCGAGCGACCTCAGCCGGCGGCTCGTACGGCAGATGGGGCTCGCCTGAAGCGGGCGAGCAGGAACCGAAGCGCGAGCTCAAGCTTCCGCGTCCTCAGATCCTCCTCGCCCAGGGCGACGCGAGCGAGGAGGCGGCAGAGGCGCCGGTCGGCGGCCGCGGCCCGGATGACCGTGTCGACGAGCGCGGGCCGTGCGAAGAGCCGGCGCTGGATCCGGAGCGAATCCGCGAGCTCGCGGCCGATCTCCCGTCGCCACCGCGCCTCGTAGGAGGCGAGCCCCGCCGCCCCACACTGTCCCCTGGCGAGCGCGTCGGCGGCGGTCTGGCCCGCGAGCTGGCCGGTCACCATCGCGTGGTAGATCCCCTCACCCGTGTAGCCGTTGACGAACCCCGCGGCGTCGCCGCAGACGAGCACGCGGTCGGCGTACGTCCGTGCGAGAGGGCCGCCGAGCGGGAGCCGGTAGGCCTTGAAGTTCTTCGGATTCGAGCGGCCGTGGACGACGCCTCGGCGGCGCGCGTCCTCCACGAAGCGCGCGTGATGCTCGTACGGCGCGCCGCCGAGCTTCGCCTTGAAGAAGGAGAGGAGGAAGCCGACGCCCGCGTCCACGTGATGGCGCTTCGGGAAGACGTAGCCGTAGCCCGGGTAACCCCTGTACCCGTAGGCGACGTACATCGTCTCGGGGTCCGCGGGGGCCAGCTCCGCGAGATCGGTCTCCTCCATGGTGTCGATCGCGAGGGCGCCTTCCGGGAAGCCGTCGCCGAGTCCCGCCTGGCGCGCCACGACGCTGTTGACGCCGTCGGCTGCGATCGCGATGCTGGCCGTAAACGCGCGCCCGTCCACGGAGCGCACGGTGACACCGTCCCTCGAGAACGCGAGATCGCTTACGCGCACGGCCTCGAGGACCTCGGCGCCCACGGCGCGCGCCCGGGCGAGCAGCGCCGCGTCGAACTCCGTGCGGCGGAGCGTGAGGTAGAAGGGCTCGTCCGACTCGGCGAGCACCGACGCTCCCGACGGCCCCTCCATCCGCACCTTGCGGATCTCGTGGATCGCGACGGTGGTCCGGAGATAGTCCGCGAGCTCGGGGAAGCGCCGGTAGACGCGGTAGCGGATGCCGCCGCCGCACGGCTTATCGCGGGGGAACCGCTTCTTGTCCAGGAGCAGCGTGGACACGCCACGTGTGGCGAGCGTCATCGCGGCCATCGCGCCTGCGGGGCCGCCGCCGACGACGATGACGTCGGCCGCCTGCCTCACCGCGTGCTCTCCCCGCGCCATCCGCGCCACGCGAGCGCCGCCGCCGTTGACTGGGTCAGCACGAGCCCGGCGACCCAGAGGACCGAGACCGCGCCGCTCCGGAAGCCGCCCGCCCAGATCGCCGGGCCGTGGTCGGCGACCGCGCCCAGCGTCCAGACGAGACTGACGTAGAACGTGATGATCCATCCCGCCCGCCGGCCCTGACCAACGAGCACCAGACCCCACACCTGAAGCGCGAGGTAGCCGCCGAGCAGGAACGCGCCGGCGCCGGTCGAGAGCCCCACGCGCTCGGCGATGCCCTCGGCGAAGTCCTCGACGACGTGCGGCACGATGAACGGTAGGCCGGCGAGGGAGATGCCGATCGTCGCCGCGCGCTGCGCCATGCGCCTGGTGCCCCCCTGCACGGGAACCATTCTAGGGCCCAGACGAGTACAATGCGCTCGATGCCCGAGTTCCTCCCGTTCGTTCGCCGGTGGTTCGCCGAGACCTTCAGCGAGGCGACGCGCCCCCAGCGTGAAGGCTGGGAGGCGATTGCCTCGGGGCGCGACACGCTGATCGTTGCCCCGACGGGCTCGGGCAAGACCCTCGCCGCCTTTCTCTGGGCGCTGGATCACCTGCACCGTCTCGGGCTCGAGAAGAGGCTGGAGGACCGCGTCTACGTCGTCTACGTCTCGCCGCTCCGCGCCCTGAACAACGACATCGAGAAGAACCTCCGGGCGCCGCTCGCGGGCATCCGGGCCGCGGCGGCGGCTGAGGGGGTGAGGCTCCCCGAGGTGCGCGTGGCGGTCCGCACCGGCGACACGCTCGCCGCCGCGCGTCAAGCCATGACGCGCCGGCCACCGCACATCCTGATCACCACGCCCGAGTCGCTCTACATCCTGCTCACGAGCGAGCGGTTCAGGCCGGCCTTCGCGCACGTACGCACTGTGATCGTCGACGAGGTCCACGCCCTCATGGGCAACAAGCGCGGCGCCCACCTCGCCCTCTCGCTCGAGCGGCTCCAGGCCCTGGTCGAGGCGCCTGAGCCCGGGGCGCGGCCCCAGCGCATCGGCTGCTCGGCCACCGTGAGCCCGCTCGACGCGACGCTCGACTTCCTCACCGGCGCCACGGCGCGCGACCCGGTCGTGGTGGACGCGGGCTTCACGCGCGCGCTGGACCTCCAGGTGGTAGCGCCGGTGGACGACTTCCTCACCGCGACGAGCGACACGATCTGGGACGCGACGCTTCAGCTCGTCGCCGAGCTCGTCCAGGCCCACCGGACGACCCTCGTCTTCTGCCAGAGCCGGAGATCGGCGGAGCGGATCGCGCGCGATCTGAACGACCGTATCGCGGACGGCCGCGTCGCCGCCCACCACGGCTCCCTCTCCCGCCGCGCCCGGCTCGAGGCCGAGAACCGGCTCAAGCAGGGCGAGCTCAAGGCGCTCGTCGCCACGTCGTCCCTCGAGCTCGGGATCGACGTCGGCGCGATCGACCTGGTCGTGCAGCTCCAGTCGTCGCGCAACATCGCCGCGGCCCTTCAGCGCGTGGGCCGCGCGGGCCACCTCCTCTCCCGCGTGTCGAAGGGGCGGATCGTCGTCACCCGGGGCGAGGAGCTCTGCGAGGCGGCTGCGGTGGCGCGCTCGATCCGCAATCAGCAGCTCGACCGGATCGCGATGCCCGAGGCCCCGCTGGACGTCCTGGCGCAGCAGATCGTCGCCGCGGTCGCCGCCGAGTCGGTGGGCGTCGACACGCTCTGGCAGCGCTTCAGGAACGCCTCGCCGTACCGCACACTGTCGCGGGAGGATTTCGTCGCCGTCGTGCGCTCGCTCGCCGAGCCGCTCCCCGCCGAGGTCAAAGGCGCCGCGCCACGCATCCTCTGGGACCGCGTGAACGACCGCCTCCACGCGCGACGCGGCAGCCGCTTCCTCGCCCTCACCTCGGGCGGGACGATCCCCGACGCGGGGCTCTTCGACGTCTTCGTCGCCGAGACCGATCTCAAGGTCGGCACGCTCGACGAGGAGTTCGTCACCGAGAGCCTCCCGGGCGACGTCTTCCTCCTCGGCTCGCACGCGTGGAGGATCGTCAAGGTCCGCGCCGACCGTGTGCTCGTCGAGGACGCGCAGGGCATGTCGCCGACGATCCCGTTCTGGAAGGGGGAGCATCCGTCCCGTTCCTGGGAGCTCGGCCTCGCCGTCGGCCGCCTCCGCCGCGACGCCGCCGACCGTCTCGACGCTGCGGACTTCGCGGAATGGGCGAGCTCGGAGTGTGGCCTGGACCCGCACGCGGCCTCGGCGATGCGGCAGTGGCTGGTAAAGGCGGGCGAGGTCCTTGACGGTGTCCCCGACGATCAGGGCGTGGTCGTCGAGTCGTTCCCCGACGAGCTGGGCGGACGCCACGCGATGATCCATTCCGTCTTCGGCATGCGGATCAACGGCGCCTGGGGCATGGCGCTCCGCGAGAAGCTCCGGCGAGCCTTCGGCCTCGTCGCGGAGGCGAGCCACGTCGACGACGGCATCCTCCTTTCGTTCGCCCCGGGCCAGGTCCCGCCCGGGCCCGAGCGGCTCGTCAGGCTCGTGGCGCCGGAGGAGGTGGACGCGCTCCTGGGTCAGGCGCTCATCGGCTCACCGCTCTTCGCGACGCGCTTCCGCCACGCGGCGGTGCGCGCCCTCTATATCCCAAGAATGTACCGGGGCGCGCGCACGCCCGCGTACCTGCAGCGCCTCAAGGCCGACGCGCTCCTCGAAGCGGTCGGGGGTCGGGCCGAGTTCCCGGTCGTGGCGGAGACCCTCCGCGAGTGCTTCACCGACGCGTTCGACGTCCCGCGGCTCCGGCGTCTCCTCGAGAGGATCCACGACGGAGAGCTCTGGACGCGCCACGTGGACACACCGCTCCCCTCGCCCTTCGTGTATCCGCTCCTCCTCGCATGGGACTGGGCGTACCTGGGCGCCGGCCACGCCGAGGAACGCCGCAGCGACGCCGTCGTCATGCGGAAAGCCTGGAGCGTGACGGCAGGCCCGCTGCGGGCGGAGATCGTCGCGACGGTGGAGGCCGAGCTCCAGAAGACCATGCCCGAGCGGCGGGCGCGCGACGCCAACGAGCTGGCCGGCATCCTCGACGACCTCGGCGATCTCACGGGAGAAGAGGTCGCGGAGCGATCACAAGGCGACGCGGCAGCCCTGATCGCCTCCCTCCACGGCGAGCGCCGGGTCGTCCAGGTGAAATTCACGAGCGGCCGGCAGGGGTGGATCGCCGCGCCCGACGAGCATCTCTACGACGCGCTCGGGACGCCCGAGGGGCTCGAGCGCGTAACGCTACGACTCGTCCGGACGCGCGGCCCCGTCACTGCGGCGTGGCTCGCCGGGCGTTACGGCGTGGCGGAGGACGCGGCAGCGCAGGCGCTCGATCGTCTCGCCGCTCAGGGGCTCGTCCGTCGCGGCGAGTTCCTCGCCGACCGTCCCGAGCCGCAATACGTCCACATCGCGGTGCTCGAGGAGATCCAGCGCCGCCAGGTGCATGCGCGTCGAGTCCCGCGTCCCGTGGCCACTCCCGAGCGCTTCTCCGCCTTCCTCCTCCGGCGGCATCATCTCCATCCCGACCACCGGCTCGTGGGTTCGCCCGGCGTGCTCGCCGCGCTCGAGCTCCTGCAGGGCGAGGACTTCCCGGTGCGCGTGTGGGAGAAAGAGCTGCTGGCCGCGCGCGTCGACGATTACGAGCGGGAATGGCTGGACAGGCTGGGGCTCTCCGGCGAGATCGTCTGGACGCCGTTCGAGCGCCGCGAGGGACGCGTCGGCATGGCGCTCCGCGAGAACGTCGGCTGGCTGCGCGAGGGCGCGCCGGCGCCGGCGGAGATCGAGGCGCGCACGAAGAACGTGTTCCTGCATCTTCAGCTCCGCGGCGCGTCCTTCGCCCAGGACCTCACGCGCTCCACAGGCCTGACGGCTCCCGAGGTCCTCGCGGCGCTCTGGCGGCTCTTCTGGGCCGGGCTCGTGACGCCGGACACCTTCAGCGCGATCGTCGCCGGGACCGCGACGACGACGCGGCCCGCCGCCGCGCCGGCCGCGCGGCGGCGCCGCCGCGGGCTGGCGCGCGGCGTCATGCGCCAGCTCCCGGTGATCGGGCGCTGGAGCGTGTTGAGCGAGGAGGATCGTCTCTCGCCCGAGGACGACCAGGAGGCGCGCGCTCGGCTGCTGCTCTCGCGCTACGGCGTCGTCGCGCGGGAGCTCGCCCAGGGCGACTGGTCCACGCTCCGCCACACGCTGCTCCGCATGGAATACGGCGGCGAGATCGTGCGCGGCTACTTCGTGGAGGGCCTCTCGGGCGAGCAGTACGCCCTCGCCGACGCGCTCGGCGAGCTCGACGCGCCCGCGCGTCGCGCCGAGCCGCACGCGCTCGTCAACATGGTGGACCCGGCGAACCTCTGGGGACGCGTCTTCGCCCTGGTTCGGCGCGACGGCTCGCGGGCCACGGCGCCGCGCCTGTCGCAGAACTGGCTCGTCTTCCGCCAGGGGCGGCCAGTCGTCTTGGCGGAGGGCCAGGGGCGCGAGCTCACGCCGCTCGCCGGCTGGGAGGACGTGGACTTCCCCGGTGCGATCGGCGCGCTGCGGGCGCTCATGGAGCGGCCGCTCGCGCTCCGCCCCATCCGGAGGCTCGAGGTCAGCACGTGGGACGGCCGTCCCGTGCGCGAGACCGAGGCGTTCCCCGCGCTGGCCCGGGCGGGCTTCACGGTGGATGGCGGGCGCCTCAGCTGGGACGGCCACCCGGGGCCCCGTGCCTGGCAGGGGTCTTGCTAGGAGCGCACGCGGATGTTGGCCGACCATCTGCTCGAACTCTTCTCGACGGACCTCGGGATCGACTTGGGGACCGCCAATACGCTCGTCTTCGTGCGGAACAGAGGCATCGTCCTCAACGAGCCCTCGATCATCGCCGTGCGCCGGACGGACGGCGCCGTGATCGGGGTAGGGCGCGAAGCCAAGGCGATGCTCGGCCGCGCGCCGGAGAACATCCGGGTCATTCGTCCTTTGAAGGACGGCGTGATCGCCGACTTCGACACCACGCAAAAGATGCTGAGGTACTTCATCCTGGCCGCGCGGCGGATCTCGACGGGACGCCGGCGGGGCTGGGGCGTGGAGCGGCCGCGCGTCGTGATCGGGGTCCCGTCGGGGATCACCCAGGTCGAGAAGCGAGCGGTGCGCGACGCGGCGCTCCAGGCCAGGGCACATGAGGTGTATTTGATCGAGGAACCCACGGCCGCCGCAATCGGCGCGGGCCTGCCGATCCACGAGCCGGGCGGCCACCTGATCGTCGACATCGGCGGTGGCACGACCGAAGTGGCCGTCATCTCCCTGTCGGGCACCGTCTACTGCAACTCCGTCCGGATCGCCGGCGACGAGATGGACGAGGCGATCATTCAGCACATCAGAAAGCATTACCGGCTGCTCGTCGGCGAGCGCCGCGCCGAGGAGATCAAGATCGCCCTCGGCTCGGCGCATCCGCTGCCCGGCGAGCCGCGCACGATGGAGGTCAAGGGCCGCGACCTCGTCGACGGGATGCCCAAGACGATCATCATCACCGCCGAGGAAATTCGGGAGGCGCTTCGCGAGCCCGTGATGACCATCGTGGAGGCGGTCCGTACATGCCTCGAGCAGACTCCGCCGGAGCTCGCGGCCGACATCGTCGAGACAGGGATCGTGCTCACGGGCGGAGGCGCTCTCTTGCGGGGGCTGGATCGGCTGCTGCAGCAGGCGACGCACCTTCCCGTGAGAGTGGCCGAGGATCCGCTCAGCTGCGCCGCGCGCGGGGTCGGGAAGGCGCTCGACGACCTGGAGCTCTTGAAGAAGGTCGCCATTCCAGCCTGAGGCCCTTCAGACCGCCTTCCGCGCACCCTCCCGGGACATCAGGTCGCCGGTCAGCAAGTCGTATTCGGGGATCGCGGGATCGTTCCATCGCATGACGAAGTACTGGTAGAAGGCCGTGAAGAGGCCCGCGGGATCCTGGTCGTGCACAAACACGTACTCGGGCAAGACGCGGACATCGAGCGTCGGGTGGTAGTGCCGCACCCAAGCATGGTCGCCGAGAATGGCCAGCTTCCACAGAGGCGGCTCGGGATACAACTTCAGCCGGATGCGCTGGTGGGCGGCTGGGAGCGCGCGGAGGAACGTGATGGTCTGCTCCACCTGCGTCCGCAGATCGTCACGGGTGATCTCGTGCTCGCCAATCGTCCGTACGCGCTCGATCGCCCCTTGGCTCTCCGGATCCAGGAGCATGATTTTCGCGGTCCGACAGTTCTCGATCACCGTGTGCAGGTCGCCCTGCGGGTCGACGAGCGTGCGAAACCCTGTGGATCCCATGATCATGATGTCCCGCATGGAGGCGTGTCGCTGCTTCAGCCGGCGGGCGGACAGTTGGGACAAGACGCCGTTCCCCAAACTCAGATGAACCATCCCGGCCGCCCGCGCCATCTTGGAGAGGCGCCGATTCGTCCAGTTCGTCCGCGCGTGGCTGAGGACGAGCACGAGCACCAGCGCCACGGCGATCTCGGTCAAGACCAGGAAGACCTTCTCGTCCTCGATCGCGGCCCACGAGGCGAGCAGACGCTGGGCCAGGAACGCGAACGTGAACGGAAGGGTCGCCGCGATCGCCGCGCTCAAGATGACGACGCCGACGTGGTAGAAAAGCGAGAGGCGGTCCGTCACGACTCGAACGGCGCGCTCGGCCGCGCCGACGACGAGCCACGCCGCCTCGCGGACCCACGTTCGCACGGCCGGCCTCCGCCGGGTGCCCGGGGACAACCAGCCGGGGTTCACGACAGGATGAGCAGCGCCGTGAGCAAGAAAAGCGCGATGCTGTCAGCCGGCCCGTCACCGACGACGGCGACGCGCTCCGACAGGGCCGCCATCAGCTTGAGCTGGCGGTCACTCAGCGTGGCGAGCTTGTCTGCCGCCTTCGTCCTGGCCGTCGGGTCCGTGACCTTGTGCTCGAGGACCCCGAGGATCTTCTCGATATACATTTGACGACCAGGCGCCCCGTCCTGCGTGAGGCGCGGCGGGCGCGGGCCAGGCCGAGGGGCCGCAGCTATTTGATTCCATCCGGGGACGACGACGAGCATCGCGATCAGTGGGATCGTCAGCGCGGTAATCAGTCTGGTCTTGTTCATGCTCACCCGGAGATTTTAGTATGCGTGTGTGTTTCGTCAAATCTCGTTTGCGTGGCGCCTCGAGCAAACCCCATGCCGATTCGAGAGGCGCAATCAAGATCCTCCTGGGAGTTCAGTTTTGCCGACGTGGAGCAAGCGCCGTGCCGAGGGCCGCGCTGTAACCGTGTTGACAGTCCAGTGTTCTCAGACGGACAGTCCGATCGGTTCCGGAGTATCTTTCGTTCATTCTCAGGTGAGAAGAGGACCGACGTAGTGAATCGGAGGGGGATTTCCCGGCGACAACGTGGGGGCACGGCGACGTCCGTCACGTCCGCGCCTCGGCGCGCGCCGGTCGCCGTCGTCGCGCTGACACTGCTCGTGGCATCGTGTGGCACGCCATTGACGTCGTGGCTCGCTCCGACCGGGCGCAACCATCCTCTGGCGGACCGGATCTGGGGCGTCCAGGCAGGCAGCTTCGTCGCGCCGCCCGAGCTCGTCGACCGGCTCGCCGCCGCGCGTTTCGTCCTGCTGGGCGAGCGTCACGACAATCCTGCTCACCACGCCCTCCAGGCGCGCCTCCTGCGCGGGATGATCGCGGCCGGCCGTCGGCCCGCCGTGGGCTTCGAGATGCTCTCGACCGACGATGCCTCCGCGATCGCCCGCTACCTGGCCAGCTCGCCCAAGGAGGCGTCCGGGCTCGGCGAGGCCGTGGACTGGAAGCGTTCCGGATGGCCGGACTGGCGCCTTTACGAGCCGATCGCTCAGGCCGCGCTCGACGCCGGCCTCCCGATCGTCGCGACGAACCTCTCACGGGTCGCCATCGAGGCGATTCGACGGAACGGGCTCGCCGGCCTCTCGGGCCAGCTCGCGCGTCAGCTCGGGCTCGAGCTGCCCCTGTCACCCGAGATGCGGGAGGCGATGCGGCGCGAGCTTGACGAGTCGCACTGCGGCACCATGGACGGTGTTGCGCTCGAGCGGATGGTGGACATTCAGTGGGCGCGCGACGCGCGGATGGCGGAGGCGCTCGTCCGCGGGGGCCAGCGGGACGGCGCGCTCCTCATCGCTGGCGCCGGCCACGTCCGCACCGACCGCGGCGTCCCCCTCCACCTTCAGCGCCGGGCGCCGAGCGTCCCGGTGGTCAGCCTCGCGTTCCTCGAGGTCGAGGCGACCGCCGACGCGCCGGCGGCGTACGCCGCCCGATTCGAGGGCGCGCTCCCCTTCGACTACGTCTGGTTCACGCCCCGGGTCGACGACGTCGACCCGTGCTCGCGGCGGCGCGCGTATCTGCTAGACTGAGCCGCGTGGCGCGGACCACAGCCCTCGTCCTGGCGCTCGCGTGGATCGCGATCGGTGCCCGGGTGGACGCCGAGCACGAGGTGTACTACCGGTACACCGTCCTCGGCTTCGTGAAGGACGCACACGGCCGGCCACTCGCCGGCACGCAGCTCGAGCTGGTCCGCGAGAAGACGGGCTTCTCATACGTGGGCGAGACGGACGCGGAGGGGTTCTACCTGATCATCGCGCGCCTCGGCGACGAGAGCGTGGGCGAGCCCCTGTCGCTCAGGATCGAGCGGGCGAGCGCGCCGCTCATCGCGCGCTTCGATCCGTCCAACCACGCCGACGAACGGGGCACGCGAGTGGACGTCGAGGGGGCGAGGTTCGTGGAGCGCCGCGCGTCGTTCGCGTCCACGCTGGCGGCGGCGCTCGGCCCGCCCACGCGCTGAGGGAGGCGTGCATGACAAAGACGGGGAAGCGCATGCGGGCGTACGTGCTCATCGAAACGGCGGCCGGCAAGACCAAGTCCGTGAAAAAGGAGCTCACCCAGATCAAGGGGGGCCCGTCCACCGTCGTCAACCTCGACGCGGTCACGGGCCCGTTCGACTTCATCGCCGTCGTCGAGGGCCCGACGCTCGACGCCATCGGGCACCTCGTGACCGACGAGATCGGCTCGATCGACGGCGTGACGCGCACGACGACCTGCCTCGCCGTGGCATTGTCGTGACGTCCGAGAGGACGGAGCGAGACGTGGTGGCCTGACGAAGATGCGTGTGCTCGTGATCGGAGGCACGGAGTTCGTCAGCTTGCACCTGGTCCGGGCGCTGATCCGCGACGGCCACGAGGTCGTGGTCCTCAACCGCGGCCGCCGGCGCGAGCGGCTGCCGGCCGGGGTCCGGACGATCGTCTGCGACCGGACGGACCACGCCGCCCTACGCGCGACGCTCGCGGGGGAGCGCGTGGACGCGCTCGTGGACGTCACCTACGCACCGACGACGGGCGCCGACGTCGAGGCGGCGCTGGAGGCGCTCGCGGGCCGTCTCGGTCACGCGCTGCTCGTCTCGACGGGGCGCGTCTACGACCACTCGCTCCCCATCCCCTACAGCGAGGACACGCCGCGCGGCCTCTACTGGGGCGAGTACGCGAAGAACAAGATCGACGGCGAGGACGTGCTGATGCGCTGGCACCGCGCGCGGGGGTTGCCCGTCACGATCCTGCGCCCGACGCACGTGTACGGCCCCCTGAACACGCGGAACAACGAGACCTTCGTCTTCGACCGCCTCGTGCGGGGCCGGCCGATCCTCGTCCCCGGCGCGGGCGGCTGGCTCCGCCAGCTCGGCCACGTCGAGGACCTCGCCGACGCGATCGCGACGATGCTCGGCGCGCCCACCGCCTTCGGCCAGGCCTACAACGTCACCGGCGAGGAGGCCGTCACCCAGGTGGGGCTCGTCGAGCTGATCGCGGACGTCATCAAGCGCCCGCTGACGCTCGTCCACATCGAAACGCGCCGTGGCGCAACGCCTGTGCCGCTCGGCCAGAACCTCGTCTACGACTGCCACGCCGTCTACACGACCACGAAGGTCCGGTCCCAGCTCGGCATCCGTCCCCGCTACACGCTCGCGGCGGGGCTCGCGCAGACCTTCGAGTGGTATCTGTACCTCGGGCTCGACCGGCGGGAGCTCGACTTCTCCGCAGAGGACATGCTCCTCAAGTGACCCGGCCGACCGTCCTCGTCTACCACGGCGACCCGAAGTACGCCGAGCTCGTCCGGGTGCCGCGAAACCGGGCGGTCGTCCGCGCGGCCGCCACGCCGAGCGAGGCCGCCGAGCTGATCGCGGACACGGAGATCCTCTACGCGTGGAAGTTCCCGCCCCACCTCTTCGCGAAGGCGGCCCGACTCAAGTGGCTCCAGGCGATGGGGGCGGGCGTGGACTGGGCGATCACACGCGAGCTCTCGCCCCGCGTGGTCGTCACGCGCGCCCCCGGCATCTTCGGGCCGTGGATGGCCGAGTACGTCATCGGCTGGTGCTCGTGGGTCACGCAGCGCATCGAGACGTACCGCGAGGCCCAGCGGCAGCGGCGCTGGCTCGACCACGTCCTGCCCGACCGGCTCCACGGCAAGACGCTCACGATCGTCGGCCTCGGCGACATCGGCCGGGCGATCGCCCGGGCGGCGCGGACCTTCGGCATGCGCGTCGTCGGCGTGAACCGCTCGGGCCGCCGCGTCCGGGAGGCCGAGCGCGTCTTCAAGGTCGGCCAGCTGGCGCAGGCACTCGCCGATGCCGACTTCGTCGTCGTCCTAGTCCCTTTGACGCCCGAAACGCGCGGCCTCATCGGCGCCGACGCCCTCGCGGCGATGAAGCCCACGGCCTGGCTCGTCAACATCGCCCGCGGCGCTGTCGTCAACGAGGCGGCCCTCTTCGAGGCGCTCGAGCAGCGGCGGCTCGCCGGGGCGATCCTCGACGTCTTCTCCGCCGAGCCTCTGCCCCCGCACCACCCGCTCTGGCGTATGGACAACGTCGTGATCACCCCGCACGTCTCGGGGCCGAGCACGCCCGAGGAGATCGCGCCTGTCTTCAACGACAACCTCGCGCGCTATCTCGCGGGCAGCCCCCTCCGCCACGTCGTGGACAGAGCGCGAGGCTACTGAGCCGTGCCCTCGCGGCGCGACGAGATCGCGATGTCCGAGAAGGAGCTCGAGCGCTTCCTCGACGAGGAGCGTGTGCTCACCTGCGCGACGATCGGGCCCAACGGGCGCCCGCACCTCATGCCGCTCTGGTACGTGCGCGACAGCCGCACGCTCTACGCCTGGACCTACGGGAAGTCGCAGAAGGCGCGGAACCTCGAGCGCGACCCGCGCGCCACCGTCCAGATCGAGGCCGGACGCGACCGGTACGGCGAGCTCCGCGGCGTGATGCTCGAGTGCGACGTGACG
>QHTD01000075.1 GCA_003220675.1 Candidatus Rokuibacteriota bacterium | reverse complement strand
GGTCGCGGTGTTCAGCGACCTGACGCCGCTGAAGGAGCTGGAAACGGGGCGCCGGCGCGCCGAGCGGCTCGCCTACTTCGAGATGCTCGCGTCGGGCATCGCGCACGAGATCAAGAACCCGCTGGTCGCGATCAAGACCTTCGCCCACCTCCTGCCGCGCCGCCACAGCGACGAGCGGTTCATCGAGGATTTCGGCCGGATCGCGACGCGGGAGATCCAGCGCATGGAGCGGCTGCTCGAGCGCCTGCACACCCTCTCGCGCCCGAGCGACCGGCTCCGCCAGCCCCTCGATCTGAGGGTTCCGGTCACCGAGGCGGTGGAGACCATGCGAGCCGCCTTCGAGGAGAAGAACCTCGTCGTCACCGTGGTGACGCCCCCCACGCCGTGCATGATTCGCGGCGCCCACGCCGAACTCGGACAGCTCTTCCTGAATCTCTTGATGAACGCCCACGAGGCGACGCCGCCGCGCGGCATGCTGCGAGTCGAGCTGGCCGTGACCGAGACGCACGCGATCGCGACCGTCCTCGACACGGGGCCCGGCGTGCCGGCCGAGCTGCTCGACCGCGTCTTCGAGCCGTTCTTCACGACCAGACAGCGCGGCTCAGGTCTCGGGCTGGCGATCTGTGCCGCGATCGCGCAGACGCACGACGCCAAGCTCAAGGTGGCGAACCAGCCCGCGGGCGGTGCCCTCTTCACCGCCGAGTTTCCGCTTGCGGTCGCGGCGCCGGCGCCAGTGTCCGCATGAATACCGTCCTGGTCGTCACGCACGACGACGCCCTCCGCACGCGTCTGCTCGGCGCCCTCGACGACTACTCCGCCTTCATCGCGCAGAGCGACGCCGACGCAATGAAGATCCTGCGTCTCATCGACATCGACGTGATCTTGCGGGACTGCGTTGGCCTGCCGCGGGGTCTCGAGGCCTTCGCCGCGCGCGTGAAGGACATCCAGCCGTCGACGCTCACGGTCGCCATCGGCGCGGCCGACGACGAGGACGAGACGGTCGACTTCCGTCTGCCCTCCGGCTTCGGCGCGCCGGACCTCCAGGGCGTGCTCCGCCACGCGGAGGAGAAGCTGCGGCTCGTCCGCGAGCTCACCGCGCTGCGCTCGAGCGGCACGGCGGCGGAGGCGCCGGCCGCGCGCGCCGACGAGCCCTGGGACGGCGCGGCGTTCGGCCGCGTCCTCAAGGAGTTCACCCGCGCCTTCGCTGCGGGCTCCCACCTGCCGCGCGTGCTCGAGATGTTCCTCGACGCGATCGGCGAGCTCGTCCGCCCGACGCGCACCGCGCTCCTCCTGCCCGACGCCGAGGGCCGGGACTACCGCGTCGCGGCCCACCGGGGGCTCGCGCCCCTGATCGTCGAGTCGGTGCGCCTGCCGGCCGCCGCGGGGCTCGCGC
The DNA here is from genome assembly GCA_003220675.1 of Candidatus Rokuibacteriota bacterium. GTDB lineage: Bacteria > Methylomirabilota > Methylomirabilia > Rokubacteriales > CSP1-6 > 20CM-2-70-11. Next base: position 28,100 of record QHTD01000075.1, on the reverse strand, counting down.
GCTGGCTGGCCGCGCAGGGACGACCCGCCCGGGTGCACGAGCTGACCGACCCCGAGATCGTGCGCGAGCTCAAGCTGCTCCAGAGTGTGCTCGCCGTCCCCCTCTTGGCCCACGGCGAGCTCGTGGCGATCCTGCTGGTCGGCCAGCCGATCGTCGGCTCGACCTACGGCCGCCGCGAGACCGAGACCCTCTTCGACCTCGCCACGCACCTCGCCACGGCGATCCGCGACATCGCGCTCCACAATCAGCTCAGGCGCGAGAAGGAGTTCAGCGAGCGGATCCTCGAGCACATGTCGAGCGGCGTGATCACGATCGGGCGCGACCAGCGAGTCGGGACCATGAACCGGCGGGCGGCGGAGATCCTCGACCTCCCGGCGCAGACGGTCGTCGGCGAGGACCTCCGGGTGCTACCCTCGCCGCTCGGCGACATGCTCTATGACACGCTCCGCTCGGGCCGGGCCGTCACGGGCGCCGATTTGCAGCTCGCCCTGCGCGGGCTCTGGCTCGAGGTCTCGACGTACCCGATCCGCGGCGACGACCCGCTGCCGCTCGGCGCCGTCCTCGTCTTCGAGGACCTGACGGCGCAGAAGGAGCTCGCCACCCAGCGGCGCCAGGTGGAGCAGACGCAGCTCCTCACGCGCGTCGTCGCCCGGATCGCGGACGAGATCAAGAACCCGCTCGTGTCGATCAACACCTTCATCGAGCTGATCGGCGAGCGCTACGACGATCCCGACTTCCGCAAGCACTTCTCCTCGGTGGTCCGGCGGGACGTCCGGCGGCTGGTGGAGGTCTTCGAGAAACTCGCGGCGCTCGTGACGGAGGGTGAGTTAAACTTCACCACGGTGGACGTGCATGCCGTCGTGGACGACGTCGTCGCGGCAATCGACATGGCCGACGACGGGCTGGGCAAGCCGATCCAGCTCGAGGTCACGCGCGATTCGGCTCCGCTCACCGTCAAGGTGGACGTGGCGCAGCTTCGGAAGGCGCTCTCGTACCTCGTCTGGTACCTCACGCACAACTCGCCCCCCGAGCACGCCCGCGTGTCCGTCTCGGTCGGCCGGCACACGGAAAAGGGCGGGCGTGACAACGTCCAGATCTACATCGGCTCCCGGACCGCCACCGTGCCGCCCGACAAGCTGCACCGCCTCTTCGACCCCGTGCAGATGGTCCAGGAGAGCCTGATCGACGTGGGGCCCGCCGTGAGCCAGCGGCTCGTCGAGGCCCTCGGGGGCGACCTTCGCGTCCGCCAGGCGCGCAACGAGCTCGCGTTCGTGGTGTCGCTGCCGATCGCCGCCGCATGAGCGCCATCGCTCCGCCCTCGACGCTCCCGCGCGTTCTGGTCGTCGACGACGAGCTCGGCCCGCGGGAGTCGCTCCGGATGCTCCTCAAGCCCGCGTACCACATCCAGACGGCGGAGAACGGCCGCGCGGCGCTCGATGCGCTGGAGTGGTTCCGGCCGGACGTCGTGATCATGGACATCAAGATGCCCGAGATCGACGGGCTCGAGCTCCTCCAGCGCGTCAAGACCGCCGATCGCACCATCGAAGTCATCATGATCACGGCCTACGCATCGCTCGAGACCGTCAAGCACGCGCTGACCAACGGTGCCTTCGAGTACCTGATCAAGCCCTTCGCGCGCAAGGACCTGGAGGATGTCGTCCGCCGCGCGCTGCTTCGCCGCCATGCCGAGCTCGGCGCTCGGGGCGAGGTGGTGCGGCTCGTGGAGGAGATGCGGCAGCTCTCGGCCAAGACACGCGAGCTCGAGGAGGCCGCCAGGCGGGAGGCCGTCGAGCAGTCCCTCCGGGTCACCCAGCTCTCGATCCTGCGCGAGATCTCCCGCACAATCGTCGGCGAGCTCGATCCCCGCGAGCTGGCCACCGGCGTCTCGGCGCAGCTCCAGGCCGCGCTGGGCTACGACCGCGTGACGGTCACGTCCAAGACGCCGGCGCGTGCGGAGCGCGAGGACCCGCGGGTGGTCATGTGCACGATCCGCGATGCGCAGGGGCCGCTCGGCGCGCTCGTCGCGGACAACCGCGCCTCCGGGCGCGCGATCGACCCGCGGGAGCGCGAGCTTCTCGAGATGCTCTCGGAGTACCTGGCGATCGCGCTGCGCAACTCGCGCCTCTACGGCGAGATCGCGGACACGAAGCGGTGGCTCGAGACGCTCATCGCGTCGGCGCCATACGCGATCGTCTCGATCAGGGCCGACGATCACATCGACGGCTGGAATCCCGCTGCCGAGCGCATCTTCCGGCTCGGATCGGCGGAAGCCCTCGGCCGGCCCATCACGGATCTTCTGCCCGCCGCCGACTACACCGATGCCAAACAGCGGCTAATCACCGGGCAGGCGATGCACGAGTTCGAGGCCTCCCTGCCGTCAGAGCAGGGGCGCCCCACCGCCCTCGCCATCGCGCTCGCCGCCCTCCACGGGCGCCAGGGTGAGCTCAAGGGCGTCATCGCGATCGTCCGCGACATCACCGCGCAGCGCGAGGTCGAGCAGCAGCTCCACCAGACTGAGAAGCACACGGCCCTCGGGCAGCTCGCCGGCGGGATCGCGCACGACTTCAACAACCTGCTCCAGGCGATCCTCGGTTACGCGCAGCTCATGAAGCAAAACCCCGGGGACGCCGAGTTCCTGAACCGCTCGCTCAATGTCGTGGAGGCGGCGGCGCTCGACGGCTCCGAAACGGTGCGGCGCATCCAGACGTTTGCGCGCCTCCGCCCGGAGGAGCAGTTCATCGCTGTCGACGTCAATCAGATCGTCCAGGACGCGGTGGCGATCACCCGGCCCCGGTGGGAGGAGAAGATCGCTCACGACCGCCGGCCGCTCCACCTCCGACTCGACGTGGGGACAGTGGAGTCGATCCACGGCCGGCCCGCCGCGCTCACCGAGGCGATGACAAACCTGATCCTTAACGCGCTCGACGCGATGCCCGACGGCGGGACGCTCAGGCTCGCCACGCGCCAGGAGCAGGGCGGGCCCGTGACGATCACCGTCGGCGACAGCGGCGTCGGGATGTCGGAGGCCGTGCGCCAGCGCGTCTTCGAGCCGTTCTTCTCGACCAAGGGCGAGGCGGGCTCGGGCCTCGGGCTGTCCATGGCGTACTCGATCGTGCGGCGGCATGGCGGCGACATCCACGTCGACAGCCAGCCCGGCCGGGGCGCGACATTCACGCTGACCTTCCCCGCCGCTCGGGAGCAGGCGAAGCCGGGTCGACCGGCGCGGCCGGCGACCGCCTGGCGGCGGGCCCGCGTGCTGGTCGTCGACGATGAGCCCAAGGTCTTGGCGACGCTCGCCGAACTGCTCCAGAGCACGGGCCACACCGTGATCCCCGCGCCGAGCGGGGCTGCCGCCCTCGCCGCCTACGCGCCCGACCGCTTCGACGCGGTGCTGACGAACCTCGGCATGGCCGGCATGAATGGCTGGGAGTTCGCCGAGCGGCTCCGCGCGATGGACCCGAACGTGGCGATCCTGTTCATTACCGGTTGGGGGTTGCGCGAAGAGGACCAGGACCGTCTCGACACCCTCAAGGTCCGCGGCTGCCTCTTCAAGCCGGTCCGTCCCGGCGACCTCGACGCCGCGATCCAGGACGCCCTGGTCTAGGAAATGGGGGGCCCCGACATGGCCCCCCAAGCCCCCCAACGCTCGGAGCACCCCGGCGAAGCCGTGGCGCTCCTCGATACTCCGACAGGCTCCTAGATCCGCTCGATGACGGTGGCGATCCCCTGGCCGAAGCCAATGCACATGGTCTGGAGCCCATAGCGCGCGCTGCGCCGCTCGAGCTCGTGGAGCAGCGTCGTCATGAGCTTGGCGCCCGAGCAGCCGAGCGGGTGGCCGAGCGCGATCGCGCCGCCGTTGACGTTCACACGGCGCATGTCCGGGTGAAGCTCTCGCTCCCACGCGAGCACGACCGAAGCGAACGCCTCGTTGATCTCGACGAGGTCGATGTCGTCTAGCGTGAGGGCGGCCCTCTTCAGCACGCGCTGGGTCGCCGGGATCGGACCGGTCAGCATGATCGTCGGGTCCACGCCGGCGAGCGCCGTCGCGACCACGCGCGCGCGGGGCCGGACGCCGAGCGCCTTCGCGCGCTCGGGCGACATGAACATGAGCGCCGCGGCGCCGTCGGAGATCTGCGAGGAGTTGGCGGCGGTCACCACACCGTCGGGCTTGAAGGACGGCGCCAGCGCCGCTATTTTTTCGCGGTTGACGGGCACGCGGACGCCCTCGTCGGCGTCGAAGATGGAGCCGTCTGGGAGCGTCACCGGCACGATCTCGCGCTTGAACCGCCCCTCGGCGATCGCGCGTCCGGCCTTCTCGTGGCTCTGCGCCGAGAACTCGTCGAGCTCCTCGCGCTTGAGCCCCCACGTCTCGGCGATCAGCTCCGCGGAAATCCCCTGGGGCACGATGTTGTAGCGCTCCTGCAGCCGGGGCGAGAGCGGCCCCTCGCCGGGGCCCATCGCGTTCGAGCCCATCGGCACGCGCGTCATGTGCTCGACGCCGCCCGCGATGACGACGTCGTACTGGCCCGCCATGACGCCCAGCGCGGCGAAGTTGGCCGCCTGCTGCCCCGAGCCGCACATCCGGTCGAGCGTCGTGCCGCAGACGTCCACCGGGAAGCCCGCGATCAGCGCCGCGTTGCGCGCGATGTTGAACCCCTGCTCACCGAGCTGGTCGACGCAGCCGAGGATGACGTCCTCGACCTCGGAAGCGTCGATGCCGACGCGGGCGACGAGCTCGCGAAGCACGTGCGCCGCGAGGTCGTCGGGGCGGACGGGGGAGAGTCTGCCGTTCCTCTTTCCGACGGCGCTACGCACGGCTCCAACGATGACGGCGTCTCTCATGGCGGGCCTCCCGAGGTCATGACGTCGACTGAATCACGATTCATTCTACAGGAAACCGGGCGCCGCTCAACTGCCGCCTCGAGAAAGAGGCGAACTCTGACCTCTGCGCGGGTGTTTTAGGACGGCTGGGTTTGCTTCGCCTGGGCCCGGTACCGCTGCGGTACGGCGTCCCAGCGATCCGTCCAGTGCACGACGTCCCGTTCGTCGGTCCAGCGATAGAGTTGGCTGGGGCGGGCCGGCGACTCCTCACGTGGGGCCGGCGCTTCCGCCGGCGGTGCGGCGGGCGGTTCCACCGTTGGTGCGGCCGGCGGCGGAGGGGGCGGAGGATTCGGGATCCACACCCACGTGTAGGCTGTCGTTACCCCGTCGCCGCGGAGCTCGTACCGCCCCTCCGGATACTGGACGACGGTGGGCATGGGTGCCGGCGCCGGAGCAACGGCCACGTTCCCCACGATCGGGGGAGAATCATAGGAGGTCGGTGGCGCCGAGTACGCGACCGGTGGTGACGCGTAGATAACGACGGGAGAAGTGATCACGCCGAACGGGACAAAGGGGCGGAAGAAGCGGTGGTGGAGGAACGGGTGGGCCACAAAGGGATGCGACACGAACGGGTGGGTCATGAACGGCCGCGTGACAACCGGGCCGCCAGCGACCTGACCGACCGCAACACGACCACCGTGGAATCCGCCGTGATTGGCGAAGGCCGCGGCTGGCGTGAGCGCGAGGCCGAGCGTCAGGTAGATGGTCGGGACGAACGACGCCTTCCTCATGTTCTACCCTCCTCCCACCGAGCGTTACCGCGAAGGTCCAGGAGGAGGTGGCGGCGGGGTTCCCGCTGGGGGAGGTGGAATGCTGGCAGGGGCGCTCGGCGGAGGTGGCGGCGGGGGCACCGGCTGCCGGGTGTACGCCGGCTGAGACCCTCGCGCGAGCGGGATCTGGTTGCCCTTGGCGTACATGCACTGCATGTAGGTCATGTCGTAGCGGTGCTGCACAGATTGGTTTGCGCCCGCGGCATTGCTCGCGCCCACGGCCGTCCCTCCGAGGAGACCCCCGCCCGCGCCGACCGCCGCCCCGATGCCAGGGTTCCCGGCGGCGGCGCCAATCGCGGTGCCGACTGCGGCGCCTACGGCGGTCCCGATGGCCGCTCCGCTGACTGTGCTTTGCGTGGACGCCCGCTGCGTCGTCGTCCCGGTTTGTTGCGCTGCCCACTGACGGCAGACCGCGTCATCGGCTTGAAACAGCTCAAAGTTCTTCCCGTCCCCCGGAAGCACCATCACGCTCGGCCCAGTGGGCACCGTCGCGCATGCCGTCAGGAGGACCCCGGTTGCCACGGGGAGGATGCGCCATCTCGGAACCATCGCTTCTCCGTCCCTTCTACTCAGGCCTCGGCGGGACCTTGACCCAGGCCTCCGAGCACGCCTGGACGTTCGGATAATAGTTCTTCGCGCTGGGACAGTAGTACCAGTACGTCTGCGGCGGCGGGGTCGGCGCAGGCGGCGGTTGCTGCTGGACGTACATCGGAGGCTCCTGAACGATGACCGGTGGCGGTGAGTACGCGTAGTACGGCGGCGGGTACCACCAGTATGGATACGGCGGGCCCCACCAGAACGCAGGTCCTGCGGCGATAAAAACGCGACTGTGCCCGCCATGGTGCCAAGCGTGTGTCGGCGTGGCAGCAACGAGAAGCAGCGCGATCGCCAGGAGAGAAGCTGACGCGATCCCTCTCATTCTTCCTCCCTCGCGCCCGATTAGACGGTCGGCACCCTCCCGGCATTTACCTTAGCGCAGGGCCGTCGGCCGCCCGGCTCTGGTGGGTAGGGTCTCATCACGGCCGTCGCGTCGTTTCAGCCAAACTCAGCGCGCAAGCGTGAGAGAGCGCGGCGGCTACGTCGCGCGCTTGACCTGGTCGGCGAGCTTGCAGAAGGCGCAGACCGTCCCGGTGGTGACCTGGCCGCAGCGCACGCACTCGCGGAGCTCGACCGCCTCGGCGCGCTCGAACGCCGCGCGGCCTTTCTCCAGAAAGCCGAACAAGAAATTGTGCTTCGCACCCGGTGAGGCGTCCTCCATCCGGCTCAGAATCTCCTTGTGGGCGATCGAGGTGGCCCCCTTGGCGAACGGGCACTCCTCCACGATGTAGTCGATCTTTCTTAAAAACGCGTACGCCGCCGTCTCGCGCTCAGAGAGGCGATACAGCGGCTTCACGCGCCGGGCCAGCTTCGCGTGGCTGGCCGGCAGCGCGGGCAACTGGCGCGCGAGCGCGTCGGTCTGCCAGTGCGTGATCGAGCCAAACAATGTCGCCGCTTCGTCGTCGAGGTTGTGGCCGGTCGCGACGACGCCGATGCCGTGGTCGAGCGCGACGCGGTTCATGAGGTAGCGCTTGGAGAGACCGCAGCCCGAGCACGGGGGCCGCCGCGTGACGTTCTTGATGACGGGGACGGGCGCGCCGACCTCCTCGGCCACGGACCTCACGATCAGTGGGACACCCCGCGCGGCGGCGAACGTCTCGCACTTCGCCCGGGATTCGATGGAGTAGTCGAAGATGCCGAGGTCGAGGTAGAGCCCCGTCGTCGAGTACCCCTCGTCGAGCAGGACGTCCCAGAGCGCGAGCGAGTCCTTGCCGCCGGAGACCGCCACGAGGACGTGCTCGTCTTTCTCGAGCATGCGGTACTTCCGGATGGCCTCACGGACCTGATTCCGGAAGAAGTCGAGAAAGTCCGGAGCGCAGAAGGCGGCATTGTGGCGGCGCAGCTCGAGCACCGCCGTCCCACCGCACTTCCTGCACTTCATCGCGCGCCGCCCGACATGACCGGCCTCAGCTCGATGGTGTCCGCGTCGCGGACGACCTGGTCGGCGGTGATGAGCTCGTCGCCACGGATCACGAGGACCGTCTCCGGCAGGATGTCCAGCTCGCGCAGCACGTCTTTCACCCGGCGCCCGCCCGCCACCTCGACCTCGCGCCGAGGGTTTCGCAAGATGACCTTCACAGGCTCGCTCCGCGCGTCGCGCTGCGGCCTTCCACTCCCGTCACGCCTTCGGGAACCCCCGCGCACGCTTCACGTCGCGGATCTGCGCGAGATGGATCCCGTCGTGCCGGGTCTGAAGCTGCCACCACTGCGCGAGGTCGAGATCGCCGAGGCGAAAATGGTTGAAACGCAGCGCGCGTGGATCCACCGTCCCGAGCTTCTCCACGGACTGCCGGCTCCGCTCTCGCGTGGCCCTCATGGTCGCGATCAGCTCGCCGATCGCTTTACCCGACGACGGCCGCACCACCGGCGGCGCGTCCGCCGGCCCCGGCGGATCGGGCGGGAGCGGCGCGAACGTCGTGAGGTTGGCCGGCCACGGCGCGAGCGTTCCCCCAGCCGCGGCCTCCCGCGTGAGCTTCGTGGTGAGCTTGCCCGTCGCGATCTCGGCGAGCGTCAGATGGTCGATGATCTCGCCGACCGACCAAACCTCCGGGCTCGGTTTCCAGTCCGTCTGGCGCTGGGAGAGCCCCTGCACTTCTCTGAGGACCTCGGCGCGCACGGCCTGGAGCTCGTTCCACAGAGTCTCCACGGGCTTCGGAAGGCTCATCGAGGGACCTCTGGCAGTATACTCCAGGACGCTCTGGCTACTTCGCCGACGCGAGGACCATCGGGCCGGTCGGTGCCGGCACGCCGCCCTCCGGCTCGAGCGTGACGGCGAAGACCTTCACGGGCTTGCCGCCCTCCACCGGCTCCACGCGGTGCGTCGCCCGCCCCTCGGCGTCGACCCGGAAGACGCCCGCGGGCCTCGGCGCCCCCTCCCCGATCGTCCACAACTCGTACGTCTTGCTCGGCGGCGGCGGCGGCAGGTTTGCGACGAAGAGCTGGCCACCCACCGTCTGGTGCCAGATCACCCACCCCGTCGCCCCGGGGCTCGGGCCCAGGCCCCGGAGCGTCACCACCCTCGTCGCCGGGTCGCGCAGCAGGTCCGCAGCGCTCCGGTAGGCGGCGAGCTGGTCGTTCAGGGCGGCGATCTCGCGCTCCAAGCGCTGACGCGTCGCCGTGAGCTCGCGGGCCGTCTGCCCGAGCCGCGCCTCGTAGTGCCCGGCGACGAAGGCGCCCGTGAACGCAGCGGCGACGATCGCTGCCGCAGCCGCGCCGGCGATCCACGGCAAGGAGCCGCGCCCCCGCTCGCGGCGCGGCGAGGCCGTGGGCGCCACCGCCGCGATCCGAGAGAGCAACGCCTGCTTGACCTCGGGCGGCGGCACGGCGGGCGGCGCCGAGCGCGCGAGCGCCGCCAGCGCCTCGTAGGACTCGCGCAGCGTGACCGCGCAGCGCGCACACTCCTGAGCGAGGTGAGCCTCGAACTCGACGAGTTCCTCGCCGTCGAGCGCGCCGAGCGCGTAGGCCGCCGCGAGCGTGTCGAAGGGCTCGTGGTTCATGTCGTGGGCCTGACGACCTCGCGCAGCCGCTCGAGCGCGAGCCGGATGCGCGTCTTCACCGTCCCGAGCGGCTGCTTGAGCCGCTCGGCGATCTCCGTCTGCGTGAGCCCCGCGTAGTACGCGAGCTCGATCACCTCCCGCTGGGCCGATGGCAGCTGCGCCAGCGCGTGCTGGACCGTCCGGCGGTCCTCCGTGCGCTCCGCCACGTCGCCGCCCGGGTCGGCGGGCGCGGCGGCGAGCGCGTCGTGGAGGGGCGCCACGAACGTCTCGCTGCGTCGCCGCATGGCCCGGATCCGGTCGATGGCCCGGGTCCGCGCCCGCGTCACGAGCCATGCCTCCGGGCTTCCGCGTGCGGGGTCATAGCCCGCCGCGCCCTGCCACGCCTCCCAGAAGACCTCCTGCAGCACATCGCTCGCGTCGGCGCGCTCCCGGAGAATGCGCTGGATGAGCGGGAAGACCAGGGGCGCGTAGCGGTCGTAGAAGCGAGCGAACGCTTCTCGATCACCGGCGACCATCTGCCTGATGAGCTCCGCGCCCGAGCCGGTCATCCTTGTCCGTCAATCTGGCATGACTACGGCGCAAGATCCAACGGTGGATCTACGCCCGTACAAATGGATCAACCGGCGCTACGAAGCCGTAGGTGGCGTCAGCGCGGCCAGCTTGCGGGCGGTTTGAAGGGCGACGACGTGCGCACCGACAGTCCCGACGGCCGCACGGCCATGGCGACCTCGTAGGTCGCCGCGTACGCGGGATCCGCGTTGAAGACGCCGACCCAGATGCCGGGGCATTCTGCGCCTAGCCCCTTGAGGGCGATGCCCTTCGGCCCGAGGCGCTTCGGCTCTGAGCGGATGACGAGACTCGTCTTCAGCGTCACATGCCAGGCGTGGTCCGACGGCTGGCCGCCCTCGGTCACCTTGATCGCGACTTCACGCGGTGTCGTCAGACCCGCCGGCCTGATAAAGAAGAACCGTGCCGTGAGCGGCGCCAACGTCACCTCGAATTGCTGATCGGCCACGCGATCCTTCTGATTGGTCAGGCGCTCGGTCCGCTCCGACGGATCGCCGATGATGGCGCTCGAGCGTGTGATGACCTCGGTCTCGTCTTCGTGCTCGACGATGCCGACGTCGGCCCAGAAGCCCGGCTGAGGGATGGCAGTCCCCATGACGTCGCCCACGAATGCCGCATAGGTCTCGCGGAGCCGGCCATCGGTCACCAACAGCTCGTAGAGCTTCCCCCCGAGCACCTCGGGCGCGACGGCGCCCCCGACCTGACTGATCGCGCGTGCGACGGCCGTCTGCACGAACGACGGCGACTGGTTCGCGACGTGCTCGAGGAGGAGAAAGTAGCCGGCGGCCAGCCGTCCCTGGTTGTGCTCGGCGCTCTCCCGGATCGGCACGGAGAGCAGGTGCGGGTACTCGGCGACGGTGCCCCGGAGCGCGTAGGCCAACGCGACGCCCGACGACTTCCACTCACTCCAGGCCGTGTGCGCGGCGGTCCACCAGCGCACGCCCGCGGCGCGCGGATCGACTTTCGGCACGGGCGTCGCCTCGACCACAGGCGTCCGGAAGCCGAAAGAGTCAGCGGGGACGCTTCCCGCCGTCGGCACGGGCCAGGGCGCCGGCATCGGCGCGGGCGGGGGCGCCGGCATCGGCATGGGCGGCGGCGCCGCGCGCGCTTCGCCACCGCCGAACGCCAGTCGCCCCCGCGCGGCGGCAGTCACCAGCGGCCAGCCGAACGAGCGGGCGACACCGGTCTCGATCTGCGCTGAGCGCTGCTCCTCGAGGGTGTCCCGCTCGACGACGAGCACGATGAAGTCCTCGAACGGTCGGACCGCATCCTGGATCCGCTGCACGCTCTGGCTCTGGCGATCGGACGCGGAACGAGAGAGCGTCAGCCGCACGTCGCTCGCCTTGGCCTGGCACTCGACGAGCGGGCGGAACACCGGGTCGTCCTGGTGGGTGATGCTGAGCACGCGGTTCAGCACGTCGATCGCGTGCTGCATCGCGGCCGCGATCTCTCCCTCTTCCGCCCCGGTCGGCGCCTCGGCCCCGGGTGACTGCCATCGCACCTCGATCAGCCGCTGCGACTCCTGAAAGCCCTTGAGCTCGTGGAGCCCCCGATCGACGTAATCGACCGAATCGATCCGGCCGGCGACGGCGCGCGTCGTGTCCGCGACGAAGACCTCGCCCGGGCCTGCCGCCGCGCAGATGCGGGCAGCCAGGTTGACCATCCCCCCGAAAAAGTCGCCGCCTTCCTGGATCGGCTCACCGGTGTTGATGCCGATGCCGATGGCGATCCGGGTTCCCGTCTGGTTCCGATTCGCCTCGGCCAGGGTCCGCTGGATCGCGACCGCACACAGGATCGCGCCGCGGGCGGTCGTGAAAGCGACCATGAAGCTGTCGCCCTGGGTCTTGACGACCTGGCCGCCGAAGGCCTCGAGTTGCCGGCGGACGATGGCGTTGTGCTCCTGGAGGACCTGATACGCGGCCTCGTCGCCGTATTGGTCGGTGTACTGCGTGAAGCCCCGAATGTCGCTGAAGAAGAGCGTGACGGTGGAGCCAAACGGCATCGACACCCCCGGGACCGCTTGGGGGCTCTCAGTCACCTTGTCTCTCTCGGGGCCGTATGCCATACAGCGGGATCCTTCGCGGCCGTCGCTTGATGGCCGGCCGGCTCTCCGTCCGCACCGTGCGCTCCATGCTCGACTCGCAAGACGGGCGCTCAAACGGGGACTTCTTCGATCTTACCACTCACCACGATAAACACCTTGCCGCTCACGCGGTTAGCGCGCACGGACTCGAAGACGCCGTGGCCGCTCGCGCGGCCCGGTCAGCGGCGCACGACGCGGCGCGCCTTGAGCTCGTAGCGGGGCAGGCTGTGCGGCGGTACGGCGGCGACCTCGAGGCGGATGCCGACGGCCTCGCGCAGCGCCTCCTGCACGCGGCGCACGCCGGCGGTGTCCTCGAGCTCGACCAGCACGCGGACCTCGTCGAGCTCGCCGTCGCGGAACACTTCGATCTGGAATTCGTCGATCATCGGGAAGCGGCGGACGACGCCCTCGATCGCCGCGGGAAAGACGTTGACGCCGCGGACGATGAGCATGTCGTCGAGACGGCCGAGGATGCCACCCTCCAGGCGCGCAAACGTCCGCCCGCACGCGCACGGCGCCGGGGCGAGGCGCGCACGGTCGCCGGTACGGAAACGGACCACGGGCGAGCCGACGCGCCCGAGGTTGGTGAGGACGAGCTCGCCGTCGCGCGCGGGCCCTCCGGTCATCGGGTCAATGACCTCGGCGATGAACTCGGACTCGCTGACGTGGAGCCCCGCCTGCTCGACGCATTCGTAGCCGTAGGCGCCGACCTCGGTCATGCCCGCATGATCGTACGCCCGAGCGCCCCACCCCGCCTCGATGCGCGCTCGTACCGCCGGGATGCCGGCGCCCGGCTCGCCTGCGTGGACGGTGATCCGCACGCATCCCTTCGAGAGGTCCTGGCCGCGCTCGCGCGCCACCTCGATCAGGTGGAGCGCGTAGGACGGCGTGCACACGAGCACCGTCGCGCCGAGCGCCTGCATCCAGGCCAGTCGCGTCGCCGAGTCCTGCCCGCCGCCCGGGATCGCGAGCGCGCCGAGCGCGCGCGCGCCCTCGAAGCCCGCCCAGAAGCCGATGAAGAGGCCGAACGAGAACGGGAAGAAGACGCGGTCCGTCGGCTCGACGCCCGCCCCGCGCAGGACGAACCCCCAGCAGCGCGCCCACCACTCCCACGACTCCTGCGTCTCGAGCCAGCGGATCGGCTGCCCACTCGTGCCAGAGGTCTGGTGGACGCGCACGTACCGCTCGAGCGGGTACGTGAGGTTGGTGCCGAAGGGCGGGTGCGTCGCCTGGTCCTCGACGAGCTCGACCTTGCGGGTGAAGGGCAGCCGGCGGAAGTCGTCCCAGTCGGCGAGGTCGTCGACCGACCGCACACCCGCGGCGCGCCACTTCGCGCCGACGAACGGATTGGACGCGAGCAGCTCGCGCGCCATGGCCCGGAAGCATCGCCACTGATGCAGGGACAGGCGTTCGTGCGGCAGCGTCTCCAGCGTGCGATCGAACACGGGTCGCAGCCCCGCGTCAGCCGCGCAGCTTGAAGCGCTGGATCTTGCCCGTCGCTGTCTTCGGCAGCTCGCCGACGAACTCGATCCAGCGCGGGTACTTGTAGGGCGCGATCTTGTCCTTCACGAATGCCTTGAGCTCGTTCGCGAGCTCCTCGGACGCCTTCCCGGGCTCTTTCAGGACGACGAACGCCTTCGGCTTGACGAGCCGGTCGGTGTCCTCCTTGCCGACCACCGCGGCTTCGAGCACGACCGGATGGCGCACGAGCGTCGCCTCGACCTCGACCGGCGAGACCCAGATCCCGCCGACTTTCAGCATGTCGTCCGAGCGGCCGCAGTACCAGAAGTAGCCATCCTTGTCCTGGTAGTACTTGTCGCCCGTCTGGATCCACGCGCCGAAGAGCGTCTCTTTGGTCTTCTCGTGCTTGTTCCAGTAGTACGCCATCGTGGAGTCGCCCTTGACACGGAGGTTGCCGATCTCGCCCTGCGCCACGGGGCGCCCCTCGTCGTCCACGATGGCGAGCTCGTAGCCCGGCACGGGGAGCCCCGAGGAGCCGGGACGCACCCTGCCGGGACGGTTCGAGATGAAGACATGGCAGATCTCGGTCGTGCCGATCCCGTCGATGATCTCGACGCCGAAGCGCTCGCGCCAGCGCTTGTAGATCTCGTCGGGCAGCGCCTCGCCCGCCGACACGCAGAGCCGCAGCGACGAGGTGTCGAACCGCGCCTCGGCGTCCTTGACCGCGAGCATGCCGGCGTAGAGCGTCGGCACGCCGAAGAAGAGCGTCGGACGGTAGCGCGCGATGATTTCGAAGACCGACTCCGGCGTCGGCCGGTGCGGGTAGAGCACGCTCTGCGCGCCCACGTTCATCGGGAAGTAGCCGGAGTTGCCGAGCCCGTAGGCGAAGAAGAGCTTCGCCGCCGAGAAGACCCGGTCGGTCTGCCGGATCCCGAGCACCTCCTTCGCGTAGGTCTCGCAGCAGAGGACCATGTCGTGGTGGAGGTGGACGGCGCCCTTCGGGAAGCCCGTCGACCCGGACGAGTAGAGCCAGAACGCGGCGTCGTCGCGCGACGTGGGCGCCGCCTGAAGCGTCGCCGACGCCTTCGCAATCCGGTCCTCGTAGGACAGGAACTGCCCAGGGTCACCGCGCGCGACGAGCACGTGCCTGAGGTCCCTGGCTTCTCGGAGCGCCGGCGCGGCCTCGGCGAGGAGCGGTGCCGAGATGACGGCGACCTTGGCGCGACTGTCGTTGAGGAAATAGAGGTAGTCGGCGGTGCGCATCAGTGTGTTCACCGGAATCGGGATGGCGCCGATCTTGATGGCGCCCCAGAACGTCCCGATGAACTCGGGGGCGTCGAGGCAGAGCATGAGGACCCGGTGTTCCATCTCGACGCCGAGCTCGAGGAGGGCGTTGCCCGTGCGGTTGACGAGCTCCTGGACGTCGGCGTACGTGAGCGTCCGATCCTCGAAGAGGAACGCCGGCGAGGCGCCGCGGCCCTCCGCGACGTTCCGGTCCACGAACCAGGCGGCGACGTTGAACTGCGCGGGCAGAACCTCCGACGCGTTCATGTCTGCCTTTCTCGGTCTCGTCGGAGGGGGCCCCGACGGCCCCCTCCGAGACCTCCCCCAGGACCGGTTGCGCCGGCGGAGCCGGCGCTCGAAAAGCCGTTGCTCAGGCTAGCGCCGCGCCTTTCGCCTGCGGGCCGGCGCGCGACTCGCGGCGGCGCGCGGGCGCACGGCCATCGCCTCGATCTCGACCCTGAGCTCAGGGCGGACGAGCCGGCTGACGACCAGCAGCGTGTTCGGTGGGTACGCCCCCTCGGGGAAGTACGTGGCGAACACCGCCTGGCGCGCCTTCATGAAGCCCCCGATGTCGTCCGCGCTGGTGAGGAAGGTCTGGAGGCGGATGACGTCCTTCATGGAGCAGCCGGCGGCCTCCACGACGGCGCGGACGTTCTCGAACGCCTGCTGCGTCTGCGACTCGACGTCCTGGCCGGCCAGCTCGCCCGCGCCCCGAGTGCCGACCTGCCCTGCGACCACGACGATCTCGCCGGCCCGGGCCGACATCCCGTGCGAGTACATGCCGAGCGGCTTCCCGAACTCCCGCGGCGCGATGACCCTGGGCATCGTGGCCTCTCCTCGCCGGCTCACGCGAGCCGGACGTACTCGAAGTCGACGGGCTGGCCGTTGACGCCGCGTGCGGGCGGCGCGATCCAGTTGGCGAACTTGCCGCGCTCGGTGACCGGCTGCATCAGGCTCTGGATGTACGCCTCGTCCGCGGGCGTCGGCAGCCACTCGTGCTTCTTCGCGCCCCACTCGGCCTCGGTCAGCAGACGGCCGTCGGGCGACACCCGCACGTCGGTGAACACGCCGATCTTGCGGTGGAAGGCGCGGTGCGGCAGCCTGAGCTCGAAATCGACGCCATGCTCCTTGACGATCCGGTTCCAGCGGTCTACCCCGCGCTGGCAGTCGGCGATGTAGTCGTCGCGCAGCCGCTCGTTCAAGGAAGGGAGCGCGGGTTCCTCGCGCACCGTGACCTTGTCCCCGTCCAGCTCCGTGACCGGATACGTCGCGTCCTTGAGCTGGTGGTCGTCGTTCTTCTTGGTCTCCTCGAAGCGCCCCTTCAGGCTCATCGTGTAGAAGTTCGCGGCGTTGGTCGAGATCTCGGAGCCGAAGAGGTCGAGCGAGACCGAGCAGTGGAAGTTGAGGTACTTCTGGATGGTCGGCAGGTCGATCGCCCCGTAGGTCCGCACGTCGTCCGTCTTCCCCTGGCGCATCAGCTCGCATGTCCGCTGCACGACGCGCCCCACGCCGGTCTCGCCCACGAACATGTGGTGCGCCTCTTCGGTCAGCATGAACCGACAGGTACGCGACAGCGGGTCGAAACCGCTCTCGGCGAGGCTCGCGAGCTGGTACTTGCCGTCGCGGTCCGTGAAGTACGTGAACATGAGGTAGGAGATCCAGTCGGGCGTCTTCTCGTTGAAGGCGCCGAGGATGCGCGGCTTGTCCGGGTCGCCCGAGCGCCGCTGGAGCAGCCCCTCCGACTCCTCACGGCCGTCCCGGCCGAAGTAGGCGTCGAGGAGGTAGACCATCGCCCAGAGGTGCCGGCCCTCCTCGACGTTGACCTGGAAGAGGTTGCGCAGGTCATACAGCGAGGGGCACGTGCGCCCGAGGTGGCGCTGCTGCTCGACGGAGGCCGGCTCGGTGTCGCCCTGCGTGACGATGAGCCGCCGCAGCACGCCTCGGTACTCGCCCGGGACGTCCTGCCACACGGGCCGCCCCTTGTGGTCGCCGAAGGGAATGGCGCGCGCCGGCTCCGGCTCGGCGAGGAAGATTCCCCAGCGATAGTCGGGCATCTTGAGGTAACCGAACTGCGCCCAGCCCTGCGGATCCACGCTCACCGCGGTGCGCAGGTAGACGTCGTTCGCCTGAGACCCGTGCGGACCCATGTCCCGCCACCACTCGAGGAACTTCGGCTGCCACTCCTCCAGGGCGCGCTGCAGGCGGCGGTTCTCGCCCAGGTTGACGTTGTTCGGGATCCGCTCCGTGTAGTCGACGCCGGCCATCACACTCTCCTGCGGTCGAACTCGCTTCGCTCGCCCGTGCCATACACCACGAGCGCGCCCTTCGGACCGACCGCGTTCGGGCGCTGGAAGATCCAGTTCTGCCACGCCGACAGCCGGCCGAAGATCTTGCTCTCGAGCGTCTCCGGACCGCCGAACCGGAGCGACGCCTCCAGGCCGCTGAGCGCGTCGGGCGAGAAGGCCGCGCGCTCCTCGAGCGCGATCCGCACTTCGTCGTCCCAGTCGATCTCGTCGGGCGTGAAGGTCACGAGGCCCGCCTCGGCGGCCGCCTTGGCGTCCAGGTCCTCGCCGACACGTGCGCGGAGCTTCTCGATCCGGCCGGCGTCCGAGAAGTGCCGGCTCGCGAGGCGCGCCAGGCCGTTCGGCATCGGGTAAGCGCCGAAGTTCATCGCGGTCAGGCGCACGGTCGCCGGCGGCCGACTGTCCCCGGGCCGCGCCCCGGCGAGCATGTAAGAGCGATCCGCCGCGAGTACCAGCTCGAGCAGCGTACCGGCGAAGCACGAGCCCGGCTCGACGAGCGCGACCATCGAGCGCGAGGTGACGTCGAGGCGCTTGAGCGTGCGCTTGAGGTAGAGCCGGATCTCGCGCACGAGCCAGTCGTCCCGCTGGTTGACGAGCAGCCGATCGTAGGCCTCGATCCGGTCGGCCCGCCCCGCGGTCTTGAACACCCAGAGTCCGGCCTCCGCCTCGTTCGTGCGCAGATGGAGGACGAGATCGTCGAGCTCACGCGCGAGGGCGAGCGGCCAGAACGTAGAGCCCTGGGCGCGGACACCCTCCGCGTCGTTCGGGGGCGGCGCGGTGGGCGCGGTGACGGTGATCTCGGCGATCCCGCGCTGGCGGTCGAGCGCGCACGCGACCTGGCTGTAGCGGATCGCGTCGCCCGCGATGGTCCGCTCGAGCGGCGGGAGCCGGAGCCCTCGCGCGTTCGCCGGCCTGTCGGTGCGCGCCGCAAGCTCGCGCGCGCGCTGTGACACGACCTCGGCGAGGCGCGAGCGCGGCACGACCTCGTCCACCAGCCCCCACTCGACGGCGCGCTGGCCCTTGACCCCCTCCTCGGTGGTGCAGAAGACGTCGGCGCGGTCGCGGCGCACGCGACGCTTGTCCACGAGCCGCGTGAGCCCGCCGGTCCCGGGAAGGACCGCGAGAAGCGGCACCTCAGGCAGCGAGACGGCGGTGTTGCCATCATCGGCCATGATGATCCAGTCCGTCGCGAGCCGTTGGTGAACTTGCAGAAGTTCACCTTCCAGCCGTGCGACGACTGGGAGAGCATGCGGATGTTCGCGCCGGCGCAGAAGATGCGCTCCTTGCCCGAGGTGATCACGACCGCGCCGACCTCGGGGTGCTCGAACCTGAGCCGCTGGACCGCGTCGTAGAGCTCGATGTCCACACCGAGGTCGTACGAGTTGAGCTTCAGCTCGTAACCCGGCCGAAGCCCGCCGTCCTCCCGCACGTCCATGGCGAGCGTGGCGACGGGCCCGTCGAAGCTGAGCTTCCAGTGCTTGTACCGCGCCGGCTCGGTTCGGAAGTCGACGAGACCGCGTTCGCCGTCTGTCATGTCCGCTCCCCTGCGACTATCCGAGAATGACCCAGAGCGCCTGGGCCCGCTTCATCCCGAGATTCTCCCAGCCGTGGGGCGTGCCGCCGTCGAGCAGCGCGCTGTCGCCGGCCTCGAGCACGTGACGGTCGCCGTTGTAGTGCAGGGCGACCTTGCCTCCGATCACGTAGAACAGCTTCATCTGGCCGGGCTTGATGATGACCTTCTCGGTCGTGACCCCGCGCTCCTTGGGCCCGAGCGTCGAGACGACCGCGCGGATCTTGCCCTGGAAGAGCCCGGCGCCCAGCACCGCCCAGCGCTCCGACGAGCCATCGAAGCTGACGACCGGGTAGTCCTTCTTGCGGGTCACCACGATCGAGCCGGAGGGCTGGCCGTCGAACAGCGCGGCGATCGGCACGCCGAGCGCTGCGGCGATCCGACCGAGCGTGTGGAGCGACGGGGTGAGCCGCCCCGACTCGATCTGCGACACCATGCTCGGCGTGAGGTCCGCCTTCTCCGCGAGCTGGCGCTGCTGCAGCTCGCGCTCGGTACGTCCGTGTTGTCGAGAGGCTTCGCCGGCCCGGCGGCGAGATCGGCGACGCGCGTGATCAGCTCGGGCGTGAGCCGCTCGCCGACGAGCGCCGCGGCCGCGGCGGACGCCGGGCGCGGCTGCGAGGCGACCGCGCCGATGACGAGCCGGGCGTCGCGGACGACGTCCCCCTCCATCCGGAGGGCGACGGCGACGCCGAGCACCGGGAAATCGAACGAGCCGCGCCGCCGGAGCTTCAGGTACGCGGAGCGCCAGCCGTCGGCGGGCGGCAGCACGATGTCCGTCAGGATCTCGTCGGGTCGCTTGGCCAGGTACTCGATGCCGTCGTCACGGAAGAGCGCCTCGACGGGGATCGTGCGCTCGCCCGCGGCCGAGTGGAGCCGCACGCGCGCACCGAGACTCCAGAGGACCGGCGCCGTGTCCGACGACGATACCGCCCAGCATCGCGGGCTCCCTGGCGCGACGAGACAGATCACGCCGTCCTTCTTCGTGCAGAACCCGACCGCCTTCCGCCACTCGTAGGACTGGTTGTAGTAGTTGCAGCGCGTGTCCACGCAGACGTTGCCGCCGATCGTCCCCATGTTGCGGAGCTGCGGCGAGGAGACGAGGCCCGCGGCAGTCGCGAGCGCCGGGTAGTGCACGGCGATCGCACGGTGCGCGGCGACGGCGGAGAGCGTCGTGCAGGCACCGATCGTGACCCCATCGCGCGCTCCACCGCGAACGCCCCGGAGCTCACGGATCGCCCGGAGCCCGACCAGCACCGTCGGCTCGAACTGGCGACGCTTCATGTTGGGGTAGAGGTCCGTGCCTCCCGCCACGAGCATCGCCTGGGCGCCGTGCTCGGCCATCGCGTTTCCCGCGTCGTCGACGGTGGACGGCGCCAGGTACGTGAACGGAGGAAGTCTCAGCATGGTAGCGGGCCACGCGAGGCCGGAAGACTCTGTGGGTGGCCTGCTGGAGGCGCGTGGGGCTGCGTCCGGCCAATGCTCATTGCGTGAAGGGTCTCGAGGCGATGGCGTCGGCGGGCTGGCCGAACGCCGATTCGACCACGACCGGCTCCTTGAACGTGAGGCGCGGGAGCCGCTCGGGCCCGACGCGCGCGGGCTTGCCCTGGCGCTTCAACACGAGCCCTTTCAGAATTATCTCGGGCGTGATCGGGACCTCGTCGCAGCGCACGCCCACAGCGTGGTAGACCGCGTTGGCGATCGCCGGGATGACGGGCAGGAGCGGCCCCTGCCCCGCCTCCTTCGCGCCGAACGGCCCCTCCGGGTCGTCCGTCTCGATCAGGAAAGTGTGGATCTCCGGCGTCTCGAGCGTCGTCGGGCTCTTGTACTCGAGGAGCGACGGGTTCTTGTGGACGCCCTTACGGAAGACCTGGCCCTCCATCACCGCCTCGCCGATGCCCATGTACACGGAGCCCTCGACCTGACCCTCGGCGAGTAGCGGGTTGAGGGCCCGGCCAATATCGTGTCCGATCCACACGTCGTGCAGCTCTATCTCTCCCGTTTCCTCGTCGACGGTCAGCTCCACGACACACGCGGAATATGAGTAGCACGGCGAAGGGCCCACGCCCCCTCCCTTGTACTTCCCCGCTCGCTTCGGCGGCGCGTACGAGCCGGCGAACGCGAGCACGCCGTGCATCGCCTCCGCGAGCTCGACCGCCTGGGCGAAGGGCAGGGCTTTCTCCCAGTCGTCGGGCACGCCCACCCTGCGCTCGCGAAAGGCGAGCGCGCCGGGGTCCACCTCGAGCTTCCGCGCGACCGCCCGGGCGATGACCTCCCGCAGCCGCTGGCTGGCCTGGATCGCCGCCATGCCGCACATGAGCGTCACGCGCGAGGAGTAGGAGCCGAGGTCCACGGGCGTGAGGCTCGTGTCGGCGGGGTGGACGTGGACGTCCTTCGGGTCGATGCCGAGGACCTCCGCCGGCAGGTACGCGAGGATCGAGTCCGAGCCCTGGCCGACGTCCGTCGCGCCGCAGAGGACCGCGACGCAGCCGCTCCGGTCGGCGCGCACGATCACGCCCGAGTGCGGCATGTTGTTCCAGTAGACCGCGGTGCCCGCGCCGGTGAGGTAGGCCGAGCACGCGATGCCGACCCCCAGCTTCCTCGGTCCGGTCGCCGGCGGCTTCGCGCGCTTCTCGCGCCAGCCCGACGCCTCCACGACGCGGTCGATGCACTCACCGAGCCCGATCGTCGTGACCGTGAGGTGGTTGGCCGTCTTGGTGAAGGGCTCGGCGAGGATGCGCTTACGCATCTCCGCCGGATCGAGACCGAGCTGCTCGGCGGCCTTGTCGAGCTGGCACTCGAGGGCGAAGCGTGGCTGCGGAGTGCCGTGGCCGCGCTTGGGGCCGCAGGGCGGCTTGTTGGTGAAGACGCGCGCGCCCTCGAACTTGTAGACCGGCATCTTGTACGTGACGGGGTTGATGACGCCCGTGTAGAAGGTCGACGCCACGCCGTAGGAGCCGTACGCGCCACCGTCGAGCCACGTCCGGAGGTGGCAGCCGGTGATCTCGCCATCCTTCCTGAAGCCGGTCTTGATCCACATGAGCACCGGATGGCGCCCGCGGTGGATGTAGAAGACCTCCTCGCGGGTGCACGCGATCTTCACGGGACGTCCGGTGAGCTGCGAGAGGCGGCACGCCGCGATCTCGTGGGCGAACGGGTCGAGCTTGCCGCCGAAGCCGCCGCCCACGGGCGTGGCGACGACGCGGATGTGCGCCGCGGGCATCTCTAAGATTTTCGCGAGGAGCCGGTGCACGTAATGGGGCGTCTGGGTCGAGGACCAGAGCGTGAGCTTGCCATCGGGCCCCGCGGAAGCGACCGCCGCGTGCTGCTCCATCGGGAGGTGCGTGTTGCCCTCGTAGAAGAACACGTCCTCGCGGACCAGGTCCGCCCGCGCGAACGCGGCCTCCACGTCGCCGAACTGGAGCGCGACGTTCTTGTGGACGTTGGGCCCGTCGCCGTACTCGTGGATGCGGATCTCGGGATGGGCGAGCGACTCCTCGATCGACATGAGCGCGCGCAAGGGCTCGTACTCCACGTCGATCAGGCGGCACGCGCGCTCCGCCGTCTCCTCGTCCACCGCGGCGACGGCGGCTACGGCGTCGCCCACCATGCGGACCTTCTCGGTGCAGAGCGCCTCCTCGTCCTGCGAGACGGGGAGGATGCCGAACTTCACGTGCGGGAGATCCGACCCGGTGATCACCGCGTACACGCCCGGCAGCGCGCGCGCCTGCGAGGTGTCGATGCGCTTGATGAGGGCGTGGCCGTGCGGAGAGCGAAGGAGTCGGCCGTACGCCATGCGTGGGAGGAAGAGGTCGTCGGCGTACTTGGTCTCTCCGATCACCTTCGCCCAGGCGTCGATCTTCGGGAGGGGCCGACCGATGACCGCGAACTCGTGTTTGCCCTCGGAGGAGCGGCGCGGGTCGTCGCTCATCGTGGAACCCCTATCCGCAAGGCGGCCAGCTCGACGGCGTCCAGGATCTTCGTGTACCCGGTGCAGCGGCAGAGGTTGCCCGCGAGCGCCTCCTTGATCTCCTGGCGCGTGGGATTCGGCCGGTCGGCGAGGAGCGCCTGAGCGGTGAGGAGGATGCCCGGCGTGCAGTAACCGCACTGGGCGGCGCCGAGCTCCGCGAACGCCTGCTGGAGCGGATGGAGACGCCCGCCCTCGGCCATGCCTTCGACTGTCGTGATCGGGGCACCCGGGAGATCGGCGGGGAGCGCCAGGCACGAGAGCACGGGCTCGCCGTCCACGAGGACGGTGCACGTCCCGCACTCACCGAGCTCGCACCCGTGCTTCGTTCCCGTGAGGCCCAGGTCCTCCCGCAGCACCTCGAGGAGCGTCTTGTGCACGGGCACGAGGACCTCATGGGTCTCGCCGTTGACGGTCAGGGAGAGCCGAGCCTTCATCCGCGCTCCTGCCCGGGGGCCGATTAATCTAGAATTAACAGCGGTTCAAAAATACTGAATCGGGTGGGAGGCTGTCAAGTGCGAATCCCGAGGGGCGGTAAGATAGCCGCCATGCCATATCTCAAGACCGACGACCGGGCCCGGATCTACTACGAGGAGCACGGCACCGGCACGCCGCTCGTGCTCGCCTACGGCATCGGCGGCAACGCCACGATGTGGGACGTCAACGTCCCCGGGCTCGCCGCGCGCCACCGGCTGATCCTCTGGGAGCCGCGCGGCCACGCGCGCTCGGACAGCCCCGACGACCCTGCGAAGTACTCCTTCGAGCGCTGGGCCCTCGACCTCGGGGCCGTGCTCGACCACCTCAGCCTCCGCCGGGCTCACGTCGGCGGGCTCTCGCTCGGCGCCGGTATCGCGACGCGCTTCGCGCTCAGGTTCCCTCGGCGCGTGAGGTCACTGGTCATCACCAACTCGTCGTCGGCGAGCGGGCTCCCGCTCTCCTGGCAGAACGTCGTCATGCGCGCTCGCTCGATCGAGGTCACGCTGACCCAGGGCATGGACGCGATGGCGGAGTTCGCGATGACCGCGAATCCGAACGTCTCCGAGCGGCTCGCGCTCGATCCCAGCGCGAAGGCGGAGTTCTACGAGGAGTACCGGCAGCTCACGCCGATCGGCTACGCGAACTCGCTCCGCGCGCTGCTCGCGATGGACCACATCACCGACGACCTGCCAAAGCTCCGGATGCCCGTCCTCCTGATCGGCGGCGACCGCGACCCGTCGCTCCCGCCGATGAGGGTGATGCATCGGAAGATCCGCGGCTCGAAGCTCGTCGTCCTCTCCCCCGCGAGCCACTTCGCGAACCGCGACCAGCCGGAGGCGTGGAACCGCGTCGTCCTCGACTTCCTCGCGAAGGTCGACAAGAAGCGGTAGCGCCCTCCCCGGTACCCGGGGGGAGCGCTACACACTACTTCTTGCCGGCGTCGTGGACCTCGCCGAAGAGCGCCCAGCGCTCCCCGTCGAACCTCGCGAGCTGCTCCTGCTCGATCGGGTAGAAGTCCGTCGGACCCGTGTTGACTTTGATGCCCGGCAGGAGCAGCGGCAGCGAGAGATTCTTGATGTTCGCCGCCTGCCTCATGACGTTCTCGCGCGAGAGGTCGTTGCCGCATTGCTTGAGGACGTGCACCAGCCCCTGCGCGACCGTATACGCGTAGACGTTGAACGCGTCCTTCGTGTTGCCTTCGGGGTAGTACTTTTGCATGAACGCCAGCCAGTCCTTCATGCCCTGGTCATTCTTCCACTGCGGGTCGGTCGGGTCCTTGAGATAGAGGGCGGTGATCAGGTCCCGGGACGCCTCGAGCCCGGCGGGCTTCAGCACGACGTCGACCGAAGCGGAGACGTTGTTGAGCAGGTGCAGCGGCTTCCACCCGATGTCGTGCGATTTCTTGATCGCCTGGACGGCGAACTTCGGGATTGTCACGTTGTAGAAAACGTTGGCGCCGCTGTTCTTGAGGTTCACGATCTGCGAGTCGATCGTGGGGTCCGTCACCTCATAGGACTGCTCCAGCACGATCAGCTTGCGGCCCGCTTCGCCGAGGCCGTCCTTGAGCCCCTTGACGTAGTCCTTCCCGTAATCGTCGTTCTGGTAGAGGATGCCGATCTTCGGGTTCGGGACGTTCTTGAGGACGTACTGGGCGTAGATGTGCCCCTCGGTCTGGTAGGTCGGCTGCCAGCCCATGGTCCACGGGAAGTTCCGCGGGTCGCCCCACTTCGTGGCGCCGGTCGCCACGAACAGGTGCGGCACCTTCTGCTCGTTCAGGTACTTGTGGATCGCGCTGTTCGTCGGCGTGCCGAGCGTCTGGAACACGAACGCGACCTGGTCCTGCTCCACGAGCCGTCGGACCATCTCGACCGTCTTCGGCGGGCTGTAGCCGTCGTCGAGCGTGACGAAGTTGATCTTGCGGCCGTTGATCCCGCCTTCGTCGTTGACCTTCTTGAAGTAGGCGGTCAGGGCCTTGCCGATCGTGCCGTACGCGGAGGCCGGGCCGCTGTACGGGTTCGTGTTGCCGATCTTGATCTCGGTAGGCGTGACCCCCGGCCACTGCGCTCCAGCCGGCCCCGCGAAGAGCAGCGGCCCGAGCGCGGCGACGAGAGCGAGAGCGACAATGGTCCTGCGCGTCATGGTGCCCTCCTGTAAACGCGTTGACTACACTCTACCCCAAGCAACCGTCAACCCGTCCGACTCATCCCCGGAAGCGGGCGAGTCGGGCCCCGGCGAGCCTGAGCGCCCCCACGATGCCCCGCGGCATCGCGTACATGAAGACGATCAGGAAGATGCCATAGATGGCCCAGGGCGCGGCCTTGGAAATCTCCTGGGCCCAGTTGGGCACGAACTGGACGAACAGCCCGCCGAAGATGGCGCCCGAGATCGACGCGAGCCCGCCGATGACGATGCCGACGAGGAACGTGATCGACAGGAACACGTTGAAGGCGTCGGGCGCGACGAACGCGATAGCGAGCGCGCTCAGCGCCCCCGCCACGCCCGTGTACGCGGCGCTGACGCCGAAGGTCAGCGACTTGTAGAGCGCGCCGTTCACGCCCATCGCCTGGGCGGCGATCGGGTTGTCGCGGATCGCGACGATCGCCCGCCCCGTCCGGCCCCGCAGGAGATTCGCCCCGAGGACGAATAACAAGATCAGCACGCCGAGCGTGACGAAGTAGAGCCATTGGTCCGGGCTCAGCGTGAGACCGAGCGGCGCGCCGGGCTTCGACAGGACGATGCCCTGCGAGCCGCCCGTCCAGTGCTCGAAATACTTCAAGATTTGTGGTACGGCGAGGGCGAGCGCGAAGGTCGCGAGCGCGAGGTAGAGTCCCTCGAGGCGGAGCGCCGGAATTCCGAAGAGAAAGCCGGCGGTGAGGCAGAGGAGCCCCGCGACTGGGATCGTCCAGCCGTACGGCACGCTCCACCGGTCGATCATGATCGCGGTCGTGTAGGCGCCGAGCGCGTAGAAGGCGCCGTGGCCGAGCGAGATCTGGCCGTTGAAGCCCGTCAGGATGTTGAGGCCGAGCAGCGCGATCGCGTAGATGAAGACCTGGGTGAACTGGAACAGGCGGAAGTTGCTCAGCAGGAACGGCAGCGCGCAGGCGATCGCGATCGCCGCTAGAACGATCGCCCGCCGCCACCCCTGCCCGCGGCTCATACGCGGTGCACCGCGACCCGGCCGAACAGCCCGCTCGGCCTCACGAGCAAGACGACCAGGATCATCGCGAGCGCCACCGTCAGCTTGAGCTCGGTCCCGATGAACTTCACGTACGTCCCCACGAGGTTCTCGATCACGCCCACGAGGAGTCCCCCCAGCACCGCGCCGCCGGGGCTCGTGAAGCCCCCGAGTGTCGCGGAGGCGAAGGCGTAGATCAGGATGCCGCTCATCATGGTCGGGTCGAGGAACACGATCGGCGCGATCATCAGCCCGGCGACCGCGCCGACGAGCGCCGCGAGCCCCCACCCGAGCGCGAGCATCCAGCCGACCCGGATGCCGCAGAGGCGGCTCGACACGGGGTTCTGGGCGGCCGCCCGCATGGCGAGCCCGAGCGTGGTGTAGCGGAAGAAGACGTAGAGCAAGAGGAGCACGAGCAGTGTCACGCCGAGCGCCCCGAGATCGTGGGCGCCGAAGAAGATGTTGCCGATCGTGATCGGCTTCTCGGGAAACGGGCTCGGGAACGGCTTCTGGATGTAGGAGTAGATCCAGCCGGCGACGCTGTTGAGGATCACCAGCAGCCCGATGCAGACGATGACGATCGTGAGGACCGGCGCGTTCTCGACGGGCCGGATCACGACGCGCTCGATCACGACTCCGCAGACGAAGGCGACCGCCAGCGTGGCGAAGAAGGCCGCCCAGTAGGGCACGCCGGCGTTCAGCATCGACCAGGCAAGATAGGTGCTGAACATCGCCATCTCGCCCTGCGCGAAGTTCACCACGTCGGTCGCCTGATAGATCATGACGAGCGCAAGGGCGACACTGCCGTAGATGCCGCCCGTCGCCAGCCCCGAGACCACCTGCTGGAGGAAGATCTCCATCGGCTCAGTATCCGAGATACGAGCGTCGGATGGCGTCGTCCCGGCGGAGCTCGGCGGACGGGCCCGACACGACGACGCGGCCGGTCTCGAGGAGGTAGGCATGGTCCGCCAGGTCGAGCGCCGTCGCCACGTTCTGCTCGACGAGCAGGACGCTGACGCGCTCCTCGCGGTTGATCGCACGGACGATGCGGAAGATCTCGCGGACGACGAGCGGCGCGAGCCCGAGTGAGGGCTCGTCCAGGAGCAAGAGCCGCGGCCGCAGCATGAGCGCACGCGCGACGGCGAGCATCTGCTGCTCGCCGCCGGAGAGGCTCCCGGCGATCTGGCGCCGCCGCTCACCGAGCACCGGAAAGTAGTCGTAGATTCGCGCGAAGTCGCGCGCGAGCGCGCCCGTGTCGCGCCGCGCGTAGGCGCCGAGCCGTAGATTCTCCTCGACGGTGAGCTGCGTGAACGTCCCGCGCCCCTCGGGCACGTGGGCGATCCCCAGCCGGACGATGTCCTCGGTCGGCCGGCCGGCGATCTGCTGCGCGTCGAAGCGGATCTCGCCCGCCGTCCGGACCATGCCGCACACGGCGCGGAGCGTCGTCGTCTTGCCGGCCCCGTTGGCCCCGAGGATCGTCGTGATCCCGCCGTCCTCGACGGCGAAACGGATCCCGTGCAGGACCTTCGTCCAGCCGTACTGGGCCTCGAGGCCCTCGACCTCCAGGAGCGCTATCAGCGGGCCTCCGCGCCGACGCGCTCGTCGGTGCCGAGGTAGGCGCGGATGACGTCGGGGTTCCGCTGGACGTCCGCGGGCGAGCCCTCGGCGATCTTGCGGCCGAAGTCGAGCACGACGACCTTGTCCGAGACCTGCATGACCAGCCCCATGTGGTGCTCGACGAGGAGCACGGTCGCGCCGCGCGAGTCCCGGATCGCGCGGAGGAGCTTCGCGAGCGTCGCCACTTCCTCGTGGTTCAGGCCGCTCGCGGGCTCGTCCACGAGGAGGAGCCGGGGGCTCGATGCCAGCGCCCGCGCGAGCTCGACGCGCTTGAGCATCCCGAACGGCAGACCCGCGGCAGGATGGTGGGCGAGCGCGGCGAGGTCGAGGAACCCGAGGAGCTCGGCCGCCCGCG
>QHTD01000434.1 GCA_003220675.1 Candidatus Rokuibacteriota bacterium | reverse complement strand
GCTTGACACGTCTCGTAATTAACCATATGTTTAGTTGAATCGCTCGCGAGGGAGACGCTGGATGACGTCCGCAGCTCGAATCGGAAGCCGCCGCGCCCGCCGCCGCGACGCCGCCGCCACGCGCGACGCGCTGCTGGCCGCCGGCACCGAGCTCTTCGCCGAGCGCGGCTACGACGGCGTGCCGGTGTGGGCGGTCGCCCAGAAGGCCGGCGTCAACAAAGCGATGATCAACTATCACTTCGGCGGCAAGCGAAAGCTCTACCGCGCTATCGTGAGCGCGACGTTCGGCGAGATGGTCACGAGTGTGGAGCGGCTCGCGGAGTCGCCACGGCCGGCGCCGGAGGTGCTGCGCGAGCTGATCGCGGCCATGGGCGAGATCGCCACGCGGCGCCACCCGCACTTCTGCTCGATGATGCTGCGCGAGGTCGTCGCCGGCGGCACGCACCTGGACCCGGAGCTGATCGACAAGCCCGCGCGGATCCTCGGCGCCGTGCAGCGCATCGTGGCGCGCGGCGTGAGCAACGGGGACTTCCGGCCCGTCGATCCGCTGCTGACGCATCTGAGCCTCGTCGGGAGCCTCGTGTTCTTCTTCGCCACGGCGCGGTTCCGCGAGCGTGTGCTCGCCAGGCGGCGCCCGGCGATCAAGCCGCCGGACGCCGCGGCGTACGTGAAGCACATCCAGGACCTGCTCACGCACGGGCTCGCGGCCGAGCGTCGCAGTGAGACGCGTCGCAGCGCGAGACGTGGCGCATGAGCCCGAGACGCGGCGCATGAGCCCGCCCCGGCGTCGGGTCGCGATCGTCGCCGTGCTGGTGGCCGGCCTCGCCGGGTTCGCCGTGTGGCGCCTCGTCCTCGCGCCGCCTGCCGTGCCGCCGGGCGTGATCGCGGTGAGCGGGCGCATCGAGGGCGACAATTCCGCCGTGGCGGCGAAGACGTCAGGGCGGATCCGCGAGATCACCGTGCGGGAGGGCGATCCGGTCGAGGCCGGGCAGGTCATCGCCGAGCTCGACGACGAGCAGATTCGCGCGCGCGAGGGGCAGGCGTCGGCGGCCGTCCGTCAGGCCGAGGCGCGAGTGCGCCTGGCGCAACACCAGATCACCGTGCTGAACGAGCAGTTGCAGCAGAGCCGGTTTGGCGTGGATCAGGCGCGCGCCGACGCGCAGGGCCGCGTCAGCGAGGCCGAGGGGAAGCTGGCCGCAGCCGAGGCCCAGCTGGCGCAGGCCCAGGCCGCGCACACCCAGGCGAAGTGGGACCGGGAAGCCATGGGCCGGCTCTTCAAGCGAGAGCTGGTCGCCGAGCAGGAAGCGCGACGCGCCGAGAGCGCCGAGGACGCGCAGGCGGCGGTGGTCGCGGCCGCCCGACGTCAAGTCGAAGCGGCACGCGGCTCGCTCACGGCGGCGCAGGCGAATCTGCTCAACCCGGCCATTCGCTCCTCCCAGGTCGCCGCGGTCCAGGGGCAGCTCTTGCAGGCGGAGGCGGACATCGCCGCCGCGCAAGCCGAGGCCGAGCGCGCGCGAGACGGTGGCGACGCGCACGGCCGAGCCGGGCGAGGTGATCACGGCGGGCACCCCGGTCATC
This sequence comes from Candidatus Rokuibacteriota bacterium, assembly GCA_003220675.1. GTDB lineage: Bacteria > Methylomirabilota > Methylomirabilia > Rokubacteriales > CSP1-6 > 20CM-2-70-11. Next base: position 1,393 of record QHTD01000434.1, on the reverse strand, counting down.
ACGCTCGTGAACCTGGCCGAGGTCTATCTGCGAGCGTTCGTGCCCGAGGGACAGATCGGGCGCGTCCGCCTGAGCCAGCCGGCGCGCGTCTACCTCGACTCCGATCCGGCGAAGCCGATCGACGCGTACGTGCTGCGCATCGACCCGCAAGCGTCGTTCACGCCGGAAAACACCTACTTCCGTGAGGACCGGGTGAAGCAGGTGATCGGCGTGAAGCTGCGGCTGCGCGGCGCCGTCGGCTTCGCGAAGCCGGGCATGCCGGCGGACGGCGAGATCCTCGTCGATGGTGGCCAGTGGCCCCTGCGGCCGACGCACCGATGAGCGAGCCCGACGTTGCCATCCGCACCCGGGCGCTGACGAAGCGGTATGGGGCGCTCGAAGCGGTCCGCGGCATCGACCTCGACGTGCGAGCCGGCGAGATCTTCGGGCTGATCGGGCCGGACGGCGCCGGGAAGACCTCGACGTTCCAGATCCTCGGCGGCGTGATGGAGGCGACGTCCGGCGCCGCCGAGCTGCTCGGTCAGCCGGCGCGACGGGCGCGGGCGTACGTCGGCTACCTCACGCAGGTGTTCAGCCTCTACCCGGACCTGAGCGTGGCGGAGAACCTCCGCTACGTCGGGGAGCTGCGGCGCGTGCCGGTGCACCAGATCGAGCAGCGCGGGAATCGCTATCTCACGATGTTCGGGATGGAACGCTTCACCGAGCGGCTCGCGGGACGGCTCAGCGGCGGCATGAAGCAGAAGCTGGCACTCGCCTGCGCGCTCGTGACCGAGCCCCGCATTCTCCTGCTCGACGAGCCGACGACGGGCGTCGATCCGGTCTCTCGCCGCGAGTTCTGGGACGCGCTCGCGCAGCTCTCGAGCCAGGGCATGACGATTCTCCTGGCGACTCCGTATCTCGACGAGGCGGAGCGGTGCCATCGCGTGGCCCTCATGCACGACGGACGCCTGCATCGGACCGGCACGCCGGCCGAGCTGCGCCAGTCCCTGGGGCTCGAGCGTCTGGAGGTGCGCGCGCGCGACCTGCGCCGGGCGGAGACCGCCCTGGCGCAGCGCGACGGGATCGTCGATGTCCAGCGGTTCGGCGACCGTCTCGACGTGCTCGTGCGCGAGGTGCAATCCGGAGAGCGTGCGGTGCGCGACGCGCTGGGCGACGCCGTGGAGAGCGTGCGCGCCGCATCACCGACGCTCGAGAACACCTTCGTCGCGATCCTGCGCGGCCTCGAGGGCGACAGGCGCGTGGAGCCGTTCCCGGACCGCCGCGACGCCGAGCGGGCCGACGATCCGATCGCCATCGGTGCGCGCGGCCTGCGCAAGACGTTCGGCGAGTTCGTCGCGGTCCAGGGCATCGACCTCGAGGTGCGCTACGGCGAGGTCTACGGCCTGCTCGGCGC
>QHTD01000315.1 GCA_003220675.1 Candidatus Rokuibacteriota bacterium | reverse complement strand
GTACTCGGCGAAGTGGTCGAAGTCCGCCTCGTAAAGGCCGTAGCACTCGTGGGGGAACGACCCGAACGGCACCAGCACGAGGGCGTCGACGGCGAAGCCCGGGATCACGGTACGCTCGGGGTGGCGGCGGATCGCCTCCTCGGTGACGACCTCCTCGGTCGTGACGAGCACCGTCGTGGCGGCGCGCGCGATGTCGGCGTCCATGTGCGGGTAGCCGTCGATCTGGCAGTTGCCGAAGACGTCCGCGCGATGGACGTGCAGCAGCGCCACGTCGGGGAACAGCGCGGGCACGGCGGCGAGCGTCTCACCCGTGTACGGATCTTGTAGGCTCTTCATCCCGCCGACCGCCATGAGGTCGGAACCGAGCATCGTCAGCGCTGGCAGGAACGGGACGCCCATCGCCGCAGCGCGGAAGCGCAGGCCCAGCGCGAGGTGGCTCCACTCCTCGAGCGCCACCCGCCCGGACTCGACGAAATGGCGGAGGATCTTCGAGACGCCCCACGGCAGGCCGATCGACATCCACGCCGTCACGATCCGCTCGACCGCGCCGGCCACCATGAGGAACTCCCCCTCGGTGCACGTGAGGTTGCGCGAGAGGGTGAGCCCGCGGCGGCGCTCGCGGAGGAGCTCGCGCACGAGCGCCATCGGCGTGCGCGAGAAGAGGCAGCCCCCGACGGCCACGTGATCGCCGTCCTTGATCCGGGCGACGGCGTCCTCTAGCGACGTGAGCTTCTCGGCCGCCGACTTCGGCTTGGCCTCGAGCCGCCGCCGCGCAGCGACGAAGTCGTACTCGGCGGGTTTCACCGGAGGAGCTCCCACCCCGCCTGATACCGGTCGAGCGCCTCGCGCGTCCGGGCGTCCATCGGATGGTCGCGCGTCGGGACGTCCACGTGCTTGGCCTCGCCGCACAGCCCCGTGGTGAAGTAGCGCTGCCCGGTATCGTTCGCCATCGTCACGATCGGGGCGAGCTCCGGGTGACGGAGCGCGAGCTTCAGCGCCGCGGCGACGTTGCACCCGGTCGAGATACCGCAGAAGATCCCCTCCTCGGCGCCGAGCCGCCGCGCCATCGCCACGCTCTCGTCGGTGGTCGTCGTGATGACGCCCGAGAGCAGCGCCACGTCGAGGTTCGCGGGAACGAAGCCGTCGCCGATGCCTTCGATCCCGTGGGGCCCCCACTCGCGCCGCGCGAGGAGCGCGCACTCGTCGGGCTCCACCGCGTAGAGCCGGACGCGCGGATCGCGCTCGCGGAGGAGGCGACCGACGCCGGTCAGCGTCCCGCCGCTGCCCTGCGCGGCGACGAAGGCCCCCACCCGGCCCCCGCACTGCTCCCAGATCTCGGGGCCCGTCGTGCGGTAGTGCGCCTCCACATTGTCGGCGTTGTCGAACTGGCCGGGCACCCAGTAGCCCGCGGGGTCGCCCGCGCGGATCTCAGCGAGGCGGGCCAGTGCCAGGTCCACGTCGCTCTCGCCTCCCGGCGTGAACACGAGGTCGGCGCCGTAGGCGCGCATGATCTTTTTGCGCTCGTCGCTCATGCCCTCGGGCATGACGATCGTGCACGCATAGCCCTTGACCGCCGCGACGAAGGCGCACGCGATCCCCGCGTTCCCGGTGGAGCACTCGAGGACCCGCATGCCGCGCGTGAGCTCGCCGCGCGCCTCGGCGCGCTCGAACATGTGCAGGTAGATCCGGTCTTTGAGGCTGCCGGTGGGGCCGTACCACTCGATCTTGAGCAAGACCTCCGGCTTGACGGCGGCGGTCACGCGGTTCAGTCGGACGAGCGGCGTGCGCCCGACCGCCTCGGCGATCGACGCCAGCGCGGTGCGGGGCGCGTCCCATCGGATCGGCATGCGTGCGGGATTGTACCCGCGTCAGTCTCGGCGGTCCAGCGAAGGCGAACGTCGGCCGCGGCTTCGGCGCCGCTCGACGGCGAAAAGAGCAATAATGTCCGGCGAGGAGGGGGCCATGCGACTCAAGGACAAGGTCGTCATCGTCACCGGAGGCGCCAAGGGCATCGGCCGCGCGTACTGCCTGGGCGCGGCAGCGGAGGGCGCGCGCGTCGTCGTGGCGGACCTGGCCGACCCGAAGCCCACGGTCAAGGAGGTCGAGGCCCGCGGAGCGCAGGCCCTCGGGGTCGAGTCCGACGTGTCGCGCGAGGCGGACACGCAGCGCCTGGCCACCGAGACGCTCGCGCGGTTCGGCCGCATCGACGTCCTCGTGAACAACGCCGCCCTCTACGGCACCCTGAAGCGCCGGCCCTTCATGGACATCCCGCTCGAGGAGTGGGATCGGGTGATGTCGGTCAACCTGCGCGGGCTGTTCCTCTGTGCCCGCGCGGTGTTCCCGGCGATGAAGGCGCAGGGCAAGGGCAAGATCATCAACATCGCCTCGAGCACCTTCTTCAAGGGCGTCCCGCACTACATCCACTACACCACTTCCAAGGGTGGCGTCGTGGGATTCACGCGCTCGCTCGCCCGTGAGCTCGGGGAGTTCGGCATCCGTGTGAACGCGATCGCGCCGGGCTTCACCCTGAGCGGCGAGAACGAGAAGAATATCTCGGAGGAGCGGAAGCAGGCCAACGTCCAGGCGCGGATGCTGCAACGAGCCGAGGTCCCGGAGGATCTCGTCGGGACGCTCGTCTTCCTGGCCTCAGACGACAGCGACTTCATCACGGGCCAGACGATCCTCGTGGACGGCGGCGGCAGCGTCCACTGAGCGCGGGCAGGCGGTGTCGGCGTTCAGACGCTGATCTCGATCCACGCGCGGCGCCGGATACGCCCTGCGAGCCGCGAGAACAGATCGGTGAGCCACATCTGCCAGCCGTACTTCGCCCGCAGCGCCGCGTGCGCCCGCTCGATCGCCGCAGGCTCGCTGACGAGACGTGCGGTCGCGTCCCGCCACACGCCTTGCACGCGCCCGCGCGCATCCGAAGGCGCGACGCGCGCCCGAGACGAATGGCGCAAGCGCTTGACCTTGCCGGAATCGCCCGCCGTGAACACGTAGAGCCTTCCGCCGGCCTCCGCGAACCAGACGGGCGTCGCCACCTCGGCACCGCTGCGACGGAAGGTCGAGAGGGTCATGTAGCGGTGCTGGTCAAGCTCCCCGGCCGGAGTCAGTCGCACTCGGAACCGATACCCTCGACGATGACTTGCCGGAGCACTCCCGGGTCTCCGAGCCGCTTGGCGGCGTCCAGGATTTCGATACCCGCTAGCCGACCTTCGGCATCGTAGTCCGCGGCGATGCCTTCTCCGAGGTGCTTGGTAGTGACGGTCGTTTCCCGGAACCGGAAGTACAACGCGTCCACTTCGCGGTCGTACGTGATCCTCATCGGCCCTCCCTCGAGAAATAATACACGTAGACCGTCACGACGACGATCTCCTCCGGCTCGTCGACGAAGATCGGCCGAACCTGCTTTGTCGCGCACCAGACGCCGTGCCACTCGCGCTCGAACCGGAAGTTTCGTTCAGCATGCGATCTTCGCGCTCCAGCGACAATGTGTCGGAATCGATACCCTGCATGAAGGGCCCGGCGCCGAGCTTCGGGCGCGAGGCGCGGAGCCAGCGGGCCAGCCTTGTGATATGGCTTGGATCAAGGAGGTCACTGCTATGCCAGCACGCACAGGAAAAGACTACCTTGCGGGACTGCGGGAGCAGCGCCGCGAGATCTACCTGGGGGGCCAACGAGTCGAGGACGTCACTGCGTTTCCCGGTCTGGCCAATGGAGCGCGTTCCGTTGCGGCCCTCTACGATATGCAGCATGACCCGGCGCTTCGGGACGAGATGACCTACACATCTCCCACCACCGGCCAGCGCGTCGGCCTTTCGTTCATTACGCCGAAAACCACCGACGACCTGGCGCGGCGGCGGGTGATGATGTCCCACTGGGCCCATACCAGCTTCGGCATGATGGGCCGCACGCCGGACTTCCTGAACACCAGCCTCATGGCCATGGCCGGCGCCGGGGACTACTTTGCTCAGAACCGCCCGGAGTTCAGGCAGAACATCATCGACTACTACGAATACGTTCGGGAGCACGACCTGGTCCTCACCCATACCCTGGTCAACCTGCAACGTAACCGCGCCGCCCCGGGCACGCCCCTGGACGACCGGACGGAGGTCGCCCTTTCGGTGATCCGGGAGAGCGATGAAGGGATTGTAGTGCGAGGCCCCCGTGTCCTGGCGACTCTGGGGCCGTTGGCCGACGAGATCGCCGTCTATCCTGCCAGGTCTCACAGACTGCCGGGAACGGCACTGGACCGTTACGCCTTCGCCTTCGCCATCCCCTGCGGGGCGCCGGGCCTGCGGTTCCTCTGCCGCGAGAGCTACGACCTGGGCCGCTCCCGCTTCGATCACCCGTTGGGCTCGCGCTTCGAAGAGATGGATGCCATCGTCTTCTTCGACGACGTGCTCGTGCCCTGGAAACGAGTCTTCCTGTACGGCGACACCGAGCTCTGCAACAATCTCGCGATGGCCACGAACCAGTACGCCCATTCCGGGCACCAGGTGGTGACCAAGAACGTGGCCAAGTGCGAGTTCGTCGTGGGGCTGGCCAACCTGGTGGTGAAAACCCTCGGCTCGGAGAGCGCACCCCATGTGCAGGTCATGCTCGCGGAGTTGATCGAGGACCTGGAGATCACCAAAGCGCTGCTCTGTGCAGCCGAGGTGCACGCCACACTGGACCGGTGGGGGGTGATGTGTCCGGCGCGCGCCCCGATCACCGTCGCCCGCAATCTGTTCATCCGCATGTATCCGCGGATGGCGGAGATCATCCAGTTGCTTGGCTCCAGCAGCCTGATGGCCCTGCCGGGCGAGGCAGACTTTTCCGGGCCGTTAGGCAGGAAGATCGAGGAGTACCTGGAGACGGATACGGCCAATGCCAGGGACCGGGTGCAACTCTTCCACCTGGCCTGGGACGTGGCGTGCAGCGCCTTCGGCTCGCGCCAGGTCCTCTACGAGCGCTTCTTCCAGGGCGACTGGATGCGTAACGCGACCCTCCTCTACAGCACCTATGACGTCGAGCCGCTGATGCAGCAAGTACGACGGTTCATGATGGGGCGATCCTGAGATCCGACGAAACAACGTCGCCGCCGTTGCCCCGGGGCTGGCCAGGACCGATTCTGGGCCCAGCGGCAGCGTCCCGTATGCGCTACCTGAGCCGGTGCAGCCGCACAGGCTTGTCAACGTTCTTCAGCTCGCGATACCCAAGGTCTTCCACTGGTGCACTGACATCGAGGCGCGCCAGCGTCGTCTCGCTGATGACGATCTCGCCCCCTTGGGCCACCGCCGCCAAGCGCGCGGCTATGCTTGTGGTCAGACCCGAAGCAGTGTAGGTCCAGCGGGTCCCAGCGCGCCCCTCGATCTTGGTGGCTCCGAGCAGCGCCGGCCCCGTGTTGATGCCGATATGCATTGCGAGCGGCTCGAACCCTTCCGGACGCTCGGCATTCAGCTCGGCGGCCCGGCGATGAATTGCTCGCGCGGTGCCCACGGCGGCCCGGGCGTGGTCGCCCTCGTGGAAGATGACCATGAGCCCGTCGCCGGCCGTCTCGTTGACGTCGCCGCCATGCTTGACGATCTCGTCGAGAAACGCGCTGAAGTAGCGCTCCACGATGGAGTCGAGCACCTCGGGGGCGAGCCGAGACGACAGCCGCGTGTACCCGGTGATGTCGGCGAAGGCCACCGTCACATCGGCCTCGCGCTTCTCGAGCGAGGGCGCCTCCGGCGACTCTTCGATGAGCCGGCGGACGCGTTGGGGCACGAACTTGGCGAGGTTGGTTCGGATCAGCAGGCTACGCTCGAGCTGCTGCGTATACTCAACGACCTGGCGGTGGGACTCCGCGTTGACCAGCGCCACAGCGGTCTGGTCGGCGAGCGTCTCCAGGAGCGCGAGGTCCTCCGCGGTGTAGGGCGCTTCCGAGCGCTTGGGCCCGAGCACCAGGAGCCCGCGCAGCTCCTCTTGGAAGCGGCGCCCCCGGTGCGGGGGCCACGACCGCGGCCAGCGGGCCCGATGGCGCGCCCACGATCAGCCGGGAATGGCGCACGTGCATGACCGACTCGACCGTCCGCGTCAGCCGGCGGGTGATCTCCTCGAGGTCGAGCAGGCTCGTCATCGAGCGGGCCAGCGTCTGGATCGTCCGTACATAGTCAGCGCGCTCGCGGAAGAACGTGCGGTCGACCACCCGCTGCATCCATTCCCGCAACGGGTGGAACACGAGCACCACCGTGAACATGAAGGAGGCTGAGAACCAGGGCGAGCGCGTTAACTCGGACTGGGCCAGCACGAGGTTCGCGCTGGCGATCGCCACCGCGTAGGCGCCGACGATCATGGCGGCCAAAGCCGTGTATATGACCGAGCGACGGATGACGAGCGTGGCGTCGAACAAGCGGTAGCGGACGGTCGCATAGGCGATGGCGAGCGGATAGAGCAGCCCGAGAGCCGATCCGAGCTGCGGGTCGGCCGGCGCCTCGAAGAGGTGAGTGAGTGGCGCCAGCATGAGGATGAGCCAGCAGCCGAGCCCGAGGCCGATACCGAGCAAAAGCACGGAGGTTTGCTGGTTGACGAGCGGTGAGTCGGCCTGTCGTCGCGTGTCGACCAACGCGATGATCTTAATGGGGAAGGAAACCATCGCGAACGTCAAGAGGCCCGCCACCGCGAACGGATACGCGGAGGCCAGCGAATCCGGGGCGCCGAGGTACAGCGCCCCAAACAGCAGCGACGCCACCGCCCCGATGACCAATGCGCCGCGGTAGAGCCATGGGATGAGGCGGACGCGGTCGAGCCACGCCTGGCGCCGGGGGTTGACTGGATACGTCAGAAAGAACACCCAGCCGTGAACGGACAGCACCACGCCGACGAAGCCGACCAGCGGGGCGGCGTACTTGCGGAGCCCGAGAATCGCCTCCGG
>QHTD01000288.1 GCA_003220675.1 Candidatus Rokuibacteriota bacterium | reverse complement strand
CCGACGCGCGGCTCGTGATCGTCAGGCCGGAGCGCGGGGAAGGGGTGGGGCTGATCGTCGTGGCGGCCGCCGGGACCGCGGACCTGCCCGTCGCCGAGGAGGCGGCGCTCGTGGCCGAGACGCTCGGCAACCGGGTCGAGCGCGTCTACGACTGCGGCGTCGCCGGGCTCCACCGCCTGCTCGAGCATTACGACCTCCTGGCCGACGCCAACGCGATCGTCGCCGTCGCCGGCATGGAGGGGGCGCTGCCGAGCGTGATCGGCGGGCTCGTCGACCGTCCGGTCATCGCGGTGCCGACGAGCGTGGGGTACGGCGCGTCCTTCGGCGGTATCGCGGCGCTCCTGGCGATGCTCAACTCGTGCGCGCCCGGCGTGTCGGTCGTCAACATCGACAACGGGTACGGCGCCGCGCACCAGGCGAGCCAGATCAACCACCTCGTCGCAAAGATTCGATGACTTCGCCCTGCCAGGCCCACAAGGCCCGGTGGGGGGCGGCTCGACCACGCGGCGGGCGCGCGCATGGCCCGTTGCGGCTGGGCTCCACCGCGGCGCGTAGCGTCCGCGTCCGACGCGGCGGGAACGGGTCGAGCGGCCCCCCACCGGGCCTTGTGGGCCTGGCAGGGCGCTGGCCATCTCGCATATGAAGATCGCGTATTTCGACTGTCCGAGTGGGGCGGCGGGCGACATGATCATGGCGGCGCTGGTCGATGCGGGTGCCTCACTCGATGCGCTCAGGAGCGAGCTCAGGAAGCTCCCGCTCGAGGGCTGGGAGCTCGTCGGGCGCGAGGTGCGGAAGGGGGCCTTCCGCGCCACCAAGGTGGACGTCGAGATCGACCCTCACGCCCACCCGCACCATCGCGCGCTCGGTGACGTCCTGGCGCTCCTCGAGCAGAGCGGGCTCGGCGCCGCGGTCCGAGAGAAGGCCGCGCGGGTCTTCACACGGCTGGCCGACGCCGAGGCGCGCGCCCACGGGACGACGCGCGACCGGGTCCGTTTCCACGACGTCGGCGCCGTGGACGCCATCGTCGACGTGACCGGTGCCTGCGTGGGGCTCGAGCTCCTCGGCGTCCAGGCGGTTCACGTGTCGGCGCTCCCGCTCGGCGGCGGGGTCGTCGACGGGCCCCACGGGAAGATGCCCGTCCCGGCGCCCGGCACGGCCGAGCTCCTCCGCGGCTTCCCGGTGGTCGACACGGGCGTGAAGGCGGAGCTGGTGACGCCGACGGGCGCGGCAATCCTGACGACGCTCGCCCTCTCGGCCGGGCGGATGCCGGCGATGATCGTGGCGGCGGTCGGCTACGGGGCGGGGACGCGCGACCTGCCGGGCATCCCGAACGTGCTGCGCTGCTTCGTTGGCGAGACGGTGGACGCCGCCCCCGGCGACGAGACCATCCTCCAGGTCGAGACGACGATCGACGACATGTCGCCACAGCTCTACGAGCCGCTCATCGAGCGTCTCTTCGAGGCGGGCGCGCTCGACGTGTTCCTCCAACCGGTCGTCATGAAGCGGGGCCGTCCCGGGGTGGTGGTCACGACGCTGTGCGCGCCCGACCGGATCGACGACCTCTCGCGCGTGCTCTTCGAGGAGACGAGCACCATCGGCGTCCGGTGGTCGGAACGGCGGCGCACCCGGCTCCAGCGCGAGAGCGTGACGCTCACGACGGCCTACGGGGCGATCCCGTTCAAGGTGTCGCGGCTCGGCGGCCGCGTCGTCACCGTCACGCCCGAGTTCGCTGACGTCGCGCGCATCGCGCGCGAGAAGTCGCTGCCGGTGCGCGAGGTGCTCGACCAGGCGCGCGCCGACGGCCGCCGGCTGCTCGGCGGCTGACGCCGCCCGCGGGGCGCCAGAGAGCGTCCCGATGCCGGTTGACAGGCCGACGGGCGCGGCTTACCCTCTGACGCTGCAGGCCTAACCGGGCGTCCCGCAACCTGTCCGACTTCCGGAGGACGAGTCGTGAAACTGCCAGTGAAGATGACGATCAACGGCCAGAAAACGAGTGACGAGGTCGAGCCGCGCCTTCTGCTGGTGCACTACATCCGGGAGGTCGTCGGGCTCACCGGAACCCACGTCGGCTGCGACACGAGCCAGTGCGGCGCGTGCACGATCCTCATGAACGGCCAGGCGGTGAAGGCGTGCACGATGTTCGCGGTCCAGGCCGACGGCGCCACCATCACGACGATCGAGGGCCTCGCGAGGAACGGCGAGCTGCATCCGATCCAGCAGGGGTTCTGGGAGAAGCACGGGCTCCAGTGCGGCTTCTGCACGCCTGGTATGATCATGACCGCCTACCAGCTGCTCGAGCGCTATCCGAAGCCGACGGAAGAGCAGATCCGCCACCAGCTCGAGGGCAACCTCTGCCGCTGCACCGGCTACCACAACATCGTGAAGGCGATCGAGTGGGCCGCCGAACATATGGCCGGAAAGAAGTGAGGGGACGCCATGGCTACCGTCGCCGAGGAACGGCTCTTCGGGAAGTCGATCAAGCGCCGTGAGGACCCGCGCTTCATCACGGGGCGCGGCCAGTACGTGGATGACGTCAAGCTCCCCGGAATGACGTACGCCGCGTTCGTGCGGAGTCCGCACGCCCACGCGAGGCTCAACAAGGTCGACGCGTCGGCCGCCAGGAAGGTGCCCGGCGTCCTCGCCGTCTACACGGGAGCCGACGTGAAGGTCGGCGGGCTCCCGTGCGGATGGATGCTGCCCGACATCAAGGTGCCGCCGCGACCGGCGCTCGCGCAGGGCAAGGTGCGGTATGTGGGTGAGCCGGTCGCGATCGTCATCGGCGAGACCGCCTATGCGGCCAAAGACGGCGCCGAGGCGGTCAAGGTGGCGTATGAGGCGCTGCCGGCGGTCAGCAACGCCAAGAAGGCGCACGAGACGGGCGCGCCCCAGCTCTTCGACAACATCCCGAAGAACCAGTGCTTCTACTGGACGATCGGCGACAAGACCGCGACGGAGGCCGCGTTCAAGTCGGCCGCGACCGTCGTGCACCAGGCGCTCCTCAACCAGCGGCTCATCCCGAACGCGATCGAGCCGCGCGCGTGCATCGCGTCTGTCTCGCCGGCGACGGGCGAGCTCACGCTTTGGGTGACGTCGCAGAACCCGCACGTCCACCGCCTCCTGATGGCGGCGTTCGTCCTCTCGATCCCCGAGACCAAGATGCGGGTCATCGCGCCCGACGTGGGCGGCGGCTTCGGCTCGAAGATCTTCGTCTACAACGAAGAGGTCGTCGTCTCCTGGGCGGCGAAGACGCTCGGCCGGCCGGTAAAGTGGACCGCGGAGCGGCGCGAGAGCTTCCTGAACGACGCCCACGGCCGCGACCACGTGACCGAAGCCGAGATCGCGCTCGATCATGACGGCAAGGTCAGCGGTCTTCGCGTGAAGACCCACGCGAACCTGGGCGCATACCTCTCCACGTTCGCGCCGCTGATCCCGTCGTACCTCTACGGTCCGCTGCTCTCGGGTGTCTACAAGATCCCGGCGATCTTCTGCGAGGTCTGGGGGATGCTGACCGACACGGCGCCGGTCGATGCGTACCGCGGCGCGGGGCGCCCCGAGGCGACCTATCTGCTCGAGCGCATGATGGATCGCGCCGCGCGGCAGCTCCGGGTCGACCCGGCAGAGCTCCGGCGCAAGAACTTCATCCCGAAGTTCACCGACGGCGCTCCCTACCAGACGCCCGTGGCGTTCGCGTACGACAGCGGCAACTACGAGCCGGCGCTCCGGCGCGCGCTCCAGCTGGTCGGATACGACCAGACGCGCAAGGAGCAGCTCGCGCTTCGCCCGAAGGGGAGATACATCGGCATCGGCGTCAGCACGTACATCGAGGCATGCGGTCCGGCGCCGTCGGCCGTCGCGGGCTCGCTCGGCGCGGGCGCGGGCCTCTGGGAGTCCGGCCAGGTGCGCGTCCATCCGGCGGGCGCGGTGACCGTGTATACGGGATCGCACTCGCACGGGCAGGGGCACGAGACCACGTTCGCCCAGCTCGTTGCCGACGAGCTCGGCATCCCGATGGAGCAGGTCGAGATCGTCCACGGCGACACCGCGCAGATCCCGTTCGGGATGGGGACGTACGGGAGCCGCTCGGCGTGCGTCGGCGGCAGCGCCATCGTCAAGTGCCTGGACAAGATCAAGGAGAAGGGGCGGAAGATCGCTGCGCACCTGCTCGAGGCCAACGAGCAGGACCTCGACTTCGCCGGAGGTACCTGGACGGTGAAGGGCTCGCCCGACAAGAAAAAGACGTGGGGCGAGGTGGCGCTCATGGCCTACCTCGCGCACAACATCCCGAAGGGCATGGAGCCCGGCCTCGAGGCGACGAGCTTCTACGATCCCGTCAACTTCACGTTCCCGTTCGGCGCCCACATCGCGGTCGTCGAGGTGGACCCGGAGACGGGCGCCGTGAAGATCCTCAAGTACGTGGCGGTGGACGACGTCGGCCGGGTCATCAACCCGATGATCGTGGACGGCATGGTCCACGGCGGTATCGCCCAGGGCGTGGGGCAGGCGCTCTGGGAGCACGGCGTCTACTCCGAGGACGGGCAGCTCCTCACCGGCACCATGATGGACTACGCGCTGCCGAAGGCCGACGCGCTCCCGAGCTACGTGACGGAACGCACCGTGACGCCCAGCCCGATCAACCCGCTCGGGGTCAAGGGCGCGGGCGAGACGGGGACCATCGCCTCGACGCCCGCGATCGCGAACGCGGTCATCGATGCCCTCGAGCCGTTCGGGCTGACGCACCTCGACATCCCGCTCACGCCTCAGAAGATCTGGAAGGCCGTCGCGGCCGCCAAGCAGAAATAGAAGGAGGCGCCACGCATGTATCCCGCAGCGTTCGACTACTACGCGCCGAAGCACATCAAGGAAGTGCTGGGGCTCCTCGGCAAGCTCAAGGACGACGCCAAGGTCCTCGCGGGCGGCCATAGCCTCATCCCGATGATGAAGCTCCGACTCGCCCAGCCGAAGCACCTGGTCGATCTCCGCAAAGTGTCGGGGCTCTCGGGCATCAAGCTGAACGGCAAGGCGTTCGCGATCGGCGCGATGACGACCCACTGGGAGATCGAGTCGTCGGCCACCGTGAAGTCGAAGCTCCCGGTGCTCGCGGAGGTCGCGAGCGTCATCGGCGACCCGGCCGTCAGGAACAAGGGGACGCTCGGCGGCTCGCTGGCTCACGCCGACCCTGCCGCCGACTGGCCTGCGGCGATGATCGCGCTCGACGCCGAGATCGTCTGCGAGGGGCCGAAGGGCAAGCGAAAGGTCGCCGCGGACCAATGGTTCCTCGGGCTCATGGCGACGGCGCTCCAGGACAAAGAGATCCTCGTCCAGGTCCGCGTGCCGCTGCCGGCGGCGGGCTCGGGCGCAGCCTACATGAAGTTCCCGCATCCGGCGTCGCGTTTCGCCGTCGTGGGCGTCTGCGCGGCGGTGACGCTCGACAAGCAGGGAACGTGTGTCAAAGCCAGCGTCGCAGTCACCGGCGCCGGCACCAAGGCGGTGCGCGCCAAGGGCGTCGAGGCGGCGCTGGTTGGCAAGAAGCTCGAGGCGGCGGCGATCGAGGCCGCCGCGCAGAAGGCCGCGGAGGGCGTGGACGTCCAGGCGGATCTCCAGGGCTCGGTCGAGTACAAGGCGCACCTCTGCCGCGTCTTCGCCAAGCGCGCGATCACGGAAGCGGTGAAGCGCGCAGGCGCGTAACGGGCGCAGGCCGGGACGCTTCCCTCGACCACGCTAGCCACCCGACCCGTCGCGAGCGTATCGGGCGCGCCGCGCCCGATAGACGCCCAGAGGCTACGGGTCTCGGAAAGCGTCCCGGCCTCCGCCCATCCGCCTCCGAACGCTCCCCAGCCCCGCCGACTTCGTCCCCACGCTTCACGGCTTCTCGGATGATCGCGGGGATCGTCCTCGCCGCCGGATTCGCCCGCCGGATGGGACGGCAGAAACTTCTCCTCCAGCTCCAGGGCAAGCCGGTCGTCCGTTGGGCGGTCGAGCGTCTCCTCTCTCGCGTCGAGGACCTCGTCGTCGTCACGGGCCGGGACGAGGCCTCGGTCCGGGAAGGGCTGGCCGGGCTCGCCGTGCGCTTCGCCCTGAACCCGCGGCCCCAGGAGGGACAGGGCAGCTCGATCGCCGTCGGCGTCGCCGCGCTGACGCCCTGGACGCGCGCTGTGCTGATCGCGCTCGGCGACCAGCCGAGGACGCCCGACCCCGTCGTGCCGGCGCTGCTCGCGGCCTTCGCCCGCAGCGGGAAGCCGATCGTCGTGCCCGTGTTCCAGGGAGTGCAGGGGACGCCCGTCATCTTCGCGAGAGACGTTTTCCCGGAGCTGAGGCGGCTCACCGGCGATGGAGGGGCGCGCTCGGTGGTGGACGCGCTGCCTGCGCGCGTCGAGCGCGTCGCGTTCGACCTCCCGATGCCGCCCGACGTCGACACGCCCGAGGACTACGCGAAGCTTCATGTACAATGACTGGACATGCGTGACGAGATTCGGAAGATCCAGGAGCTGATGGAGGCGGCCGACTACGTGACGGACGCACCGATCGCGACGTCCGTGTACCTCGCGATGCGCCT
>QHTD01000432.1 GCA_003220675.1 Candidatus Rokuibacteriota bacterium | reverse complement strand
GTCATGCTGTCCACGATCTCGCCTGACAGCACCAGCTCCAGGACCTCCCGGAACGGGAACGGGCGGATCTCGATGAATTCCGTCTCGTCCGGAGGAAGCGCGAGCTTCACCATCTCCTCGCCCAGGAAGAGGCAAGCGGTCTCGTCCATGATGCTCTTGCTCGTGTGATAGGTGCTCACGGGAATCAGCCGGCCGGCCCGGTAACCGACCTCCTCCCCGAGCTCGCGCTGGGCCGCCTCCTCCACCGACTCCCCGGCATGGACCCCGCCAGTGGGCATCTCCCACGTCGTCCGGCCGGCCACGTACCGGTACTGCCGGACCAGGAGGACGGTGTCGCGATCGAGGAACGGGAGGACGCCCACGCACTCTCCGCAGCTCACGACACCATAGATCGTGGTGCGTCCGTTGGGCAGCTCCACGAGGTCCTCCCGAAGGGAG
>QHTD01000433.1 GCA_003220675.1 Candidatus Rokuibacteriota bacterium | reverse complement strand
CTACACGACGGGCTTCCTCACCGTGGGCGCCTTGACCCTCATCCACGCGACGCCTCGCGGCGATAACCAACGCGGGAGCGTGTGAGCGCTCGAGCGTGATGATCCGCTCCATCGCGCCGGGGTTGATCGCGGTAGTCTGGGCCGGGCAGGCTCTGGCGGGGGCGCCGGGGGGTAGCCTCGGGCAACTCGTCGCCGAGGGCGAGCAACGGTGGAAGAGCTCGCCCGACCCTCGGGACCCTGTCGCGTGCGCCACGTGTCACCACGATCCCGACGAGACGCGTGGATGGGCGGCGAGCTTCCCAAAGTACAGACCGCTGCCGCCGCCCGAGGGTCGCGTGATGACGCTGCTTCAGGCGAATGCCGAGGCGGTGCAGCGTCATTACGGGCTCGCCGACTCGGAGCGGGCGGCCCTTGCGATCACCGCGTATCTGACCTGGCGCGGCGCCGGTGTGCCGGTCTCGCCGGGGATCGTCGCGGGCCAGCCCGTCTTCGACGGCCGGCTTCAGGCACTCGCCGAGAGCGTCGGACGCGGCGAGTGGCTCTACGCGCGCCGGTGCCAGAGCTGCCACGACCCCGGCGCCGTTGCTCCCGCCGTGCTCCGCTTCCCGCGCGCGGCGAACGGCCAGGTCGAGTCGCTCGAGGGCTTCCTCGGACGACACCGGCCGGACCTTCCATCTCCCGGGCGGGACGGTCAGCCGACCGCTGACGTCATCGCCTTTCTAATGTCGCGGCTCGCCGGCCGGCCGGTCGGCGGCGCGCCGTAACGAAGGAGGCAGCATGACTCGCACCATCCTCTCCATCTCCCTCGCACTCTGGCTCATGGCGCTCATGCTCCCGCCTGGCGCGGACGCGGTGACGGCGATCACGGGCATGATGCGGAGCCAGAGCGGCCAGCCGCTCCCGGGCCTGGTGCTGCTCGAGAAAGGGGAGATCCACAACAACCGCTGGGACCGCGGGGCGCTGGTCGATGCGAGCGGCCGCTTCCGGATCGAGCTCGCTGAAGGCGGCCAGTACGGGCTGCACGCGTACTCGAGCGGGTACATCTACAAGCCGAATGCGGTGAGGGTGGAGACCGGCGCAACGCTGGAGGTCGAGGTCGTGCTCGTGCCCGAGCCCACGAGGGCGAACGACCCCGTCATCAAGCGGGTCGAGTTCGTCCCGAGCGAGACGCGGAAGGGCAAGGCCGCGATCATCAAGCTGGAGGTCTCCGACCCCAACGGCGATCTCGGGCCTCAGGTGCTGGCGTTCGACGCGGCGGCGGGGCGCGCGTTCGCCATGGCCCCACCCCGCTGGGTGTGGAGCCTCAAGTCGAACTATCCCGACGGCGTGTACCAGCTCGAGGTCGACGTGTCGAAGGCGCCCACCGAGCCGCGCGACTGGCACTTCGTCGTCGCC
>QHTD01000431.1 GCA_003220675.1 Candidatus Rokuibacteriota bacterium | reverse complement strand
GTCGTACCACGGCGGAAGGCATGCAACCCGGAGTCCCTTTGCATCGGCGCGCCGCATGGTCTCCGGGAGGACCTGACTCGTGCTCCACACCATCGCCTCGAACAGCTCACGGTGCACCGTCCGGAGCCCGATCAGGTAGTAGCCGCCATCCTCCGTGGGGCCGAGCACCACGTCGATCTCGGGCGTCGTGACAAGGTCGAGCGCCTGCTGCAGGAATCCGAGGGGCAGCGTCGGCGTATCGCTGTCGATCGCGAGCGCACCCCGGTGGCCTTTGTCCAGGAGCTCGCCCAGGCTGTTCGCGAGCCTGTCACCGAGATCCGCGCCCCGCTGCGGGACGAGGACGAAGCCCGGCGCTA